>JAGROY010000285.1 GCA_020439995.1 Verrucomicrobiia bacterium
TGGACTGACATGGGAAAACCCTGGATGCGCCCCCCTTGGTGTTCCAATCCCATTGACCGGACAGACATTTGCAAATATCCTGCCGCTATGGAACCAGCAGTGACGGGCAACCTAATGCCAATGGCAACTCGATGGACAGGTCTATTATCAGGATTGGCGATGTCAGTCAGTGTTTCGATCTCGTGCCTGGGGCAGGCTTCATCCGAAGAGATCGACTTGCCACAGATTGCCTATATCGAGCACGAACAAGACTCCTCCAGAACGATGAACCAGATCGTTGGAGCCGAATTCGCCAACGATGGTTCGGGTCGGATGTTCGTACTGGGAAGCGAAGGCGGTGTCCGTGTGTTTGGAGCTGATGGCGAGCCCCAGCATTCGGACTATCTCTTTCTCGATATTTCCGGCAAGGTAACAGCAAAGTATGAAAGTGGATTGTTGGGAATCGCGTTCGATCCTGAGTTTGCTGAGAATCAGATCTTCTATCTCTCCTATACCTCAAAGGATTTGAAATTCGTTGTCTCGCGGTTTCGAATCGGCGAAGACGGAACCGTTTCTTCCCAGGATGAGGAGCAAGTAATCGTTATCGACATTTTCTCTCATTTCCATTTGGGCGGAGAGATTGCGTTTGGTCCGGATGGGTATCTCTATGTCAGCATCGGTGATCATGATGCTGAAATAACTGAAGAACATCCGTCGCAGTCGCTTGCGGACTGGAGAGGCAAAATATTGCGCATTGATGTGCGCCATCCTGGATCGGATGGGACGCTTTATTCTGTGCCACCTGACAATCCTTTCCGGGAAGTTCCCGGAGCATTGCCAGAAATCTGGGCGTATGGCCTGCGAAACCCGTGGAGATTTCACTTCGATGAACAAACCGGCGACCTCTATATTGCGGATGTCGGAGAAGACACTTTTGAAGAGGTCAATTTTCAAAAGGCTAGCTCGTCTGGGGGTGAAAACTATGGCTGGCCATTCAAAGAAGGATTGGAATCTATTCTGCCGACTGTGCCCGAGGGGGTGACATTGACTGATCCTGTATTTGCTTACGGAAGGACTCTGGGAGCTTCCATCATCGGGGGATTTGTCTATCGAGGCACGGCGATTCCCTCACTCTACGGCTCCTATGTATTTGCCGACTGGGACACGGGTCGTCTATTTGCCTTAAAACAGGAAAATAATCACTGGTTGCCATCTGAAGTATTGATCACGAGGCGCCTTGTCGAGCCATCTGACTTCGCGGTAAACTCTGATGGTGAAATCTATGTCGTGGACAGAGGGATCCGGCGAGCATCGGAGCTCCGGCTTCCTGCGCAGCTTCCCGTGCCCGAGCTTGCCGAAGATCCAGAGCAACCGGTCGAGCGATACTTCTCACTCCGATCGAGATCCATCGATCGACAACTTGCATACCATTACACGACGGACGGATCTGACCCAGACCAGACCAGTTCGCTCGTTGAAAACGATTCGAGAATCCCTGTTCCCGAGATGCCGTCGTTCGTCTTTAAAGTCCGAGTCTACGCGCCAGGGGCGGCACCCGGACCTGTGGTTTCCTATGCACTCCAGGTCGCTACTACTACTTTATTCCACGCGCCGGATCCAGAGTCACTGGAGGTGACACCAATCCCTTCCGATGCAGTCGTCTATTATACGATTGATGGCACGGAACCTACGGCGGATTCACAGAAATTAGGACAAGGTGAGCACATACCTACTGGCTGGGACGAACCCCTGCTGGTGAGAGCGATCGCACTCCATCCGGACTACATTACAGGTGCAGTTACGGAATACCGGCACGATCCGAATGTGGGTATCGCATATGTCGAGGAACCTTACTTCTATTACTATCACCCGGGGCAGAAGTTCGAATTGTTTTCCGATAATCGTAACGCCCTCATTACTTACACAACCGATGGCAGTGAACCCACCATTGAGAGCCAGAGGTACACGCACCCGATCTCTCTTCCAGACAGTGGTGAGATTGTAACGAAAGCCTTTTACAATGAATACGAGAGCAGCTCTGCAAGCATCCAGCCAGATCTGGTCGATCCATTAGCGATCGAAAGTGTTGAACGCGTGGCTGGGGTGGTAGCACCAGACTTTGGAGCGGCTAGTTGGTTTAGAGCACTGCCGACCGCTATCAGGCTGCTCCCAATTGCAATTGCCAGCGTCAATGGCGACAGGCTATTCGTGCACTCACAGAAGAATGGAATCTACGACGTGAGGGATCAATGGGCCAGCCTTGTCCACAATCCAGAAAATATCGATCGAACGGTGGCATCGCCCGGCAGTCCGCTGGATTCCTGTGTGCTGCTGGATCTAAATTTGCTGGTGACCACGATTGGTGGCTATCGCCAGATAAGATTCTTTGACCTCACGGATCTTTCACTTCGGGCAACGGTCGGATTTCCAGAAGGGTTTGAAATCGTCGATGGCGAAAAGGACAACGCTCGGTTTTCTGATCCCACCTATCTGGTTGGCGACGAAAGCGGAAATGTTTATGTAGTCGACGGTGCCGTAATTCGGATCATCAGGCCCGACTTTAGTGTAGGCACATTCGCAGGAGGAGGTGGCACACCAGTCGGCGACGACCCGGTCTACCGCACTGATGCCGACTTAGGCGGTATCGGGGGCATTGCGATGGGCGCACATGGACTCCTGTACGTTACCACAAATGCTGGACTCCTCGCCATCGATAGCAATGGCTCGCTGACACGAGTTCTTAAACGAGCTGATCGCGTGGAGAGCGGTTCGCTGTATCAAGATGGCGCGTTTGATCGTGCGCGAACGGCGAGTTTCCGGTTTTTAGCTTCCGACTCCGTGGGAAATCTATGGTATGTGGAGAGGGATCGAATCCGCCGCATCGACTTCAGTCAGAATCGGATTTCGTCCATTGTCCTCGACAGCACATTTGCCGATGGGATCACTGCGATCGAGGTTGAAGCTCCTGGCAAGTTACTTGTTTCTAATAAGGAGGCCGTGTATCGTTTGCAATTGTCGGACTCGGATGACGATCGCATTCCAGACAATCAAGAAGATGTAGAAGGGGAGCCATATCGAACAGGCTACAACGATTTACTTCTGGATGAGGATCAAGATGGAATTTCGAATGCGGCGGAGTATTACTTTGGCACTGATCCCCAGTCAGCTGGAAGTAGTCCTGATTTCGGCCTGCGCATTGCGTGGAGTCATGCGTTAAACCGGATGTCGCTCATCTATCTAACACAGCCAGGAAAAAACTATCGGGTAGAGGCTTCGTCTGACTTTGCGAATTGGTCTGCATTCAGTGATGTTGCCGAGCCGCGGAAAGGTGTTGGCTGTGAAGTCGTCGACATTTTTCGAGAACATTGGCGAAGTGGTTTCTATGTTCGGGTCGTCGAGGATTGATGTGCGAGGGTTCTCTAAGGAATGCGCGATCCATCAAACTGGAGTCGCGTAGCCCTCGTCGAATGTCATACAAGTTTATGCGATAAGCCAGAGCAAGGGCAGCAGTGCGTTTTGATCGCGAGGCCTACCCTGAAAAAGCAACAAGTGGAAGCGGCAGCCAGGTCATCCTAGCCTTGATCAAGGATAGCGGATCCGTAGTTGCGGCTCACTTGTTCTCGCTGGCGGTGACTTTGGAGATCGTTTCTGGCTTTTGGGCGTCGACCAGCTGGTAGGCGTGAAAGTTGACGAGTGTCTGCTGCAGGCTTTCGTAGAGCTGTTCGACATCGCTCTCGTTGGAAACGCGGTACTCCACCATGTGCTTGTGTGTGGTTTCCGGGTAGTGTTTCACGGGATAGGGCTGGTCTTTGACAGTGTCGAGTTTACCCCGCAGCTTCTCCAGCTCTTTCAGGGCGGATCGTTCGTCGCCTTCTTTGTTGTCGGCGTCCTTGAGTTTATCGATGTAGTAAATGCGGATGAGGTTCTGCGATTTTGTCGAAATCGTAAGTTCGCGCACGCGTGACATTTCCGACTGCTCGGCAACGAGGTCGCGGCCCGGCTGCAGGACGCTGGAAACGACTTTGTAGTTCTGAACGGACACAAACTCGATCTCCTTCAATGGTATGAAGAGAGCGGACTTGCCAATGCTGGCCTGCCAGAACAGCGGCTTGATCTTGCCATCCATCTTTGTGGTGAGTGGAGGCGAGGAGAGCGACCTTTCTTCACGAATGAGCGGACTCTCAAGCTGTGCCTGCGCCATGGATCCCTGCGCTATGATGGTGAAGACTGAGGCAATAATGGCACACTGGGTTGGGTAAATACGGTTCATCATGGTCAACAATTTTGGTGATCTGCGCGTCAGGCCATATCAGAACGGCCGATGGAAGACGATCCTTAGTTGGATTCGTCGTCTGCGGGAAGTCGCGATACTCACCGTCCGCGTCTTCCACAAGCCATTGAGAGGGGGCATTCAACTTGACGACTGATCCGGCCCTTTTTGTTTCCGAACGGGAATGGCACGCCTCCTGGCTATGTATTTCGATCGAAGTGCCCTGAATCTCTGCTATATGGAGAATATGAAATTGCGTTACCCCGCCACCTTCCTCGCAGCAATTGCGACTTTTACCATGACCGTTCCAACGTCCGCCCAGGAGGCCAAATCCGAAGCCGGTGCCGCACCAGTCGGCGCCGCCCCATTGATCCCTATGCGGGACTTCTTCCGCAATCCGGAAACATCAGGGTACGATCTCTCTCCGGACGGCACGCACCTCGCCTACATGAAGCCGTGGAAGAACCGGATGAATGTTCACGTTCAGAAAATGGGCTCCGAGGAAGTGGTCAGGGTGACCAGTGCCGAAGGGCGTGACATTGCTGGATTCGCCTGGGCAAGTGACAGCCGCATCGTCTTTATTCAGGACACCGGTGGTGATGAAAATTTCCGCCTCTACGCGGTGGATGCCGATGGCAAGAATCCCAAAGACCTGACGCCCTTCGACGAAGTGCGCGTGGGTGTGATCGATGATCTTGAGGACGATCCTCAGCACATGCTCGTTTCGATCAACAAGCGCGACAAGCGATTCTTCGACGCCTATCGCATCAATGTCGACACCGCAGAGCTGGAACTCCTTGTTGAAAACCCGGGCAACTACAGCGGTTACGTTACCGACCACGATGGCAAGCTGCGCATGATCTCCACCACTGACGGCGTGAATACGGGATTGCTCTACCGAGCAGACGAATCAGCGGAGTTCAAACAGATCCTCGAGACAAACTTTAAGGAAACCCTGGATCCGTTGTTCTTCACCTACGACAACAAGAAGATCTACGCATCGTCGAACCTCGGGCGGGACAAGGCGTCCATCGTTGTTTTCAATCCTGAAACGGCGAAGGAGGAGGAAACCATTTTCGAACATCCGGAAGTCGACGTCAGTCGGTTGCTCAGCTCGGACAAAAAGAAAACGATCACCGGTGTGTCATATACGACCGACAAGCGCGCCTACAAATTCTTCGATAAGGAACGTGAGGAGTTGCAGGCCTACCTGGAAGCGCAGCTTCCCGGAGTGGAGGTCGGGCTGGCAGACCTTTCCAAAGACGAAACCAAGTACCTGGTGCGCACCTACAGCGACCGTACGCTGGGCGCTTACTACTTTTTTGATTCTGCCGACAAGAAGCTGACGAAGCTGGCGGAAGTAAGTCCGTGGCTCGACGCGGAGCAGATGTCCGAGATGAAGCCCGTCAGCTACAAGTCGCGCGATGGCCTTACCATTCACGGCTACCTGACATTGCCAAAAGGAGTCGAGCCGAAGAACCTACCGGTCATCGTCAACGTCCATGGCGGCCCCTGGGTGCGCGACCACTGGGGCTTCAACCCGGAAGTCCAGTTCCTGGCGAATCGCGGCTACGCAGTCCTGCAAATGAACTACCGCGGCTCCACCGGCTACGGGCGCGAGTTCTGGGAAGCCAGCTTCAAGAAATGGGGGCAGGAAATGCAGAACGATGTGACGGATGGTGCCAAGTGGCTGATCAGCGAAGGCATTGCCGATCCCAAGCGGGTAGGCATCTACGGCGGTTCCTACGGCGGATACGCCACCCTGGCTGGCCTCGCTTACACACCGGATCTTTATGCGTGTGGTGTCGACTACGTTGGCGTGTCGAATTTGCTCACCTTCATGAAATCGATCCCGCCCTACTGGGAGCAGTTCCTGGCCATGATGTATGAGCAAGTGGGCAATCCCGAGGATCCGGAAGACCGCAAGATGCTCGAAGCCTATTCCCCGGCCCTGAATGCGGACAAAATCAAGGCACCGCTATTCATCGCCCAGGGCGCCAATGACCCCCGCGTGGTCAAGTCCGAGTCCGACCAGATGGTCGAAGGCCTGCGCAAGCGCGGCGTCAACGTCCCCTACATGGTCAAAGACGACGAAGGCCACGGCTTCCACAACGAAGAAAACCGCTTCGATTTCTACCGCGCCATGGAG
The DNA here is from genome assembly GCA_020439995.1 of Verrucomicrobiia bacterium. GTDB lineage: Bacteria > Verrucomicrobiota > Verrucomicrobiia > Verrucomicrobiales > DEV007 > JAGROY01. The sequence continues at coordinate 6,399 of JAGROY010000285.1, forward strand.
CAATTCCTCGCCCAGCATCTCCATGGCCGGAAAGAAGAAGGTGCGGAGAATAAGCTTCCAGAGGTGGAGTAGGGTAAGAGGCTACGCTGGCCGGGTGGCGGCGCTGTCGCGGACGATTTTGAGGATACGCTCGCGTTCTTCGCCGATCAGGGGCATGCGCGGGGCGCGGACGGTTTCGGTGCCGTAGCCCATTTCGGCGCAGGTGAGCTTGATGTATTGCACCAGCTTCGGGTGGCTGTCGAAGTGCAGCATGGGCATGTACCAGCGATAGATTTCGAGGGCGCGGTTCCAGTCTCCACTGGTAGCGGCGTCCCACATGAGGCGATTTTCGCGGGGGAACGCATCTACCAGTCCGGAAATCCAGCCGGTGCAGCCAAGCAGGATGCTCTCCAGCGCGACGTCATCGAGGCCGGAGAAAATGAGGAAGCGGTCGCCCAGCTGGTTGAACAGGTCGGTGATGCGCCGAGTGTCGCCGGCGGCTTCTTTGATGCAGACGATGGTTTCGACGTCTGCCAGCGCTTCGAACATATCCGGTGTGATATCGACGCGGTAGACGGGCGGGTTGTTGTAGCACATGATCGGCAGGTCTGTGGCTGCCGCTACTGTGCGAAAATGATTGACCGTCTCGCGGGCGTCCGAGTTGTAGACCATGCCGGGCATGACCATGAAGCCATCGACCCCTGCTGCCGCTGCCGCACGCGCTGTCTGGCAGGCATTGGCAGTGGTGAATTCAGCAATGCCATTGAGCAACGGGACGCTGTCCCCGCAGACTTCCTTTGTCGCTTTGAGCACCTGCACCTTCTCGTCCAGTGACAACGAACAGTTCTCGCCGATGGTGCCGAGCATGATGAGACCGTGAATTCCTTCGCTCAGCAGCGCTTCGACATGCTTCTGGGTGGCCGGCAGATCCAGAGAGAAGTCGTCCTTGAACTGCGTGGGTACGGCGGGAAATACTCCCTTCCAATCAACTTGTAGTGGCATAGTGGCAAAAGCTTTCGTTCAATGGGTCGTAGAGTCAAGTATCGAACCTTGTCCCCCTTCCTCAGAGCGCTATGTATTCACCCGCAGTATTCAAGATTGACGATCACGCCACACTGGTTGCGTTCATGAGGCAATACAGCTTTGCCACCATCATTACTCACGATGGCGAGGTGCCGCATGCAGCCCACATGCCCGTGCTCTGCCGCGAATCTTCTGGAGGTGGCGAGGGAACACTCGTTTCCCACCTGGCGCGTGCAAATCCCCAGTGGCGGCACTTTGAAAACGGGCAGGAAGTTCTGGTGACATTCACTGGTCCACACGCATACATTTCACCGTCATGGTATGACACGCAGCCTGCCGTGCCCACTTGGAATTACACCGTAGTGCACGTCTATGGCATTCCGAGATTGGTCACCGACCCGCAGGAGTTCGCCACGATGCTTGAAGAGCTGGTCGAATTTTATGAAGCCCCCCGCGCTAACCGCTGGCACGGAACGATTCCCCAGGAGTTTCGCGATAACCTTATGAGGGCGATCGTTGGCTTCGAAATCAAGATCACCCGGATCGAGGGCAAGTTCAAGCTGAGCCAGAATCGACCGGCGGATGCACCGGGCGTCATGGCCGCCCTCGAAGACAGCGTCGATCAAACCGACCGGGAAGTGGCCGGGATGATGCGGCGCTACGGTAGCGATTCATAGAGGCGACTACGAACGCCAGGCCGGGAACCAGCCTTTATTGCGCAGTTTGCGAAAGGCAACCGGTTTGCGGTGTTCAGCCTTCAGTCCGGACCGTTTCATTTCAGCAGTCAGAGCGGCATACTTTTGTTCAAGCAAGGCTTTCCGCCGGCTCGACAAGCGGGTTCCCTGATCTTCGCAGGAATTCAGCTCGCGAGCGATGCTGGCTGCACGAACGCAGCTGCGTTCCGTTGATCCGAAGATCCCTGCCTGTGCGGAGCTCCCTAACAGTGCGATTACCGGAATCAGTGATTTTACGAATGTTGTTTTCATAGACAAGGATACGAAAACTGCGATCTGACTCTGGCTCCACAAATTCGGTGTTACATAAGAGACACATAATGGATCATAAGTCACTTATGGTCTGTTTATTACGAAGTTGCGCAACTTTGCACTAATGGGATGGCCTATTCCTGCATCTGCTTCAGGAGCTTCACTTTCTGTTCATCCGAAATATCGGCATTGCCAACGGCTTGGAATGCTGCATCGGCATCGATTTCCTTCCATTGCATCGCTGTATCGCTCACGGAGCTGTTGCGCATTTGTTCGTCGCCGATCGATTCCGCCCAGATGAATGCTGCCTCAGGATCGGTCTCTTGCACCTGCTGCACGAGAGACCGGACTGCGCCATCGCGTTCTTTGCCTTGCGGCAGTGTGCTGACAAATTCTGATGCGGCCACCGGGTCGGCGTGGCTCCAGTTGTCTACAATCGACTGGATGGACGCACTGCGTTGATCACCCTCAGGTAGATCCATCACCCAGTCTGCGGCACCTGGGGCGTCAAATTGGCTCCATCCCTGGGCAATTCTGATCGCAACATCGCTGAAGGATTCGTTGATCTCGTCATCTGTCAGCTTTGCCGTGGCTTGTGCGTAGAGTTCGAGAGCCATGTCGGGATCATTGTAAGCGGCCTGCCGGATAAAATTGGCAAGCGATCCGGCTTTTGTGTCGCCTTCAAGATTCGTCAGCGCCCAGTCCTGTGCTGCTACTGGATCGAATTGAGCCCAGCTACTGAAGAGGGATTCAACAGCCTGATGCTGTACATCTTTGTCGGTAATTCCAAGGGCGTACTCCGTTGCAGCTGCAGTGTCAGATTGCACCCACGAATTGAGGCCGTTGGAGAGAACGTTGCGCATGGCGTTGCTGCCTAGGTCGAGTCCGTCGATCCAGGCGACTGCTGCCTCGGGGTCAGTGGTGACCCAGCTTCCAAAGAGATTTCCAGCCACATAGCTTAAGTTGTTGGTGATTCCCTCTTTGGAAAGGAATGCAGCGGCCTTTGCAGGCTCGTCGTTTTTCAATCCAGAGACCAACCCGTTCACCGCCTGTTGACGCCCTGCGCCTCTGGGCAGCGTTTCCACCCAGGCCGCTGCCGCCGTGGGATCGCTTTGAGCCCATTGGCTTGCGACGGTTTGAAACATTTCGGTAGTGTTGTTCGAAATGGGCATGGATCCGATCATGTCTGCTGCTGTGCTGGGATCGTTTACCGTTATCTGCCAGATGGCGTTTTGCATGGCTGCGTTTTTGTCCCCGGGGGGCAGCGTCTGCATCCACGCAATTGCTCCATTCGGATCCCGACCAGACCAGGACAAGGCAATGCTTGAAATCATCTGCCGACGCTGATTTCCAGCAGGAACATCATCCAGCATTTTGAGCGCCCGCTGCGGATCAGTGCTGGCTATGTTGGCGGCAACCACGCTTAAAGCGCTGTTTCGTTCGTTCAGGTTCTCCAGTCCTCCTGCAAACGCGATGGCCCGGTCAGGATCGACTGTGGCCAGTCCAGCCACCAGTCCATTCAGCGCCTGGCCCCGATTTTGTTGCCCTTTGATCCCGCTGAATTTGGCGATGGCGGCGTCCGGTTGATCGCGAGCCCATTGCTGGAAGAGCCGACTGTATTGCCACCCGGTCTGTTGACCGGAAAGCTGAGTCACCATGTCAAAAACAGCCTCTGGCTTCTGTTGCGAGCCGCCGGCAATGATTCCATTCATTGCCGACTGCCTTTCCTGGGGATTATTAAGTCCCTCCGCCAGCCGCCGAGCCGCCGTGAAATCCGTCCGGGCAATTTCTCCTAGAACAGCACTCATCGCCCCTCCCTTTAAGCCTGCGTTTTTGTTGCGCGTAGCGGCAAGCCATGCCGCATTCGAGTCCAGTTGCGCCCAGCGGGAGAATAGCGCTGCACGGAGTTGGTAGCTTCGGTCGTCTCTCACTGGCACATTTTCCAGTTCCGCCGCGAGTGTCACGATTGCCGCAAGGCTCAGTTGATCGATCGCTTCGCTCAGTTCACGGTTGTAGGTCGAACTGTAGGGGTTCACCAGGGCGAGAAGTTGGTCGATACTCCCACGCTTGCTCCCGGCTGCGGATCCCTGGCCAGACCGGGAGGCTGATCCTGCCGACGGCATTGAATCACCCATCGTGACACTTGCACCGCCCAATGTTGGCCCGGCTGCTTTCGGCCCGCTCATTGGTGTCGTTTTTGCCAACAAAAACCCCAGTCCCGTGCCGATCACCAGACTGACTACGCATATGAGCTGTTTCTCCACCGTTCGATTTCCTCAGTGTTGATACTCGGCAAGAAAGTAGTTCGAGCTCCAGCTCTATCCTGATTTCCAGTCCAACATAGGAGGGCAAACGAAGGGAATCGAGCTTAAAGCTCGGACTACTTTGGACTGGACGTGTGGCCCACCCTTTGGCAGGGGTGTGGAAGTGGGCAGCCGCAACTTTGTATACTTTGATCTTGAGACTCAACGCTCGGCGAATGACGTCGGGGGCTGGTCCAATAAGGCGCGCATGGGCATGTCCGTGGGTGTCACTTACAGCTCGGCAAAGGGGGAATACATCATTTACCCGGAGGAAGAGGCGCCGGCCCTGATTGAGGAAATCATGACGGCTGATCTGGTCATCGGCTACAATCATGTGTCGTTCGACTACGAAGTGCTCATGGGGTATTCAACATGGGAAATCGGCGCTGCCACCCGAAGCCTCGATATGATGGTCGATCTGGAGGAAAAGCTGGGCCACCGCCTCAAACTGGAGGCCATTGCGTCGGCCTGTCTCGGTGCAGGAAAATCGGCAGACGGCATCGATGCCATTCGCTGGTGGCAGCAGGGCGAGATCATGAAAATCGCCGAATACTGCTGTTTCGACGTCAAAGTGACCAAGATGGTGCACGAATTTGGGGTCGAAAACGGCTTCGTCCGCTACATCGACCGCTTCGGCAACGTGCAGAAAGTGGATGTCGACTGGGAAGCTCCCTAAGCGAAGGCGGAAAACCAGCAGAAGTTCACTGTGAATTGAAGCGAATAACCGCTTGCTTTCCAGTGTGGGATCTGATTTATAGTATGGTTTCCATATTGATTATGGTGAAGCTTGGCCATGCCGCGAGTGTTCGGGTGTCATGGCAGTGATTCTATGAAGTTAACTGTTCCGAGATGGGGGGGAATCCTCGCCGTTGTGATAGCCGCAAGCGCGCTAGCGCGGCATGCGACGTCTTCCAGTAGCGATGTCGCTCCGCTGGTGCAGCAGGAAATGGCACAGGGCACCTGGGCTGACGAAACCCTGGCGATCGCAGCGCTAACCCCGGTTTCCGAAGAATCGATCGCAGCGTCACTGCCGCTGCCCGTGGTTTCAAGTTCGCCGATGCCGCAAATACCTCTTGCGACGAAGACTGCCGTTTCGCTGGAGACCATCGCCACTCTGCCTTTTTCGATCCCTTCTGAGTCGTCAGTGGTACCGGAGCTTGTTCTGGATAAACCGCCCGCCAGTCCTACTCCTTCCGGCAATCATCGGCCGCTGATCGAATCGCCACCTCAGCCAGCACCTGTCGCAGTCCAGGCAAGCGAAAGCCTGCCCAGCGAAGAATACCCACCTGAAGCAGATGCGGAACCAGCGCCGATCACAGAAGCCGAGGCTCGTGCCACGGTGCTGAATCTGCTGGGCGGCGAGGCCGAGTACCGCGCTCAGGAGAGCGATATGGCATTGGCATATGCTGCCGCAAAGAAGGCGCTGCGCCAGCAAGGCATTCGCCTGGCCAATGTGAAGGCACTGGCGATCATCGACTTTACCCTGCCATCGTATGACCGGCGGCTGGCGATCTACAATCCCCGCACGGGTGAAGAGAGCCGTCACCTCGTTGCGCACGGTCACCATAGCGGAGACCTTTACGTCAGGTCTTACTCGAACGTTCCCGGATCCCTGCAGAGCAGCCCGGGCCTGTACCGAGTAGGTGAGCAATACACGGGAGAACACGGACGATCGATCCGCTTGCACGGTCTGCAAAAGGACATCAACGACTACGCCTTCAAACGCGATGTCGTGCTGCATTCCGCCTGGTACGTCTCCTACAAGACGATTCTGGAAAACCAGCTGGAGCTGGGAGTTCCGCGCATTGGCCGCAGCCACGGCTGCCCGGCGGTGTCCGCAGAAGACCTGCCGGATGTTCTGCAAAAACTGAAGCCGGGGAGCTACCTCTTCATTTATCCCGTGCCTGCATACGTGCCCAGCCCGCTCCCGGAAGTTCAGGCCATACCGGCCCTGCGGGCGACTGAACGGGTGCTGCGCTGAACTATTCCTCACATTGAAAAAATCGGTTCACTCGCAGCAGAACGCCACTATAGTCCGGCCCAAGAACGCATGGATTGCGAACAAAAACAGATCGTAGATGAGCTCCTGAAATCCTACCAGGAAGCTGGAGGGATCAATAACATCGATGGAGCCAACTATCCATCGAAGCGCGCGGTGCCGGGCATCTGCGAAGAGCTGCTGCGGATCTTATTCCCCGGCTTCTTTGAGGAACACGCGCTGTGCTCGAATGAAACGGAAATGGTCATCGCCGAACGCATGTGCGGCATGCTCGAGCGCCTGCGTGTGGAGGTGAACCGCAGCTTGCGCAGTCGCGCGGATGAATCAGTGAGCAAAGGGGAAACGTCTGACCTGGCGCACAAGATTGTGTGCGATTTTCTCCACGAGCTGCCGGAGGTGAGGAGCATCCTCAGCACGGACGTGCAGGCTGCTTATGACGGAGATCCTGCCGCGAAATCGATCGAAGAAATCATCCTTTCGTATCCGTGCATTGAGGCAATCGCAATTCAGCGGTTGGCCCACGTTCTCTACAACGCGAAGGTGCCCTTGTTGCCGCGCATGATGACTGAGTGGGCGCACGAGAAGACAGGTATCGATATCCATCCGGGGGCACAGATCGGCTCGCACTTTTTTATCGACCACGGCACTGGAGTCGTGATCGGTGAGACCTGTGTGATCGGCTCGCGGGTCAAACTTTACCACGGAGTCACGCTCGGCGCGCGCAGCTTCCCGAAAGATGGCGAAGGCCACATCGTCAAGGGCATCAAGCGGCACCCTGATGTCGAGGATGACGTGACGATTTATCCAAATGCGACAGTGCTGGGAGGCGATACCGTTATCGGCGAGGGCAGCACCATCGGCGGAAACGTGTTCCTCATGAAGAGCGTTCCGCCTCACTCACTGGTGGCGCTCGAGGATCAGGAGCACCGCGTTCTGGACAAACGCGCGGTACGGCCCGGAAGTCCCATCGTGGCAGTACCCGCCACCGGTTCGTGATCATGGCGATGCCTCGGAGCAGTCAGATGATGTTCGATTTCCTGATCGATCGCAAACGGCGCAGGTTCCCCCAACCCGCTCCGGATCCAGTGTCGGCTCCAAATGTTGAACCACAGGTAAAACAGGAGCCGAAGCCAGCTCCAGCGCGGTCACGGACTGGGCAAGACGGTGCACTGACGGCGCTGGCGCAAAGGCTGAGCACCGAACTTGCCATGCACGATCTCGCAGCGGCGGTCCGGGTGACGTGGAATCCCCGGCTGAAGACCACTGCAGGCACCGCCTGTCCCCGCACCTCTAACATTGATCTCAACCCAAGGCTCGGGGAATTCGACGACGCCGTTACTCAGCGTATCCTCAGGCACGAACTGGCCCACCTTGTCGCCCACCGGCGTGCTGGGCGTCGTCGCATCGCCGCGCATGGCATGGAGTGGCGTCAGGCGTGCTGCGATCTCGGAATACCCGGCGAGAAGAGCCGCCATACTCTGCCTTTCAAAACCAACCCACGCCGCCGCAACTACGCATACCAATGTCCGGCGTGCGGCGATGTGGTACTGCGTGTGCGCAAACTGGCTCGCTACAGCGCATGCTGGGCGTGCTGCAAGGCGCACAATCGTGGAAAATACGCCGAGCGGTTTCAGCTAGCCCCTATCCCACTGGAAAAGGGAATCCTGCTGGCGAAGCTAAGGGAGAACGGCGGCGCGCAAGGCACACAATAGCCCACTGACTGATTTGTTCATCACCTCGTTCACCTCCATCCAAAACGCCTATGCCCGAGAACTACGCATTGATTCTAGCTGGCGGTAGCGGCACACGCTTCTGGCCGCTCAGCCGCAACGCCACTCCAAAGCAATTGCTCAATCTGTTCGATGACCAGACGCTCATTGAGCAAACTGTCAACCGCCTGGAAGGGCTGGTGCCGGTCGAGAATATCATCGTGCTCACCAACGTCGAACAGGAACCCGCCGTACGAAAGGCGCTGCCGCAACTGCCGGCCGCGAACATCGTGGCGGAACCCGCGAAGCGTGACACTGCACCCGCCATCGCTCTGGGCATCGGCATCATCGCAGCACGCGATCCAGAAGCCGTCATGATGGTGTTGCCCGCTGACCATCTGGTGCAGGACGCAACGAGTTTCCGCTCCCTGCTTGGAGCCGCTGCGGAGGTAGCAGCACTTGAAGAAGCGCTGGTCACCGTGGGAATCAAGCCCACCTGGCCATGCCCAAGCTACGGCTACATCGAGCGCGGTGACGGCGCCTCGATCGCTGGCAGAAAATCAGACGATCCGGTTTTTGAAGTCAATTGCTTCCGCGAAAAACCGGACACCGCCCAGGCAGAAGAATTCCTGCGCCAGGGGAATTTCACCTGGAATGCAGGCATGTTCATCTGGTCGATCCCTACCGTCACCAAGGAGCTGGGTGCGCATTGCCCGGAGCTTGCAGCCTTTATCCAGAGGCTTCGCGATGGCGGAAGTCTTGAGACCGCGCTGCACAAGGAATTTCCTGAACTGCCAAAGATTTCCATCGACTATGCCCTCATGGAAAAGGCATCCCGGGTGCTCAATTTGGAAGCCACCTTCGACTGGGATGATATCGGCAGCTGGTTGTCCGTTGCAGGCTATCTGGACACTGATGCTTCTGACAATCACACCAATTGCGCGGTCTCTCAGATCGATTCTTCGGGCAACATTGTCTACTCCCGCCAGCCGTCTCACATTGCACTGTTAGGTGTAAAGGATCTCATTATCGTGCAAACGGGTGATGCAATCCTCGTCGCCGACAAAAACTGCGCCGACAGCATCAAGAAACTGGTCGACCTGGTGCCTCCCGGATTACACTAACACAACTAAAACACACTATGCGCGCATTAGGTATCGACTACGGAGACGCAAGGATCGGGCTGGCAATCAGCGATGATCTCGGGATGATGGCGCATCCACTGGAGACAGTGGATGTTGCAAAGGTCGAAAGCGCTGAGACGCGCATTGCGGAGGTCGCCCGGGAGAAGCGGGTGGACAAGATCGTGATGGGATTGCCCCTGCGAATGGATGGCTCGGAAGGTCCGGCAGTGGAAAAGGTAAAGGCTTTCACTGAGCGTCTGCGGTCGCGCATCGATCAGCGTATTGAGGTTATCTTCATCGACGAGCGGCTCAGCACTGTAGAGGCCCAGCGATCGCTTCGGGAAGCCGGGCGCAATGTGCGCAATAGCAGATCGATTATTGACCAGGCAGCGGCGTGCATCATCCTGCAGGACTATCTCGATCAGCAGGGTCAACCGGTGATTGGCTCCGATGAGGAGGAGTAACCCTGCCGGATGACTGGGAGACGCCGCCGTGAAGCACCTGTGCATCCTTCTCATCAGGATCTATCAATGGGCAGTCGCGCCGATAAAACGCTGGTTCTCCGGTGGTAAAGGCAGTTGCCGCTATGATCCCTCGTGCTCACAGTTCGCCATTCGTGCACTGGAGATCCACGGATTTTTCAAAGGGAGCAGCCTCGCGACACTCCGGATCCTGCGTTGCCACCCATGGGGCGGTTACGGTCTCGATCGCGTTCCATCCCGGATTCCATGGCGGCACATTCTCGGATTCGCACTGACTCCTGACGCCTGGCGTGCGCACGCGCGCACCACGGGCGGCACCGTTTTGGTCAATCTGCGAGGCAGATTCGTAGCGGAAGGCAAGACTCCAGAAGAAGCGCTGAACTCAGCACAACAAGGCAGCCGCGATTTCGATCAAGGTGCAATGTACACGAGCCGACATTGCGATCCAGATACGAAGGAAGTGCTCGATGGTCACTCGGTGGCAATCGAAATCATTGGGAAGGATCTGGACTCCTGAAATCCGAGCTGAAAAGAGTGACTGCCAGCCATGGGCCGTCCTCACTGTGGAACGTCGCATCCCAGAACCAGGCAGACACATCAGTCCATGTCTTCTGTGTCCGGGAGCTGCGGATCTGTTCACAGGCCTCGATGCCCATGTCGGTCGTGAACCGTGCCCAACGGCTGCCATCCTCACGCCTGGTGATGATCGTTCGCGAGCGGATCTGGTGCCCCATTCCCTGCAAGCAGTCGGCAGACGAATGCAGCTGACGGGTCGCCCGTGTTACCTGACGCAGCAGGACGTAACGCGAGCCATCCGAAAACAACGCTGCCTCGCCGGGGAAACGCTGGAGGGCGGCAGTGGCTTTGGCATCGAGTTCGATGGGTGTCAGGTTTGCTCCCTCGAACTTCGTCGGCCATGTAACCGCACCGGTGTGCTGCTGCCGGTGCAGCGATGCATCGTCGGACTGAAACAGCGGAAGTGCGGCGGCAATGGCGCACTGCATCAGAACAATTGCCAGGATGATGGTAGCCCGGTCAGGTCGACGATGCTTCATGAACATGGAGGTATCGATAGCGGGTGGTTCCGAGCCTGCCGGCAAAGGCGAGCAACAGGCATCCGGTGCAGGCAAATACCGCGAGTCCGACTCCGGTGTGCCACCCCTCTGGAACTTCCGCGATGCCTGCCTCTTCCACAAAGACCAGCGCACACCGAACGGAATTGGCAGCAACAATGACGGCCACTGCGACTGCGAAGCCCGCCAGGAAAGGGCGCCATCGAAGCCCGGCCCGGGCTGCACCGATGCAGAACATCGCCATCCCTACCCACAGCATGCGGATGCCGCTACACGGCGCATCGACCAGAATCGGGTCGCCCTGCCAGAGCAGCACGGCACCACTGGCGCTTACTTCGCATCCCCCGAGATGAAGCAGGGCTGCCGCACCTTTCGCTGCAATAACCCGCAGCGGAAAGCCCGCAAAGAACTGGGCGGATGCCATCACTGGCAGCGACAGCAGCAGAAGGCCACGAATCCCGGGCGCTCCCGCTCCACCGGGCAGTGCCAGCGCGAATGCCGTCATCATCAGGCAGCCTTTCACAAGCGGCGGCAGCCACGGGAAGGTGACGAGATAGATCCCTAACACTGCTACTATAGAGGTCGTGCACCTTAGTGGTTCTGAGCTTCGATGTGTCCTGAACGGCATCACCATGGCGACGGCCAGTGCGGCGATCCCCCACGGCTCATCGGAACCGTCAGTCATTCGCACCACATACCAGCGGCCCACGGGCCAGAACGCGGCGGCGAGTGCAAGAAGCAGTATGGAGCGCGTGCGGTTCATCTTTGCGCGCGACGACTGCGACCGCACAGGAGAAGGAACATTGCCACCAGTGCCAGCAGTGCTGTTTGCGGCTCAGGGACTGCGGCATTGCTCACGCCCTGAGGTAGTGGCAGTGGCTGCTTGACAACGGTGGGCTCGTCAGAGTTCTCAAGCGCACGCGCCTCGGTATCCACGGCGATGAACGATGTGTAGTCGGTCAGCAAATTGTAGCTGAGCCCGAGATTCGTCACTTCGCGGATGTCCTCCGCGTCGCGTTGGACGCCGATGTAATCACTGAGAGCTGCGATGCGGTTGCGCGCCCAGAGGTAAGGCAGGGCGGAGTTAGTGCGATCGTCTCCAGCCCCGACCTGGTGCACATGGCGGTAACGCGAGCCATCGCCGCGCAGACCGGTGATCTCAATTTTGCCCGCAGGGTTCCCTTGCCACTTTCCCCAGACTACCAGTGGGCGTTCTGCCATCACGTCAGGGTATCCTTTCGGCTCCACATCATAGGCGTCGAAGCCGTCGTAGAGAATTTCAATGTCGGTGAGCACCGGCGCAGAGATGTAGTCGTGCAATTTTTGCGCCATGCTGGCCGCTTCTGCCGGGCGGGTGACGACGAACGATTCGCCGCCGCCCGCACGGGCGATGCCTTCGATCAAAAAGCGGTTCACACTTGAGCCGATCCCGAATGCAAATGCGTTGGCCTCGCCGAGGTTCTTGCGCAGCATGTCAAAGGCTTCGCGTTCCACTTGCACATAGCCGTCGGTCACGATAACGATGCTGCGCGAATAGCCATCGGTCTTTGGCAGCGACAGGGCTCTTGACAGCGCGGGCAGTAACTCGGTGCCACCACCTCCGCCTTGCCGGTCGATGAGTGTATTCGCCTGCTTTAAGTGTGCAGCGGTGGCTTCGAGTGGCCGTTCCGACAGTACTTTAGACGAACCCGCAAAGAGCAGGACGTTGAAGCGATCGGTCGGGCGCATCTCCTTGAGCAAGCCCGCCATCAGCGCCTTCGCCGTGTTCAGCGGGAAACCACTCATCGATCCTGACACATCCACAACGAAGACGTATTCGCGTTTCGAGACATCTCCCTTCTCCACCCTTGCCGGAGGTTGCACCGTGAGCAGAAAGAAGTTCTCCCCTTCGCCTTCTGCGGCCTGATGCAAAAGGAGACCGCTCCCGACCTCATTGCCGGCGATCGCATAGCGAAGGATGAAGTCCCGGTTGCCGCCATTGCTTCCATTGGTTTCAGACTCATCGAGCTGCACCTCAGCCGACGTTTCATCCTTGTAGGCAATCTTTACCGGATGGGAATCACAGGCAACAGATGCAAGCGGCATACCGCCATGGACGCTCGCCGAGATGTGGAATGCCGTGGGCGCTGTTGTACCCTTTTTCAAAAACGGGTTGGCGATCCATTTCTCAGACGCGGCCACTTCACTCTCCCGTTGATTCGAGTAGCGCGGCCCGACCACCGTCGGATAAACGAACTCGTAGATGCCCTTTTCGGGAACCAGATGTTCGGTGTAGTGCAGTTCGATCTCGATTTCATCTCCCGGTAGCACGCGCCCGATGTTCATCTGGAATACGTTGGGCCTCTGCTGCACCAGTAGCGCCGCCGATTTCTTTTCGCTTTTCGCCTTCTCGAATTCCTTACGTGCCTCGGCACGTTCCATCACCTTGGCTTCAATCGTCCGGCCACCTATGCGCATGGTCATGCCATGCACGGCGCAACGCGTCGATGCGGGGAAAATGTAAACCGCATCGATCGCTCCACCACCCAGGTTCGCATAGAGTTGCCTGACCGTGACATCCGCGATCACACCTGAAATATTCACCGCAACATCCGTTGACCGCAGAGGAAATGCCGCAGCATTCGCATCTCTGGTTTCCACACTGAAGTAAGGGGACAACGTCTTGTCCCCGCCATCTGCCCCACTGGCCCGTGCCGCCCAGAGCACAATCACAAGGGACACTAACATCACCATAATCGCCGATCGCAGTGCTCTCCGCGGGAGTTCCTTGATCTTCCGATCGCTTGCATTGTCTTCAACGCCATCACCAGCGTGCCATTCTCGAATGTTTTTCGTAGTCATAGGTTTAAATCGTCTGAATCTCTGGAATTCTGGAATCTGTAATTCAGAAAAACGTTTCACTCTGATGAGAAGGCGCAATGAACCCAGTGTGAATTTGAGGTGAAAAGACTAATAAAACGTTCGGCACTGGTATCAACTCGACTTGACTGAGGAGAACACACAGTAAATACTGAGCAATGTTGGAAGTCAGGATGCGAGAGTTGACAGGTGCTGTGATTGTCATGAGCGCATTGGTATTGGATTCTGCTGGCCAGTATCACTTACCTTTAAGAGACCTTGAAGTCGTGACCACAATTGAGGGAGGGGATATTGTCGCGCTAGACTCGGCGGTCGGAAGCGATGAAACCATTTTCGCAAACGAGGTAGGTTTGTTCTTTGTGGTGAAAAATGACGCTGTTGCTGAGGAGCCGTGGTTGGATCTGAGTTCGATTGTGATCGATCCAGAGTCTGGCAATGATTCGCGGGGATTGTCGGACTTTGTGCTATCACCACAACATGAATCCGATCGAGCGATTTACGTCTCTTACACACCCAGATCGGATGCGGAAGTATTGCGCGTGTCGCGGATAATCGTCAGCTCTGACGCGGTCCCGATTGAGGACGTTTTGCTAGAGATGCCGTTTACATCAGGGCCGAACCCGTATCCGAGCTTTGGAGGGGACATGGAGTTTGGGCCAGACGGTTTTCTCTATATCGCTACGGGCGATGGCTACTTGCAATTAAACAAATTGTCAGGTGTTCCGCCCACTCAGGCTCTCGGCACTTTCGACGGAAAAATCCTACGCATAGATGTGTCGAAAAATCTAGACGGTCTGCCATACGCGGTTCCGGACGACAATCCATTTGTCGATGTTGATGATGCTCTTCCAGAGATCTGGGCCACCGGCCTGCAGAATCCCCGGATTGCATTTGATACCGATGCTGGTCGTCTATTCGTCATTGATGGAGTAGGGGGTGAAGAAGTGAATGTTCTGGAAATTGATGCTTCCCGTGGTAGAAACTTCGGGTGGCCGTACTTTAAGGCATCTTTGGGCTGTTACCACAGAGGGCCTATTCCACGCCCGACGGATACGGTGATGCCCTTGTTTGATCCAGAACAAAGTAAGGCTCGAGGTTTTCACACAGCGCGCAGTTTTGTGAAAGACGGCGTCCTGTACGGTACTGACAGGGGCTCGACCGTCTACTTCGCTGTGGAACCACACTTTGACAGGGATTACGCTATAGGCACGGCTACAAACCAGTGCTGTATTAACAGTCAGGGCTTCAGTACTGCAGGGCGGGGTGCAGGTGGCGATGCCTTGTACGTCTCGAGAGAAGGTACCGTATACCGGTCTATCCCTGCAACTTCGATTCAACCGCCACGCATTGAAGTTTCGAGCACGGACAATGGCACTGCCGTAAGCGGGTGGGGAACACTTCAGTTTGCACCATCTCCGTTCTATCTTGCGGTTTACTACACCACCGACGGCTCGCGCCCCACGACCGCGAGCACAGCATGGGATTGGGAGAACCCGCCATTGTTGGTGGACAGCATAACAGTCAAGGCTATCGCCTATCATCCCTCAACCGGACCGAGTGAAGTGGAAACGAAGCACTTTAATTTGAAGACCGCCCGGGTTTCTTTCGAGCGGGTGGATACGAACCCGAATCTGGAGGCGGCAGTGGTACTCTCGACTGCGACGCCCGGCGCGGAAATTCACTTTACGCTAGATGGCAGCATGCCAGGGGAAAGGAGTCCGCTATACGATCCGAGGAACCCACCTATCGTTTCGGGCCCTTCTGAAATCCTCGTGAGAGCAGTTGCCTTTCGCCCGGACTTGGGGCTCAGCACCATGACCAGCTGGTCATTCAATTTTGGAATGGGCCGGGTAAATCTCGCTGGCAATATAGGCAATGTAGGCACTGTGTTCCCGGGCCAGGAAGTGGCATTGATTGGCACTGCGGGCGCACGCATCCACTACACCCTTGATGGCTCGAAGCCTACAGAAGCTTCACCGATCTATACAGAGCCGATTCCGAGTAAGGATGCCGTCTGGATTCAGACTTTGTCGGTAATGGAAGGTTATGAGCCGCGGTACGGGAGTTCGCTGGGTGTGCGATTGCGAATTCCAACCTATGGGTCTGGTGTATGGCTCGCGGGCGGTGGGAACAGTGAGGAGCAGAATGTTGGTATACCAGCATTTGACGCAAGGTTCCGGAACCCAGGCTCCATGGTGGAAGCCACGGATGGCACTGTGTATGCGATCAGTGGAGGCAGGGGAGTGCTCTATTCACTGTCACCTGATGGCATTGTTAAGTTCAAGGTATTCGAAGTCGGAAATAACTTTCAATTCAGTGATATTGCAATCTTGCCCAACGATGATCTGGTGTTGGCCATGCGGGGCTATCCGGGAGTGATGATAGCGAGCTTGTCGGAATCGGGGATCGTTGAGGATTCCCCTGAAATCGTGTCGATCGAGAATCCGCAGCATGTAACAGTAAGCGAAGATGGAACCATCTATGTGGCCAGTGGTGAGACGATCCGTACCATCGCCAGTGATGGCACAATGGGAACCCTGGGTGGAATTGGGGCGACTTTTGTTGACAGTGAACCGGTAGCGCTGGCCGACGTGAAGTTCCGCGAACTCCGAGACATAGCGGCAGCGCCCGGCGGAAGCCTGTACATTGGTGATGGGGCGCGACTCCTGAGACTTGCGGATGGTATGGTTGCTCTTGTTGCAGGGGCTTGGGAGGATGGATACACGGATGGACAAGGCTCCGCAGCATTATTGCCATCCCTTGAAATGATCACCGTAGATAAGGCTGGAGTTTGTTTCGTCCCTTCAACTGATGCAGAAGAAGAATCTTACGCTGTGAGAAGAATCACACCGCAGGGAGAAGTTACGACGGTCTATCTGCTTGCTGATCCGATGATTGATCAGCGGGCAGGAGGCGTGCTTGCCAAGGCCGATGGCAGCCTCGTTGTTTCCGCGGGTGATCTTCTTTACGCCGTTACTTTGAGCGATGCTGATGGCGATGGTGTTAACGATGCGGACGAAAGCGCACCGCTCGTTCCAGGAGTGGATGACCGCATCGTTGATTCTGATCAGGACGGTAGGTCGAACGTAGCGGAGCACGTTTTTGGCTCTTCCGCGAGCTCCCCAGCAAGTTTCCCCGCCGATTGGTCGATCGTGGCGCTGCCGAATGGCACCCTTGCATTGTTGTTTCCGACCGAGACCGGGCTGGAATACAGCATCGACGCGAGCGAAGATCTCAGGGTATGGCGACCGATCAACACCATGACCGGCGGTGCCTTCTCCCGCACTCTCCATCAGGTTTATCCAGAGAACTGGCGGAGGAGCAATCACTATCGCGCAGTTCCAAAGTAATAGCAGGCTACATCGACGGGATGTATCGAGCATGCAGTGGGAGAATAAGGAGGCTTCTGATCCGAGAGCACGAGCAGTATCCATACTGCAGGAATCGAAAGGATCCAGACGACAATCATGCTGAAAGCGATATTCGTTACAAGGGGACGTTTGCGGAATTCATTGCCGCAAGGCCCGCACCGGTAGACCAAAAGGCATTGATGCGAAATGGATGGTCGAAAGGGACGGTCCAAAGAAATAGGCATAACCGAGCGGATAGATAGTGAAAAGCTTCCCAAAGCACTGGTGAGGTGAGAGCTGGGCTATCGTTCTACCATAGAGGGGAGGGAATCGAGCAATCATCGATCCATCAATCCTATCGATGGTTTGCAAAGCGCAATCGATTGGGCACAACGGGGCAAATCTCCTAGAGTTCTGACTTCGCCACCCAGCTTCGGCGATCTGAACATTGAATGCATTTGGAATCATGGAATTCGTAATCATCTTGATTGTAGCAATTATTGCGCTGCCTCTGATTGCTTTGGCAATCGCTGCTTCCGCGAGATCTGAGACGAAGAAACTCAGGGACGAAGTCTTACTGCTGCACACCCGGCTGCGAAATCTGGAACGCACGGAGCGGGTGAAAGAATCCACGGCTCCAGCAATGATCCCAGAACGGAAGGTCGAGCAGCGACCAGTTGCAACGGCTCCACCAACTCCCACTCCCAGGCCAACCCAGACGCCACCGCCGATTCCCGCCACAAAGGCAACGCCCCGCACGGTGGTCAAAGTGGCAAAACAATCGCCGCCACCAGCACCGAAGAAACCGCTCAATTGGGAAGCGTTCATGGGCGGCAAGTTGTTCGCCTGGATCGGTGGTTTGGCTCTCTTTCTGGGGCTGGCGTTTTTCGTCCGCTATTCTTTTGAGCAGAACCTGATCCCGCCGGCTGCCCGTGTCATCCTTGGTTCTCTCGCTGGCGCTGGATTGCTCATCGGCGGTTGGTTTGTGAAACGCAAGACTTACGAGGTGACCTCACAGACGCTGTGTGCGACTGGAATTTTGACCCTGTACGCCTGCGTCTTCGCGTCCTCCCATGCGTTTTACGGATTCTTTAACATGCCGGTCGCGTTTGTTCTGATGGCGGCGGTTACAGCCACCGCATTCACGATCGCTGTCCGGCTCAACGGCCAGGTTGTCGCGATTCTGGGTTTGTTAGGTGGCTTCCTGACGCCGGTGCTGCTCTCTACCGGCAATGATCACTCGGTCGCCTTGTTCAGTTACATCGCAGTGCTCGACATCGGTCTGGCTGCGATCGCCTTCAAGCAACGCTGGCGGCATCTGGTGGTACTCGCTGCCATCGCTACTGTTCTGATGCAGGCAGGCTGGGCGATATCTCACTTCACTGCTGCGAAAGCGTTTGGAGCCATGGGCATCTTCCTCGGATTTCAGGTGCTGTTCCTTGGCGTCTTCTGGTGGAACAATCGATCCACAGCAAAGGAGAAGTGGGCGCTGGCCTCGGCGCTGATCTTATCAGGCTCGGCAATGCTGGTATCTCTGTTGTTCTTTTCGTATGCGGAACTCGCCGCCCGTCCATGGATCGTCCTGTCATACGTCATCGTCGTCGACGTCCTTCTGCTCGCGATTCCATTCTTCTCGAGCGGCTGTCGGCGTGTCGTGGAAGCCGCCGCAGTGTCCACCTTTTCGATCCTTGGACTCTTCATCCTCATTTTTCTTCAGGAACACAGCTTCCTCGCGACGCTGCCATTCTTCGTCATCTTTGGCCTCATCCACAGTGCTGCGCCGATACTCATGCGCCGGCTTCATCCCGGAGACGTCTGCGACTCCGGCCATCGAATCCTCTACCAGTTGGCTCCACTGTTAACACTTCTGCTCGCTCTGCTGCCGATGGTGCGGGGCCTGCATACATTTGCGCTGTTGCCGACGATTTTGATTCTCAACGTATTGCTGCTCATTGCGGCAGCGTTGTCACGTTCGTCGGTGCTATCGTTAGGTGCTTCTCTTCTGGCGTTTCTGGTCATGGGTGCCTATACGCTCGGCAACCAGACCGATCACGAGTTCCGCGCGACCCTTCCTTTCCTTGTCGTCTTCGGCTTCGTCCAAAGCGGTGCGCCGATGCTCATGCGGCGCCTGAACCCGTTGCCCGACGATCAAGCAAGTAACCTTGTGAAACGACTCTGCCAGTTGACGCCTCTGGTCACGCTGGTGCTGGTGATGCTGCCCATGCTGCGCGGCTTCTATGGGTTTTCAATCTGGCCCACCGCTCTGCTTATCAATGTTCTGCTCATCGCTGCGGCGGTGCAGTCACGCTCCGCATTTGTCGCACTCGGCGCATCGCTGCTGACCTTTCTGCTGGCTGCGTTCTACATCGTGACGCTGCCGACGGCGAAAAGCATGGGCTTGAACGAAGTATTGGTGGTGGTGTTAGGTTTTGGAGGATTCTTCTCGGCTGCCGCTGTGTTCCTGAGCAACCGTCTGGGAGACATGAAGCCCATCCAGATCGACGGCCTGGCCGGTCATCCATCACTTGCCGCGCTGGCGAAGCCGGACGTCCTGCTGGCCGTCTGGTCTGGAGTCCTTCCGTTTGCGCTGCTGGTGATGAGTATGGGACGGCTGTCACATTTGCAAAATCCGTCGCCGGTGTTCCTGGCGGCACTGGTGTTGGGAGCCATGCTGACGTACATCGCACGGCGAAACAACATGACCATTCTGGCTACAGTCGCATTCGGAGGGGTGATCGTCGTCGAAGCACTCTGGATGCAGATACATTTTTCCACCGATCACCCTGTCGTGCCGCTCGCCTGGTTGCTGTTTTTCAATGCGGCATTCACGGGGCTGCCGTTCATTCTCTCCGGTGACGCCCGGCGCACTGCCCTGCCGTGGGCAACTTCTGCACTTTCCGGTATCCTGCACTACTTCCTGATCTACGGGCTCATTGAGAGCACCTGGTCGATCGAACTTATCGGAGTCGTCCCTGCACTGATGGCCGTTCCGCCACTTCTGATCCTCTTCCATTTGATCAAGGAATTTCCAGATGCGACTGATCCAACCCGCAACCGCGTGCTTGCGTGGACAGGAGGGGCTGCGTTGTTCTTCATCACACTCATCGCGCCAGTGCAGTTCGATCGCGAGTGGCTCACCGTCGCCTGGGCGCTGGAGGGCGTGGCACTGATCTGGCTTTTCCACCACGTTCCGCACGTGGGGCTCAAGGCAACCGGTGTCGTTCTGCTCGCCATTGCCTTCGCCAGACTCACGCTGAATCCCTTTGTCTTCGACTACCATGCGCGGTCTGGCGTGCCGATTCTTAACTGGTATCTCTGGGTCTACGGACTTGCGGCGGCCTGCCACTTTGGCGCTGGACGACTTCTTCAGCCGCCACGCGAAAAACTGTTCGGCCGCTCAGTGCAGCCACTGGCATTCGGTGGAGGCGTCATCCTTGCTTTCTATCTGCTCAATATTCAGATCGCTGATTTCTATTCAACCGGCTCCAGGGTTTCATTCGAGTTCTCGGCAAATTTTGCGCGCGACATGACTTATTCCATTGCATGGGCCTTGTTCGCATTCCCGCTGTTCGTTGCCGGATTCTGGCGCAAACTCCCGGCCTGTCGCTACGCTGGACTTGCACTGATGTCGTTCACATTGCTCAAGCTCTTCGTGCACGACCTGAGTCAATTGAACCAGCTCTACCGCATTGGCGCGCTGGTCGGTGTCGCCGTTACCGTCATCGCCGCTTCCGTTCTCTATCAGAAATTTGCACCGACCCAGAAGGCGTAGAGCATCGTTGATCGTTGCGCAGTCAAACGCCTCTCGGGAGGTGGATTGCGAAAATATTCGCACTCTGTGCTTGCGTTTTTCGCAGGATGCGAAAATATTCGCAGCATGGCAAACAAACGAGCGAAATCAGCGGAGGTCGACCCGATGTCTCGTCGCGAGCGACAGATCATGGATGTCTTGCTGCGGGAGAAGCAGGCGACGGCGAGGGAAGTCTGGGAGCAGATACCGGATGCGCCGTCGTATTCCACAGTGCGCAAGCTGTTATCCGTGCTGGAAGAAAAAGGGCACGTGAAACACACAGAGTCCGGGGCCACTTACGTTTACACCTCAGCGCGGCCCCGATCCGAGATGGCGACTTCCGCACTACGGCGAATGCGCGATACTTTCTTCGAAGGATCGGTAGAGCAGGTGGTCTCAGGATTACTCAGCATGAAAGATACCGAAATCGCCAGTGATGAATTGAACCGCATCGCGAAGATGATCGCCGAAGCGAAAAAGAAAGGAGCAAAATGATGACGGTCATGGACTCGAGTATTTGGGTGCAGCTGGCGGTACCCTTGACAACATTGCTGGCTCGTGGGCTAATGCTCGCTGTAGTGGCACTGTTAGTATTGCTGGCGATGCGTGCTTTCCGTGCCAGTGCGGCTACACAGAATTACTTTCTGCGGCTGACGTGTGTGGCGCTCCTTGCGCTGCCTGCGCTGTGGTTTGTGCCGCCCGTCTGGCAGAAAGGGGGCGAAGATGAAGAAGTGATTCTGGGAGCACTTGAGCCGACTGGAGGAGCGCCTGTTTTCATCGATACCCCGATCGCGCAGATGCCTGAATCTGCACCGGTTTCACCCGTCGTTGCGGAGGTACCGAAGACATTTTTAGAAATGTGGGCGGCTCCGCTGCTTCTGCTGTGGAGCGCCGGTTGCCTTATCGTGCTCCTGCGGCTCGCGACAGGTCTGTGGAGGGCTCGGATTCTCCGTCGTGCGTGCGTTGCGGTGGACGCGCCGCACTGGCTGGATAGCCTCAGCCGGGTCAAAAGTGAATTGGGCATCGCCAGCGGAGTGACGCTCAGATCCGGCGCTGCCGTGAAGGTGCCGTTTGTCATGGGCCTTATCCGGCACACTCTGCTGTTGCCTGCAACGGTGATCGATTCGACCAGCGAGACCGAGCGCATGCTGATCCTGCGTCACGAGCTTGCTCATGTGAAGCGCCGCGATGCTCTCTCACGTTTCCTGGCGCAGCTCGCGCTTGCGCTGCATGCGCTCAACCCGGCGGCTTGGTTGTTGCTCAGAGCGGCACGTCTCACAGAGGAATGCTCGATTGATGACGCGGTTCTGCAAAACGGAACAGCTGCCGTGGACTACGCCGAATTACTGAGCCGGTTCGCCAAGGGCGGCTTCCGCGAGATCACCTGCCCAGCCATGGCGCAGCCCTCAACAATAGGCAAACGGGTGCAGCGGATTCTCGATCCATCCCTGAATCGCCGCACACCCGGAAGAACCGCCCGGGCAACTCTGGCACTCAGCGTTTGCACAGCCTGCATCGCACTGGCCAGCGTCTGGGCTCAGGAACCAGGTGCAAAGGATACCGATCCCGAGTGGCTCACCGTTCCCTTCCGTGTCGACCGTGAGAAGTGGCTGGCTGCCGTGACAATCGATGGCAAGGAACTGACAGCCAAAGAATTTCTGGAACGCTCCGGGTTTGATCTGCATCTCGATGAGGGCGGTACCGCTCTCTACTTTTATGGTCAAATCGCTGTCCGTTTGAAGAGCCAGGATCTTTCGCAGTACCAAGAGTTCTTCGGCAAGTTTGCTCCACCAGATACGTCATTGAAGATCTTACTTGAGACCAGGCACGTGTATACGCGGGAACTCGCGGATCAGGCATTTGATGCTGATATACCAGCAGAAGGAAGAGAAACAATCAGGGGCATATTTACCGCCGACCAACTCAAGGAGATGCTTGATGTCCTTGCGAAACAATCAGCGACACGAATCATTCCAACTCCGACATACGTTACAATGAGCGGTCAGCGGGCATCGATCGAAGCAAGTCAACCGGGCTTTCCAGTCTGCGAGATTGATCCAGTTGCGAACGATGACGGATCCAAAATCAATATGGACGTAACTTTTCGCGAAGGAGACAACGAGAAATTGCAATCGACTTCGGTGACTATTTGGAGTGGCACGACCATTGCATACGAATTGGACTCCAGCACTGATGAGCGCCATCTCGTTTTCATCACGGCTGCAGTCATTCGTCCCAGTGGAGCGATGGTGAACATGACTCCGCCATTTCCAGATCACGCAAAGCTGGATATCAAGACAGTCGTGCTCGATCCCGGCCATGGCGGCGACGATTCAAAAGGTGGGGGTAACGGTCTTGTGGAAAAAGACTTTAATCTGGACCTCGCCCGACGAACCCGAATCGCACTTGAAGAAAAAGGATTCAATGTCGTACTAATACGCTCAAAGGACGAATTTGTGTCACTGCGCGACCGTGCGGAGCTTGGTAACAAGGTTGATAACGCCGTGTTCGTTGGTCTCCACGCGAATCTATCTAGCGACACGGAGGAACGCGGGTTTGAGACTTGGTATCCAAAAGGGGACGATAGCGACGATCAGCGAGCCTTCAGTCGCCAGCTAGCCGTAGAAGTTCAGAAAGCACTGGCCAATGAAATCGGCAACGAATCGACGGACCGAGGCATCCGAGACGGCGGTTATTACGTGCTGCAGCACTCCATCCATCCCGCCATCCTCGTTGAAACAGGCTTTATGAGCAACGCGCAGGATGCGGAACTCTTGAAGTCAGATGCTTACCGTGACCGCATCGCGAAGGCGATTGCCACTGCTGTTGAGAAATTTGCGGACTCGGTGAGCAAATAGGAATCACGAAGCCAAAGCAATTGCTATAGCGGAGACGCTGACGAATCGTCATTTTCCCTCAGCTTCCAGTAGATCCGCCAGAAGCGTGGCCAGTAGTCGTCAGCATCCATGTCGAGTTCTGGATATCCTGGCATCACGCACCCAGCAAACCGATAGTCTTTCGAATCGTCACAGAGCCCTGCTCTCACTGGATTCGCGCGGATATACGCAGCGACATCTCCCAACCCCGTCAGGAGACCGTTGCTGCCCCCCTGAGGACACGATCGTAACCCTGCTTCTGAAGCACACAGACACACGGCTTCAACAAGAGCCGATTCTTCTGAACAATTGCAAGCGTCCCCGGAAACGAATTCATCGAATTCTGCTGCCCTCGGAACTCTTGGTGAGTTCACTTTTTCTTCGGAACCCGCCAATCCGTCTTCTCGACTTTCCATTGGCCGGACGGACCAACGGCTTTTTCCTTGTTGGAAACGAAGACAATGCTTGAGACGCCTTCGAACCCGACGCCCGAAAACGCTTTGATGCTGGACGCCTTTCCGGACACATTGAGGTGGCCACCGCCCACAAAGGCCGTTTCGAGCACGATGGCATCACCAATTTCCAGTGGGCCGGTCTTGCCGTGGGGGGATCGGACGATCCAGGTGTCGGTTTCGTCACTAGCCAGATGCTGGGGGCTGGTGGAAACGGCGTTTTGCTGGCTGGCAGCAAACTCATGGTAAGAGTCCAAATGTTTGATCAGGCCACAGTTGTCGAGCCAGCCACCGCCGGGATACATGCTCTGCAGGTGGATTCTGTCGCCGAATGAAAGCCGTTTGTCGGGTTCGGTTTCGCCCGAAGCCTCGATCAACCAGGTACCGCTGGGGCGGTCGCCGCGGTTGAGGGTTTTGGAGGTGAAGACGAAGAGGCTTTGCGTGGGCAGCTCGATGCCCAGTTCCGAATCGAGGACCCAGCCACAGGTGTCGAGGTACTCGTGATTGGCGACGTTGCGCAGGCTTATGGTATCGCCATAGTTGAGCGTTCGTCCGCGCTTCGAGGCCACGAAGTTGACCGAAGCCACCGCGGCAATGATCAGCAAACCGATCACAAGGGCCGTCGTTCCAAGTGGCCGGTGGCGGATCCAGTGCCGGGCTTTGATCGCGAATGGCGTTGGTTTCGTCGCGATGGGGCGGCCGTCCAGCCAGCGGGTCAGTTCGTCGGCCAGAACTTCAGCGCCTGGCAGGCGCTGCGCGGGATCCCTCTCCAGACAGCGCAGGCAGAGAGTTCGCAAGTCCCTGTCCACGGCGGGAACCGCATGCTCCATGGAACATGGCTGGTCATTCGCAACGTGGTGCAGGATCTCGCCCGAACTCTCGCCGGAAAACGGCGTCACACCCGTCAGCATGTGGAACAGGAGGGCACCCGCTGCCCAGACGTCGCTCGCCGCAGTAATGTCCTTGGCGCGACCCCGTGCCTGCTCCGGCGACATGTAGTGTGGAGTGCCGACGTGGGCGGTGGTCAAGGTGAGCCCGTCGCCCTCGTCTAACATTTTCGCTAATCCGAAGTCGGTCAGGTGAGGTTCGCCGGAGTTGTCGAAGAGCACATTGTCCGGTTTCAAATCACGGTGGAGGACGCCGCGTCCGTGGGCGTGGGCGATGGCACGTGCCAGCTTCTCCATGATTACTGCTGCCTTGCGCTGATCCATTGCGCCGTTGGCCATTCGTGCGGAAAGGGTGCCGCCCTCGAGGCGCTTCATCGCAAAGTAGGGCTGGCCTTCGATCTCGCCAACTTCGTAAATCGGAACGATGTTGGGATGGTCGAGCTGCGCCACCGCCGTTGCCTCGCGCTGGAATCGCTGCCGCTCTCCTGCGCTGGAAAAGGCAAATCCGCGGATCATTTTGATCGCGACGGTCCGATGTAAGCTGGTGTCTTCCGCCTCCCAGATCACGCCCATGCCGCCGGATCCCAGTTCCTTGTTCAGCCGGTATTTCCCAAAAATGCCGCTGGTTGGGGGCGCGAAATCTCCGAACCCGCTCGGCGACACAGCATCGGATCTCCCTTCCGAACCAGCGAGGGCGCTGTCGAGCGCACAGGCCAGGCACACGGCATCCGGCTCCAATGGCGCGTCGCAGATGGAGCAGGACGCAGGACTTATCGATGGACCATCTGTCATCACCTTGGATTTACGTAATTTAACGTCAAAGATCAGGACGAAAAGTAGATGCCGCCCATTTTTTCATCCCGTCGGGTCAGGTCGCTCGTTGCGGATAAATCCCGTAGCATCCGCAGGAAACGATTGCTTAACTGCCCCAAATGAGTAGAGTTTCAGGATCAATACGAATTCCCATAGCGTTCTCCGAGCTTTAGAACCGACGGGTTCAGGCGGAGGCACTTTTCCGGATACTCCCTGGTCAGCCCTGTTGCAGGACAATGGTGAAGGAACGTCGGCCGACTCCGCTTGGGAAAAACTCGCGCGCGCGTATTGGAAGCCGCTCTATGTGTTCCTGCGCCGGAAAGAATTGGATCACGACACTGCGGCCGATGCCATTCAGGGCTTCTTTGCCCACCTGCTGAGCCGCGAGTTTTTGCGCAAAATTGAGCGCGGCAACGGCCTGTTTCGGTCGTTCCTACTCACTTCGTTGCAGAACTGGCGCACCGACCAGCACCGAGCGGCCACTGCGCAAAAGCGCAGCCAAGGTTCGCCGGTGATTCCACTGCACGAGATCGAAGAAATCATCAGCGCTCCAAATGGCACCAGTGACTCGCCAGAGGAAGCGTTCGATCGCCGGTGGGCGCGAACGCTGTATGACAATGCTCTGGAGAAGTTGCACAAGCGCCTCACGAATCGCGGACGCGAGGCGCACTTTTTGAAATTGCTGGGGCTGTTCAACGGCGATGGAACGGAACCCTACGCGAAGATTGCTGCGGATCTCGGAATGACCGAGGGTGCAGTGCAACAAGCGGCACTCGAACTCCGCCGGGAGTTCGGCAATGTGCTGCGTCAGGAGATCGGCGCCACCGTTACCGACGAAAGCCAGGTGGACGGTGAAATCCGGTATCTGCTCGGGCTGCTGCGCGGAAGTTAGCGGCGACCAACAATAAACGTCTCGTACCAACGTTCATATCTCCATGTCTCCTGAGTGATCCTTGATCTACGGCGCCTGCTTGTCGATAAACACTTGGTGCCAAAGCTCAAGGATCACCAGTGACATTACCTGCTTGAGGTAGACGAACTCGCGCGTTTCCATTTTCTTTACCAGCGCGTCGACTTTGTCGGGATTGAAGTAGCCGCGCTTCAGGATCTGGTCGCGGTTCAGCGTTTCGCGGATGAGGGCGGAGATCTGCGGGTGCTCGAAGAAGAATTCCATCGGCAGGAAGAAGGGATTCTTCGGGCGGTTGACGACTTCGCGCGGCAGGAGTTTTGCGGCGAGCCAGCGTTCGATGATCTTGTCCTTGAGGAAGCGCGCTTTGATACGTGGCGGCATGCGGAAGCCTTCTTCGATCAACGTGTGGTCGAGGAATGGCAGGCGAATCTCCAGCGAGTGCGCCATGGTGTTCTTGTCCTGACGGATGATCGCCCAGTCCTGCAGCCACTCGTCGTACTGGATCTTGAGCAGCCGATCGAGGAACTTCCCGCCTTCGTCGCGGACCTGCGGAATCCAGTCGTCGTTCGCCTGAGCTGCGAATTCCTCTGAGTAGATGCTGCGGCGTTCGTCAATGTCCCACAGGGTTTTGAGCGCGGTGTAATTTTGGAACAGGTTCCGCCCGCGGTAGTGGCGCAGGAAGCTGACCAGTCGCGCCTTTCCGCGCTCGCCCAGGTAGGCGGGGAACTCGAACATCTTGTTCAGCAGTCCCACTGGCACGGCATTCAACATGGGGACGACGCCATGTTGATGCAGTGCGCCCGGCATGCAGTGCATGTAGTTCTCCACCAGCTGCATGACTTTGTGAAAAGAATAACCAGCGTACACTTCATCTGCCCCTTCACCGCTCAACACGACCTTGAACTGCGATGAAGCAGCCTCTGCCAGCTTGTAAAATGCGATGATCAGGGCATCGCCTACTGGCCGGTCCATGTGCCAGATGACCTTGCGCAACAGATCGAAATCCTGCGGCAGGCAGTGCACTTCCTGGTGATTCGTGCCGAGGAATTTTGCCGTCTCTGCCGCATCCTTTGTTTCGTCGATCGGTGAGTCGAATCCGATCGAGAAAGTATTAATGCTAGGGTTGAACTTTGTCATCGCCGCGACGATGACGCTGGAATCGACGCCGCCGCTGAGATAAGCGGCCACTGGCACATCACTGCGCATGGTCAGTCGCACGGCATCCATCAGCTTTGCCTCAATCTGCTCGAGATAGAATGCGTCCGACTGGTAGTCGTTCCCTTCCGTAAGTTGAATGTCCCAGTAGCGCCGGATCTCGGGAGCCTGCCCCCGCTTCAGCCGCATGCAGTGCGCGGCTGGCAGGGTGTAGATATCCTTGAACATGGTCGCTGGCTCTGGCACGTAGCGCAGCCCCAGATAGGCGTCGAGGGCACGCGTGTTGCATGCACGCGGAACCTGCTGGGATTCCAGGATGGCCTTCACCTCGGAAGCAAAGATCAGCCGTCCGCCGTCCTGCCAGTAGTAGAGAGGCTTCTGCCCGCAGCGGTCGCGCGCCAGGAAGACCTCATCCTTGCGCCGGTCGTAGAGCGCGAATGCGAACATGCCATTGAAGCGCTCCAGGCATTGCTCGCCCCACTCCTCATAGGCGTGGACGATCACTTCGGTGTCGGAGTGGGTTTTGAACGTGTGCCCCTTCGACTTCAGTTCTTCGGCCAGTTCCACGTAGTTGTAGATCTCACCGTTGTAGCAGACTACCAGCGAGTCGTCCTCATTGTGAATAGGCTGCCAGCCAGCTTCCAAATCGATAATGCTCAGCCGCCGCATGCCCATGCTGAAACCGGGAGCAGCGAAAAATCCCTCACCGTCCGGCCCCCGGTGCACAAGAATGCGGGCCATGCGTTCCAGCAGGCCAGGCTCGTCAAAACCAGAAAATCCGAATATTGCGCACATAATGGGGACAGCCGCGCACCATTCCAGATTTCTGGCAGGTTTCAATCACTGGTTCCACGGAGCCTCGATCCCGATTAAAAAACGCGAGACAAAGCCGTGCTTGGCAGCGACATAAGGAAATGAAGAAGACGTTCCCACTTGAGAACTCACCCCACAAGCCGCCCCGCGTCGTAGAAGGAATTAAGCACGATGTCCGCAAGTATTTGAAAAGAGAGCGCCGCAAAGCGCTGCCGGAGGGCGTCGATTTCTGGGATTTCAATTGCCGGACGGGCAGAGATGCGGAATCTGCCATTGCCACTCACGTAGAGGAAATCACTGCCGCTATCGACCTTGCAGCCAGCGAAAACTGGCCAGGAATCTACATCGAGATCCTCGCTGCGCCAGGGCAGAGGGTGGCAAAGAAGAAGGGCACGCCGCAAGCGCAGCCAGAGGCCGAGGCTTGAACCTGATTCTGGGGCGGGCTACCGTTCCGAACGGAAACCATGACAGACCCGCAGCAACAACAGGATCTGGAAGCCCTTCAGGATGCGATCTATCGTGACAAGGTTTTGCGGGCACGTGCGATGACGGCGGAAGAGCGGCTGGCGGAAGCATTCGACCTGACGACGGAAGTCTTCCAGCGAATGCACGATGGCGCGATGGCCCAGCTTGGATTGAGTGATGATCTGGCTGGATGGAAAGAGGTGCAGCGCCGCTTGAACCGGCTCGCGATAGCTCACGAATCCGGACTGTATGCACCGAGTCGACCTGAGACACCATGACGATTGTTGAACTCGCAGTTCTGTCGATCGAAGCATGTGAAGCAGAAGGTATCGACCACATGCTGACGGGCGCATTTGCGACGAGCTGCTACGGCATTCCGCGTTCTGATGATGATTTCGTGCAACTGCAGTTTGAGCGGCGGGTAAAATTCTGGTCGGAACACTAAAGAAAGAAACCTACGTGCCCACTGCGGAAGACGTCATTGTCCAAAAGCTGCGCTGGGCGAGGGATTAAGACCTCGTTGACGCGAGGGATGTCATCATTGTTCAGGAACCCCGCAATCTGTATATGGAATAGATCAGAAACTGGTGCCGCGAACACGGCAGCGAAGGCCGCCTCGACGAGGTGCTGGCGAAGGTGCCGCAGATCTGATTTCCCTGGTAGCTCGGGGTGAAGTGATTTTGCATCATGAAATATTTGCACGTTTAATTTGACATACGTCCATGTAGACGTATGTTAATACACATGAAAGCAAATCCAGGTGGACAGATCGACACAAATGCCGTTATCGGTCGGAGCGCAGTGATAGAGTTGCTGTGGGATACCCTTGAACAGCAAAGCATTATCAAAACTGCGGAGCGGAGAATCGGCAAAACGACGATCGCGAAGAAGATGCTAGCAGAGCCACGGCCAGGATGGCGGCCTGTGTTGCAAGATCTTGAGCAGTACCACTCTGCAATGGATTTTGCGATGTCCGTCTACCGGGAAGTGCACCAATTTTTATCAAATCGAGGAAAAGCAACACGCCTCGCGAAAGCTCTTGTTCAGAGTATCGGAGGTGTCGAAGTCGGAGGTGTTTTCAAGATGCCTGAAATGGCAAGCGCACAATGGAAAGATGTCCTGAGAACTACCATTTCCGACCTGATGAATGAACGATCGGAGGGCGACGATCGACTCGTGTTTCTATGGGATGAGATGCCGTTCATGCTGGCAAACATTCGTGACCGTGAAGGGGCACCGACAGCCATGGAAGTCCTCGATGTGCTGCGGGCTCTCCGCCAGGATCATCCAGGATTGCGCATGGTCATCACTGGCTCGATTGGGCTGCACCATGTTCTCGGTTCGCTAAAGAAAGCCAACTATGCAAACGCGTCCGTCAACGACATGTTGGAGATCGAAGTGTTGCCGCTGGAATCATCGGATGCCGTTAGTCTGGCAATGCTTCTCCTCGAGGGGGAAGCTCTTGTTTGCGCTGAGTCAGCAAATGTTGCAGAGGTCATTGCGCACGAGTCGGATTGCTTCCCGTTTTACATCCATCATATCGTCAAGGGGTTGAAAATTGCTGGCGGCACGGTCGACTCCCATCGTGTCCGGGAAATGGTGAAGCATCAGCTCACGGATGAAAAGGACCCTTGGGAACTCTATCACTACAGAGAGCGCATCCCCATCTACTACGGTGACGATGCGAAGACGGTCTTGCTCATTCTCGATGATCTGGCAGTGCGCAGCGAATCGATGTCGGTCGCGGATTTGCTCGGCGCTCTCAAGAATGTGAGCGGATTCGACGACCGCGAAGCCTTGTTGTCACTGCTCAAGCTACTGGTGCAGGATCACTATCTCAGTCGTGATTCCAATGGTGCTTACCAGTTTCGATTTCCACTGATCAAGCGCTGGTGGAAGATCAACCGTAGCCTGTAGTTCAACACCGCTCGAGCCATGTCTGACAAAAAATTCCTGTCCGTCTTCACTCCCAGCCGCACGCCGCCCGAGGATCTGGAGACCATCTTTGTGCAGCGCCACGCGCTATTGAAAGATGCTGTCGAGCGCGTTCAAGAGAGTGCTGAGACTGGCCATAAGCATCACTTGCTCTTTGCTGGGCCGCGCGGGAGCGGGAAGACGCACTTGGTTACCTTGTTAGTGCATCGATTGAGTGGCGAGAAGAATCTTGATGACAGACTTCACATCGCCTGGCTGAATGAGGACGAGACGAGCACCACCCTGCTGGAGCTTCTGCTCAAAGTCTATGGTGCACTGGTGAAGCGCTACCCAGAGAGTTACCAGGCCGAGTCTCTGGAACCGGCCTTCGATCTCGCTGCCGACGCCGCATTGGAATTCGTAAAGAAGGTGCTTCTGAAGGCGCTGGGGAAACACACCCTGCTCATCGTCATGGAGAACCTCGACGCTCTCTTCGATGGATTGGGCGACAGGGGCCAGAAGCAACTTCGGGCCTTCATCCAGGAGCATCCCGTCTTCTGCATCGTCGGCACGGCGCAGACTCTGGTCAATGATCTGACGGATCGCAGCCGCCCATTCTACGGGTTCTTCCAGACCGAGCACATGAAGCCACTCAGCCGTGAGGAGGCGGCCGAGCTGCTCATGAACATTGCCCGCCACAATGATCAAACCGATGTCGTGGCATTCCTGGAAACCGCCCGCGGGCGGGCCCGGGTGAGGGCCTTGCATCATCTCTCGGGAGGCAATCACCGCATCTACATCGTGCTTTCGCAATTCATCACCAGAGACAACATCGACAGTCTGGTAGCACCGTTTCAGAAGATGGTCGATGAACTGACTCCGTATTATCAGGAACGGATCCGTTGGCTACCTCCGCAACAGCGGAAAATAGTCGAACACCTGTGTAAAAGCGAAGGAACCGTGCCGGTCAAAGAACTGGCGCGGCAGCTCTTTGCCAGCCATCAGACCATCTCCAATCAACTCAAAGACTTGAGGGAAAAGGGCTACATCAAGGCATCTCAACGTGGACGAGAGTCTCTCTACGAAGTCACCGAACCGCTCATGCGAATCTGCGTCGAAGTGAAGGAGAACCAGAACTACGAGCCTTTGCGGCTGCTGGTGGATTTTGTTCGCGTCTGGTACGATGACCGAGAACTCGACCAGCGATTGCAGCGATACGACGCAAAATCACTGGCGAGGCAGTACTTGCAAGCTGCTGTGGAAAGGAACGCTTCGGACGGAAATTTGCGGCAACAGCTGCTGATCGATGGGATCCGGGAAAAACTCTCGCCAACACTTCCGATGGGTCAACTCGAACAGATGTGCACAGATCTTCAAGGCAGCCCCGAAGAATTGGCCCTCGCTGTCCAAAGCCTGTCCGAAGGCAATACAGAAGAAGCTCTGGAGTTAATTGCACCAGTGATCGATAGCAAAAACGCTCTCCACAGAATTGTTGCGTTGAACCTTAGAGCGAGTGTTTTCGCAAGCCAGGGCGAGGTGCAGAAGGCGATCG
>JAGROY010000286.1 GCA_020439995.1 Verrucomicrobiia bacterium
TCGCTACTTGCGTAAACCCTGCTCGTCCTGTTCCTCTGAAAATATCAGGCTTACCCGTTCGCTTCCAGAGTCGTCATCGCCTGCGTCAGCAGCCTCTGTGATTCAGGAAAGTGAAGCTCAGCGGGTTTGTCAGCGTATTTCCGCGACAGCTCAACATCCCCTGCGAGAGCGTATACGATTGCACAGAACGGAGCAATTCCCGGGGCCGCCAGCAATGGTTGATCGAGAACCGCGAGGACTTGAACAGCCTTCTCAAGATCACCAGTACGAGCGAGAGCAAGGCTGAGTGACACGGCAACATCGACACTATCGGGCTGCTCCGACCTCAACTCCGTGAGAGCGCTAACTGTGGAGGCTGGCACAGTGTCCATGAGCGTTGCTGCGAACAAGGCATTGTGGCGATCCCCCCAGTCGTCTGGAATCAGTTCCGCTAACTGTTCAGAAGCTTCGCGAAAGAGCACCAGGTTTCCAGACTCGAGGGCAACTTTCTTAATGATCGCAAGGGAGGAAGTGCGCAGCGAATTGTCGGTGGATCTGGAAGCGATTCCGCGATGCAATTCAATCCAGAGGCCCCTTGGGCCGTAGGTGCGGGCGGCAAGCTCCAACGATTTGAGATCTGCCGGATTTTCCAGAGCCTGCCCCACGGCAAGACGCAACCAACGCGCAGCGGGAACGGGAATCGAATCCGTCGATGCTCCAGACAGTGCACGCGCAATCAACAGAGAGCGCAAATATTCATGACTCCCCCATGGTGGCCCTTCGCACCAGCGCCCTACGCCCTGCCAGTCGTTGATTCTTGCACAGGCATCGGCAACAAGGATCCTGGCCAGAACGATACGCCTGACCACATCATCGTCATCCTCCGGCGTCGGCTCAAGACTGGCGGACGACCGCTTCGCAGCGTCGACTGTTTCAGTGTACTGTTGATGCCGGTGCATCCATTGCAAAACGACTCCCGACAAAGTTGGATCGCGCTGCTCGGTGACGCGCTGTTGCAGACCTGACAACAGCCCCATCCAGGCGTCATCTTCAAATGCCACCGCAAAATCCATCGCCCGAATTTGCGCGGCGCTTTTTAGATTGATCACTTCCGGACTATCGCTGTCCGTGATCTTCAGCCGGTCCAGAAACCGGGAGCTTTGGACTGGCACATTCGGATCGCGACTTGCCATAGCCCAAAGAAGAACGTTGGCATCAAGTGACAACGCATCATCGCGGCCTGCCCATTCCTTGAGTTGCGCGTACAGATCGTCCGGCATCGTCATGTTGCCAGAGAGAGCAACCAATCCTGCCAGCTTTAACAGTGCCGATTCACCAGCTTCTGAGTCAGCATTGGCCCGTGCCAGCGCTTCAAGATGAGTGAACAAGGCGCCCGAATCTTTCGCCATTTCCGCCCAGAGAATTCCAAGCTTGCTGTATTCGACGACTTCCTCCGTGGCACTGGGATGAAACTCAGCCAGAGATTGCTTTGCCAGATCGATCTCGCCAAAGGCAAGAGCAGCGCGGGCATAGCGCAAAGTCCCTTTGTCGCCGGTAAGCTGCTCCAAAACTGGAAGCAACCTGCGGTCGTTGAGTTTCTCGTACGCCTCTGCAAGATGGCCAACAGCGACTGAGTTGCTGTCATCGGCTGCGAGAGCGACCCGGGCCTCAAGTGCCGCCTGGGAAGGATTCCCGCTCGCGAGGGAGTTCGCGGCTCGCTCGGTAAAGCGCTCTCCCTTCCAACTGGAATAGGGCTTAGCTACTGCCAGCAGCACTACGGCCACCACAAATCCCGCCTTCCAGTAGACCCCCTTGCGGCGCCGCACATTGACGGGCGCTAAACTTCTGCGTCCGAGACCGCGCGATATTGCCCGAGTTGTTCTTTTGCGCTTCATCCCGGCATCCGGCGGCGCTGGAGGAAGACGAGCGCAACTGCTCCAGAAAGCGCCAACGCTCCCATCGGTTCTGGCACAGGGCTCGGAGCGTAGGCATCGCCAGCGTAAAAGAGAAGACCTTCTGTTGTGTTGATAGTGCCGGAAAGGAAATTGTGCCCAACTCCAGAGACATTCGGATTGATTCCACCCAATATCGATGTCGATGCACCAAAGCCGGCTGCGTTGTTTCCACTCCAGTCAGTTCCTGTATACGCCACAGTTGCCACTGTCTGGCGATGGTCGAAGCCGCCCACGTGGCTCGTGATCAGGCGCATTTCATCACTCCCGAGATCGAAGACCCAGGAGACAAAGATTTCGCCAGCTGCAATCTGGTCAGCTGTCAGCTGATAGTCCACTTGAGTGGTACCGCCAGCGTTCCCCTGCCGAGTGATGAATCGCAAAGTGTCCCCCGCCGTGTAAAGAAGAGAACTACCCGTTCCCCCTCCACCCGTTTCCCATAGCACTTCGTCGCCCCCGCCTGCCTTCGCATCGAAATCGACTGCGAGCGTAAACGTGGCATCCGCCTTATCGCCGTTATTGTTCCAGGTCGGAAGATTGCCGATGGTGTTGAATGCATCGGCACTGGCCGGATTGAGGGTATCCACGATTCCCGCCTGAGAAGTGGAGATGACCAATGCCAGCGTAGCAGCTGAAAGGATGAATCGGAAGGGCATTACATATAGTAACTATGACAATTCTAAAATCAATAGCTTTTAATCTCATTGCGTGGAAATACATTTCAAATCCATTAATATGATCCCATCCGGTCTTCCTGATCCAATTCTCTACCCGTGCTCGATACGCACATGGGCTCCGAACACAAACAGGAGGAGCCGCCTGTCCAGTCACTGAAACCGGCCCTTGAAATCGGCAGCGACGGCTTCTCCCCACTTGCGGGAGACAGGTGCGGCAAGGTGAATACCATCGGCCTGTGGATACGGCTCATCGTAGCTGGTCACCTGATAGCTGTTGAACACGGTGCCGTATCGACCAGCCACACGCTGGGTGATGTTCAACATTTCGTCCTGCAGGGCTTGAGGATAACGCTTCACATGGGAATCCGGCGGCGTGATCCAGTAGAGTTGCCGCTGGCCGTTGGCTGTAATTGCGCGGCACATCTTCTCGATGAGCGACTCGACCTCTCGGACGTTCGCCTCTTTACTCCGCTTTTTCGATCGAAGAGATGCGTATAGATTGGTTCCTGTCTGCACGACCACGATGTCAGGATTCCACTTGGCCATAAGCGATTCCACTTTCGGAACCTCGCTGATTCCCGGCAATCGCCGCTCGCTGGTCGGTGTGCACTCCCAATAGGTGATGTCGATCGATACGGGTGGGTATTCTTTCAGCCAGTAGTAAGGCGTCGCGCCCCCGGCAATGGAAGTATAGACTTCGAAACCGGAGTTGCGAAGTGTCTGATCGAACGTGCGTCCGAATGCACCGACAGCCAGTGAGTCCCCCAGGAACAACACACGCTTCCCTTCCGTCGAAGTCGAAGGCACCGTTGACATTGCAGACGTCTCAGGTTTCCGGGGCTGTAGTGCGTTCCGCAATTTCGCGAGCTTGGGTGCCTCCAGCTTCGGCATCACGTTGCGCTCCGGCGCTTCGTTCGCAGGCAATTTCGGCACCCTTACCGGCTTTGGTGCCATCACTCGAGCTGGCCTCATTTCCGCTGCTGATACAGAACTCGCCTTTGGGTTGGGAATTTCTGCGGGCTCTGGTAGAGTCGTGCACGACGACATGAACAGGCAAATGGCCAACGCTCCTGTGAGTCTCTGCACGAATACGGGGAATGAGAAATTCTTGATCACCAACACATGGCAGCATTCACCTGACAGTAGAGTTTTTCAAGTTCCCCAATCACTCACAGCCACCTGGTTCGCAGACACTGCCGCCTGATTTTCGACAAGAACTCATCACCAAAAAAATTTTCAATCATGCACGTCTCATCTCAGTCCAATCGATTCTCTCCCTGGTTGCCATTGCTCGTTCTTCCGTTTCTGCTGCTCTGCTCATGCACAACAGCGAAGCGCGCCCTTGATGCAAAACCGGCGCAGCTCTCGTCATTTATCGAAGCCCCCGGCAACATGCGGACGCAACGATCTGGCCCATTTCAGCAGGTGTGGACATCGGCGCCACGGGAATCCATGATGCAATCAGCCACGCGCAATGAAATCTACATTGCTCCCGTGCGAACTCAAAACCTGCGCCCCATCAGTCAAAAATTATCGAGTATGGAAATGCACTAGGCCGGCCGGGAGCGACCGGTGGAACAGCTGGCCGGTGAGCTCCGCAACGCCTTTGTGACTGCATTCCAACAAAATCCAGCCGCTCACTATCGAGTGGTGGACAAACCTACAGCGAACAGCATCTCACTTGAGCTTTGCCTGGTGGAATTGAATCCCACTTCCGTGACAGGAAATGTCGCAAAAAAGGCGGCAACTTTTGTCGTCGGCCCGGCGGCAGGACTTGCAGGGCGCTGGACGAAGGGATCCGTCGCCATCGAAGGAAAGCTGGTTGACTCCCCCACCGGCTGGATGCTGTTCCAGTTCGCCGATCGCGAGCAGGATAAAATGACATTCTGGACGCTGCGCGACTTCAAGCCCTACGGCCACTGTAGGGTTACCTTCCAGGAATGGGCAGATCAGTTCGAAAAACTTACCCGCACTCCGCAATGGCGGGAGAACATTAAGGACGCATCGATCTTCACGCTCAACCCGCTTTAAACCTCGCTGAGGGACAGAATGAATTAGACAGTGATCGAGCGCGCACGGGCAAGAATCGGCCAGCGCTCCGAAACTTCGCCTTCGGCAGAAACGATTGCTGCCTCGCTGTAGAGAGCAAGGGTTGGGCAGATGTGCCAGGGCAGGCCGTAAAAAACGTCGCCAACACTAAACTCGTCGGCTCGGCAGGTTTCGATCACAAGGTGTTCCTCACTCTGGCCCAGTGGAACCGCGTCGGGCAGTGCGGGAAATCTCACTCGGTTCGCAATCGGATTCTCTGCCGCCACAGCCTTGTGTCCCAGATCGAGACAAAGGCGATTGCCTCCCGGCTTACTGATGACTCGAGTGAGAAGAAATGCGGCGGGCACGAATTCCATATCGGAATAAGCCGTGCCATATCCTGCATCAGTGAGAAGGCACGTCCCGGGCGAGCATTCCACCCACGGGCGCTGCACATGCATGGGAAACGTTGGTGTTCCGCCAGCCACCACCGTCGGCACCGGCAGCCCTTCCGCAAGGAGTTCACTGCGAAACGCTTCGACCGGGGTCATCGCCACATCACTCCGGCCCGAGCGAACGGCCTCGGCTTCATCGTGGATGTGGCCGTCATAGGCATGCAGACCGCACGCTTCGACGCCGGGCGAATCACACAGCTCTCGGTAGAGCTGCCGGGCTGCATCACCAGGCTCGATCCCGCTTCGGTGCATGCCACAGTCGATATCGACGAATGCACCGAGCTTGATCATTTCGGCAGTAGCCGCTTGAGTTAGTGCCCGCAGAGACTCGGAATTGTCGACCAAAACGGAGAACCTCGTCTCTGGAAACCGCTTCGCCAACGCGCAGATCCGCCCGACATTTGGCCCGACCATCTGATACGCGAGCAACACGTCAGGAGCTCCAGCGTCAGCGGTCATTTCCGCCTCGGCGATCGTAGCGCACTTGAACTTCGAAATGCCTGCGTCCAATTGCATCCTGACAATCGCACCAAGCTTGTGTGTCTTCACATGCGGACGCAACCGCGTCGCATCGCCACCGACAAATGTCAGCAGTCGCTGAATATTGTCCTGCACCCTGTGCGGGTAAAGCAGCAAGGCGGGCGACGCCACTTCACCAACATTCGTCACCTCGTGGCCGCTGAGCGCTGAAATATTCATACCGTTACGCCAGCTCGTAGATCGCTTCAATTTCAACGGCAATATCGCCCGGCAGCGATCCCATTCCCACTGCACTGCGGGCACCAATCCCATTCTCTGCCCCCCAGACATCCGCGAACAGTTCACTGCAACCATTAATCACCTTCGGATGCTCGCCAAAATCCGCAGTGGAGTTAACCATTCCCAGAACTTTGATCACGCGACCGATCTTGTCCAGACTGCCCAGCTCCTGGCGGATGGAAGCCAGCATCGTCAGCCCAACCTGCCGCGCCGCAGCGTATCCCGCAGCGACATCCATATTGTCGCCCAGCCGCCCAGTGATGAGCGTCCCGTCCGGCAGCAATGGCCCGTGCCCGGAGAGGTAGACGAGATTCCCCACCACTACCACGGGCTTGTAGACGCCCATTGGCTTGGGGGCAGGCGGAAGTTCAAGATTCAGTTCGGTGATTTTTGCGTCGGCACTCATGATGGATTTAGATACGAATATTTTTACTTTTACCAACTCAAAATTGATTCACTACACGATTCAGAGGCTTTCTCCCAGTTGTTTGAGCGCGACGGTGACCACTTTGTCGCGCCATGATCGGAAACGGTCAGCTACCGCCTCTTGAGTTTCATCGTGGAAGAAAACGAATGCACTCTCTGCTATTGGAACGATCGTTGAGTGGGTCTGCTCATTGTCGTCACCATCGCGAAACTCGAAGAAGGGTGCACAGACAAGGCTGCCACTGAATGGCCGCCCTATGCCATGAAAGGTAAACACGAGACGAGCACGCCGCTCCCAAACCATGTTCAGAGTCACCCATGAACGATACGAACTGGTGTCGGCAAAGTAATCCAAATGTTCTCGGGCATTCTCTACGATTTGCCCCCAATAGAAATGATTGGTGCTCTGATTCGATCGTTTCACAAAAGCCGCCCCTCGATGACTCAGGGAAAGAAGCACCTTTTGCAGCTCGGGAACAAGTTCCTCAAAAGCGGTCACGGTGTCGTCCTCCAACTGCCTGGAGAGATCGAACACCCTTTGCAACTCCAGCTGCCGCGCCTCCTTGCTTCGTTCGGCAGCCTTCTTCAGCCCGCTAAGAGCGGAGGCGACATTTTCCCCTTCAGTCAGAATGTTCTCGGAAAGCGCGGTCGCTTTGCGAAACTGCGTCAGTTGAAGGCTAACAAACAGGTCGACCAACCATTTCAGATCTCCCTTGTCTGCTGCTTCCAACGCATCGATATATTTGTCTTTTTCATTGCGGGTGACCACAAGAGGAAACAGCCCCGCCTGTACCAGCACCATAGAGGCTAACGCCCTGCATACACGTCCGTTGCCATCTTGAAATGGATGGATCTGTGAGAAGCGATGGTGCAGCCAGGCGGCCTCCACCTCAGCGGGCACCCCTGCATCCAAGTGCTCCTGATGCATTGCTACGAGCCGGTCCATCTCAGAGGCAACTTGCTCGGGCGGACAGTATCCAAAGGTGACACCATCCCTTGTTGGATAGTTCGGGTGGATTTTCCAATCCCCCTTGATGAGAGGAATCTCGATCAGCCTTCCTTCCGCATCTATGCCTTCGGTACAGTCTTGGCTCTGGACTAGAGAAGAATGAAGCTGCTTGATGTAAGAAGTAGTTAGTGGGCGATTCTGCTTGATGAAAGCAAAGACACCTTCAAGAGCATCTTGCTGATCCCGAAGCAAATTGATGACATATCCCGGTGGTTTATTCGTAGATCCGTGAGTGAGGAACTCTGCGTGAAATCCCCGCTCGATCAGCGTCTGCGTAATTCCTCGATCAATCTGATAAAGATTCTCGATTACGCCCGTCTCAATCGCCCACTCCCGACTCAACCGTTCCGTGAATTTGGAAAGCAAGCTGGTACCCTTAAGCCGCTCTTTTTGCTCGGCCCAAATCCTCTTGATACTCCCCATTTCCGACGCAGCCACCTCGACCGAGGACGGGCCAAGTCCCGTAATTCCGGTTTCGGGCTGCCAGATGTGTTGCATGGTGGTCTCGCTCATCAATTGGTGGGAATCCTTTTTCTGACTGACGCTCTCTGG
The DNA here is from genome assembly GCA_020439995.1 of Verrucomicrobiia bacterium. GTDB lineage: Bacteria > Verrucomicrobiota > Verrucomicrobiia > Verrucomicrobiales > DEV007 > JAGROY01. The sequence goes on from JAGROY010000286.1 coordinate 7,838, forward strand.
GGGGGAGAGAAAACCGACGGAGTCTTGTTTACACAGCAGCTCTCAACAGGTCAATAGCGATCCGGTGCCAACAACCGCAGATCGAGCCCGGGATCGTCGTCTGATACGATGGCGGCCACCGCTTCCCCAGTGACCGGAGCCAGACTGAGCCCCAGCATGCCGTGCCCGGCGGCAACGCAAAGGTTCGCGTGCCCCCTGCTTCGCCCAATGTAGGGCAGGCCGTCGGGGGTGCACGGGCGCAGGCCACTCCACACGGGTTCCGATGAGAAATCGCAATCCTCGAATTGCGGAAAGTATTGTGGAATCGCTTTGAGGATTCCCTCTACGCGGCGCCGATTGATCGATTGATCCAATCCTGCAATTTCCATGGTTCCACCGAATCGCAATGAATTTCCCATCGGAGTAACTGCCACCTTTGCTTCGCAGAGAATCGAGCATAGCTCTGGTAGTGCAGGTGGAGAGTCAACGGTGATACTGTACCCCTTCCCTGCCTGAACCGACAGGCGCAAGCCGGGCAACATGCGCGCGACTACGGGAGACCAGGCGCCCGTGGCGACAACGCATTCGTCGCAGATGAAACTTCGCTCTTTCGTTTCGATGGACTCGATTCTCCCGCCACTGGCCGTCTTGAATCCGGTGACTTCCGCGTCCCAGATGATGTCGCCCCCGTTGTCGAGAATCGCCTGCTGCAGATTCGCGACGAATCGATTGGGAGAAAGATGACAGTCCTGCGAAAAGTGGACGGCACCGTGAACGTTCATTTGGATGCGGGGATCGATCGCTGCCAGATCGTCGAGCCCTAACACTTTCGCCTCCACCCCTAACTCGTTCGCCTGTGCAACGATTTCCGCCTCTTCTTCCAGCATGGCGGCCGTTTTGCACAGCATGAGCAGGCCCCGCTGCACCAGGCCAAAATCGAATCCGTCCGTGGAATTCAATTGCTCAAAAAGCTGCCGACTTCGCAGGCTTAGATCCCGCAGCACAGGCGCTGCTGCGCGCACGCGAGACGCAGTGGACGCGCGATAAAATCGCCATCCCCAGGCCATCAGGTCCCAGCTGATACGCGGCCTGACGTAGAACGGACTGGCGGGATCCAGCATCCAGCGCAGGCCTTTCGCCATCATCCCAGGCGCTGCGAGCGGCACGAAATGACTGGGCACCACCATCCCGGCATTGCCCAGCGAGCAGCAGTCACGTGTATCCGGCCCACGCTCTAACACTGTGACACCGTGGCCCCTGTTCAAGCACTGATAAGCAACCGATAAACCAATGACGCCACCACCAATGATGACGATTTCTTTGCCGGAAGAACTGGAACTCGACATGTGCTTTCTAAGGTTGAATCCGAACGGTTGTTTCGTCTGATATCTTCACAGGAAGGCGAAAACACACGGCTTCCACGTCGTTGCGCACAATCAGATAACTGCCGGCAAGTGTCGGAGTGTTCCAGGATTTTGTGTCTGAGCGCAGCGCATCCATCTTCGCTAGTTCTTGATGACCGTCAGGTGTAGCGCGCAGCAGAACCACCTGACCACGTTCCGCCTGCACCAGCAAAACATCCCCGATGAGTAAATTCTGACCAAACCCGTAGCGCCCATCCTTCCACTCGCGATCACCATTTTCCAGATTGATACAGGCGAATTGCCCCTCATCCAACCCATAGGCATAGTCACCGAAAATACAGGCACTGCTGAATTTCGTTTTCATCCGGCTCGACTCCCAAATTTCTTCAACGGTGGATTTCCCATCGGGATCCGGGGCACCGATCTTCAGCAAATGGGAGCCCAGCCCGTAGCTGGCGGTCACCAGAACACGATCGTCACCGATGATCTGTGGCTGCGCGGGCTTCGGCATCGTGCCCGGCCAGGGCCAGCGCCAACGTTCTTCCCCCGATTTAGGATCATGACCGGTCACAGATTTGGCATTCACACTAACAATGACCTTAACGCCACTGACAGTCGCCAGAACCGGAGTCGAGAATCCGGCGGCATCCGTTCCATTTTTCCACAGTGGTTCACCTGTCATTTTATGGTAAGCAATCAACAGCGGACCTGATTCGCCACCAGTCACAATCACCTGATCACCGACGATCAGGGGTGAACCCGACTTGCCGTACATGGGATTTGCAGTGCTGTTCTCAACAAGCACTTGTCGCGACCAGAGCAGATTCCCCGTCGCCAACTCCAGGCAATCTAGAATACCCGTGGCACCGAAAGCGTAGACCCGATCGCCATCGATTTGCGGAGTGGCGCGCGGGCCGTCGCCCCCCATGCCTTCAGAGAAGCGCGTTTCATTCCGATGTGCCCAGAGCGGCTTCCCGTTTTCAAAATCATAGCAGGTGACCATCTCCAGAGCATCCCGCTGTTCCTGTGTCACGGCATACCGCCCTTTCACCGCAAAACCGGACCAGCCCAGTCCCATTTCGATTCGCCAGAGTTCTTGCGGCGGATATTTTTCCCAGTCGGTTTCCAGCGTGAATCCAGTGAGGGAGCCGGTGCGATCCGCTCCGAGGTAACCCGGAAAGTCCTGATAGATTCCGGGCGGCGTCCATTGGTCTGCAGGCGCACCAGACTGAAGATTCGAAAGATCATCGAGCCCCTCCCCCTTTACCGGAGCCCAGCGCCAGGTGAACTGCGGCAGCGATGAGCCATCGAAGGAACCGTTATAGCGAAACAGCTGAGTGCTGCCTCCGATCGCCAGCGCACCTGCAATCACTGTGACAATCTTCGATTTTGCACTTCCCCCAAATTGGCACACCATCCATAGTGCTATCACAGCCAGGGCAATGACCGCACCGATCGCCGTCGCGACCGTGCTGGCGAAGTGCTCAGTCGCATGCAACCAGCCGATACCAGTGGCGATGATCGAAATTACCAGAAGACAGAGAATGGTGACGATACGCATCGGGCACTGTTCACAGCGATAATCCCCGAATCAAGCTAAACAGTGTACCCGGCTGCCTTCCCGGTTCCGCCTGCAAAGATGCCGGTGTCACCCCGGTGAAGATGTGCTATTCTGGCCACTCATGAGCACGAGTAACAGCATTTCCGATTACGCCAATTCCCAACTGCATGGCCTGGTTCCCTACGAACCGGGGAAGCCTATTGAAGATGTTGCCCGGGAACTGGGGCTCGATCCGGAAACGATTGTAAAACTGGCATCGAACGAGAATCCCCTTGGTCCATCACCAAAGGCGATCATGGCGATGAGGGAAGCAGTCGAACATGTGCATATCTACCCGGACGGCGGCGGCTACAAACTGCGCACTGCCATTGCCGAAAAGTTCGGGCTGGAACTCGGCAACGTGGTGCTGGGCAATGGCTCGAACGAAATCATTGAGCTTGCGGGACACGCCTTCCTCCACCCGGGAGCGGAAATCGTCACTGCAGAGCACGCTTTCGTTGTCTACAAATTGATGGCGACCCTTTTCGGTGCAAAAACGATTGAAGTCCCCGATCCAGGCTTTGTGCACGATCTGGACGCGATGGCGGCAGCCATAACGCCGGCGACGAAAGAGGTATTTATTGCGAATCCTAACAATCCAACAGGGACGCTCGTCGGGCAGGACGCGATCGACCGCTTTATGGACAAAGTTCCGGACCATGTGGTGGTGATCTTTGACGAGGCCTACTACGAATTTCTCGATACCCCACCCGATACGCTGAAGTACGTGCGCGAGGGTCGCAATGTGATCATCATGCGGACCTTCTCGAAAATCCA
>JAGROY010000287.1 GCA_020439995.1 Verrucomicrobiia bacterium
GCTGAAAAATTATACCATCCCAGATACCGCCAGCGAACTTGTGGATTTTCTCGCGGCAAAGGCAGATTACGCCATTGCCAGCGCCGCCGCCGGCTCACTGAATTCCGCAGCTATCGTCTCGGCCACCGAAAACTTCCGCAGAGCGGAGGCAGCCTTCCGCAAGACAACCAATGGCGCTGATCCACAAACTGCCGCAGTCGCCCTCTACGATGCAGCCATCTCCGCGCTTCGTGCAGACGCTCGGGAAAATCTGGATGCGTATCTCAGCGCACTCGATGAGAATCCAGGGCTGAAAGGAAACCTGTTGATCGAGCGAGGATTGTATCTCGCCGCCAATCAACACTTCCGCGACGCTCAGGCGTCACTCGAAGCGTTCATCGAATTCAGTCCCAATCACCCGCGTGCGTTTGCCGCCCACCTTGCACTTGCTGAGATCGCCATACGAAAGCTCCCCGAACCCGACGTTCGCACCGCCTCACGCCACCTCGAACTCGCCCAAAGCCAATCAGGCCTGACAGACTACCAGAACCAGCAACTCGACTACACACGGTTCTGGCTCGAAATCAGCCAGCGAAGCGAGGAGCCCACCAAAATGGTGACGCTGGGCAACCGGTTCCTGACGGACTGGCCGACAGAATCACCGTGGCGAGATGACGTGCTCATGAAGCTCGGCGAGCACTACTACAAAACTGAAAACTATCCGCTGGCGATCAGCATGTTCGAGACGCTCGAGACCGAATCCCCTGACTCAGACCTCGCGGAACCGGCCCTCTACTTCGCAGGCAAAGCCAACATGCGGCTGGACCCTACTGAAGGACCAAAGCGCGCGTTCGCCCTTTGGAACCGCGTGGTGGCAAAGGGAGGCCCACTGAGCATCTCTGCCCGCTACCAGCAGGCACTGGTGAAGCGGCGGCAACTAGAGCACGACGATGCCGCTGAGATTCTCCGCTCCCTGCTGGGAAGCGACAAAGTCGCCGGAGAGGAAAGAAAGGCGATTCTCTGTTCACTCGGGGAAACTCTCTTCAGCCAGAGCGCAAAAGACCCCGACAAACTTCCCGAAGCTGAAAAGATCTTTCTCGAAGCCGCAGGTGGCCCGGAAGACTCACCCAGCTGGCGCAATCAGTCGCTGTATCGTCTGGCAAAATGCTATGAGCGGGCAGGAAATCCCCAGGGTGCCAAGGACGCCTACTTTAAAGTGTTCGATACAGCAGCCGTCCCAGTCCCCGACTACACATGGTTTTACCGCGCAGGGTCCCAATTGTTCGAACTTCTCAAAGCAGAGAAAAACTGGGATGCCGCGATTGCCATAGCGACCAAACTGGCGGACGCGCAAGGCTCCGGGCAGGGCCCGCGGGCGAAGGAGTTCGCACAAAAGGCGGAGCGACTCAAACTTGAATACTACCGACGGTAGTCGCTCTGCCGCCCATTCTCGGTTTCCAACTTTTCCACAGCTCGGAGATTGCATCCTTGCGAATCCGCCCTATAATAATCATACTAATCATATTTAAATGGGATATCACGATTCAAACGGAGAATTTTCTTTCACATTTCCTAAATACTTGCATTTCTTTATTGTTTAGATCGCAAGAATGTGAAAAGGATTTTCCAAACAAGAGCTATGGCGAAAATTGTAATTATTGACGACGAAGCGGCTATCCTCGACTTGATGTCGCAGCTATGCCGCAGACTGGGCCACGAGGTCTCCTCCTTCCAAACTGGTAAAGATGGAATGGAGGCGATCGCGAAGAGTCAGCCTGAACTATTGATCGTGGATCTTCGGATTGGCGATATGAATGGACTCCAGATCATTGAGCGCTGCCAGCAGGAACACCCTGGCATGGCAGTGATCATGGTGACTGGGTATGGCAGCGTTGAAACCGCAGTCGAAGCGATGAAACTCGGAGCGTTCGACTATTTGACGAAGCCCTTCGAACTGGATGACCTTCAGCGTACTGTAAATCGCGCTATCGAGTCTGTGGGAGTCAGCACATCCCCTCAGCCACAGTCCCGCAAAGGATTCGAAGAAGTCTCATTGGCACCCGAAACCAAACTCATCGGCCAGAGCAGCCCAATGCTGCGCATTCTGGAATTGGTCGACAAAGTGGCTGACAACGACAGCCCGATCCTGCTACAGGGAGAGTTTGGCGCAGGAAAACAGATGGTCGCCCGGGCTATTCACAACGCCAGTGCACGTATCAACGCTCCATTCAAAGTCCTGCCCTGCTCATCCCTGCCAGAAGAACTCCTTGAACAGGAACTCTTCGGCACAAGCGGATCTACCAATACGATTTTCAATCGCGCCCATGGCGGCACCATCGTTCTGGAGGAAATCGATATGCTGCCCGTGCGTCTGCAGTCTCAGCTCGATTCCTTCCTCGAAGATGTTACCAAGCGCCGCATGGCTGGCCAGCTTCCCGAGTCGATGGACTTCCGCTTCATCGCCACCTGCACGGAAAAACTGGAAGACCACATCGCGAAAGGCACCTTCCGCGAAGACCTTTACTACCGCATTTCGATCATCCCGATCGACATCCCGCCTCTCCGAAGCCGCCGGGAAGACATTGCCCCGTTAGCCGACCACTTCTTGTCAGGTCACGCAAAAATGAGCGGCACGGCAATCAAAGAGATCGACAAGTACGCGATGAAGCTCCTCGACAGCTACGGCTGGCCCGGAAACGTCGCAGAGCTGCAAAACACCATTGAGCGCGCGTGTGCGTTCGCAGAGGACAACCGCATTCGCCCGGTTGACCTCCCGCCGAAGATTACGCAAAAAGTCGAAATCAGCGACGAAGAGAACGAAGCCGTCAAGCATACCCTGCCGATTGGCACCAAGCTTTCAGAGTTCATCAAGAAGCAGGAGCGCATGTTCATCCGCGAAACTCTCAAATACAATGAAGGTTCACGTGAGAAAACTGCGAGCATGCTCGGCGTTAGCATCGCGACCCTCTACCGAAAAATGGGCCTCAAGCTCGAGCGCGACAAGATGCTCCAGTAGCGCTCAGTTCCAGACGGATTTCTAATCTGTCGAAAGGGCTGCCTGTTTCACCGCAGGCAGCCCTTTCTGGTCTCCATCGGGCGGCAAGATCAGAAAAGAATCGCCCTCACGAATTCTTCCAAGTGGCGCGGATGTTCGTGGCTTCTACGAATGATCACAGCGATCTCGCGTTCAAAGCGATCCCGCAGCGGGACTTTCTTCACTACCCGGCGGCGGGCATAGAGCGGCAACGCTCGGTTCGGTACCAGTCCCCACCCCATCCCCAGGGAGACGAGATTGACGATAAGATCCAGATTGGCGGACTGAACGGAGGCAGTCGCTTCGATTTCGTTCTCATCCAGCCATCGCCGGAGGACGCGCCCGGTACCCGTTGCCTCTGAAGGAAGAATCCAGCGCTGGTGTGCTGCATTTTTCCGGAGTTCAGACATCGTCAGCAGCGTCTTACTCCGTCGTTCGATGGTTGCCGAAGGAGGCGTAATCAAGGTGAAGGCATCGTGGAAGCGATGGGTCTTCACCAGACCTTTCGGCAACTTTGCCACGGCAGTCACGAGGCCGACATCGAGTTCCCCATTACCCAACAGCTCAAGCAATGTCGATGAGGAATCGTAGACAACATCGGTGCTCGTATCCGGGTGCTCTTTGCGATGCGCGTTGAAGAATCCCGGCAGGTAGGCCAGGCCAATCGATCGTGAAATTCCTACCCGCAGGAGTTTCGGCGCCTCCGCGTATTGTTCACGGATCTGCCGAATCGTTCCACCCAGAGCGGCGAACAGCGTCGACGATTCCGCGAGGAGATGCGCTCCGGCTGGAGTCAATCGCACAGATCTTGTAGTGCGCTCCAACAGCGGAAGACCGAGACGCTCCTCCAGTCCCTGCACCTGCCTCGTAACTGCACTCTGCGTCAACCCGGCCCGCTTCCCCGCCTGGGTAAAGCTACCACAATCCGCAACAAGTCGAAACAGATTCAGAGCATACAGATCGACCGGGTATTCATGCATATCTGTCATTAAATCATACTTTTGATTCATTTTACGCAGGTCGCTTCCAATTGCAACCTTTGCCATGTTCAATACACACCCGATTCAATCAGTCAGCCGGAAAGATGCCTTCCCGGAGAATGTTCCAGGCCCGTTCTATGTGAACACACAGTGCATCATCTGCTCGCTTTGCCATGAACTGGCACCCGACGTTTTTCGGATTTCGGAAGACGAAACCAGTTTCTATGTGTATGCCCAGCCATCTACTGCGGAGCAACTCGCAGCCGCAGAAGAGGCCCTGGAATGCTGTCCAATGGAAGCAATCGTTCGAGACGAGAACGATTGAACAGACCTGCGTTCAATCCACCCAGCACTCTGACAAAACCTGCTCCTGAAGAAGCCGCATTGTTTCGGCTTCTTCGGGGGTATGGTCGTCGTAGCCGTGCAAGTGGATCAGGCCGTGGGCGATGTAAAGTGCCAGTTCCTTTTCGTCGGAATGCCCAAATTCTCCCGCTCGGCATCGCGCAGTCTCAACACTCACCAGGATCTCTCCGTGATGAAAAGTAATGACATCCGTCGCGCCTTCGATTCCCATGAACTCCACGTGCACATCGGCAATCTTTTGATCAGACACCAGCGATACTTCTACTTCCAGTGCTTCCTGCAGCGGCGATTTCACAGAGCCAGCGGCAGGTGAAAACCGCAGAGCCTGCACGATAGCCCGCTCCGCAAACGCCTGAAGCTTCGCCACCTTATCGGAATCGAATCCGAAGTGGTCATATACCGCGATCTCAGGCAGCGGTTCCAATTGCGCCCGCCTTGTTATTTTTGCTCTTTTTGCTGGAATCGGCAGCCTCCTCTGCGGCGGTCTCAGAATCCGGCTTTGCCGCACTGGATTCTCCTTCCAGCTTCTGGGTCTTCGTGCGTTTGTCTCCCTTTCGGATGATTTCCGCCTTTCCCTTTTCTTTTGCGTTCCCCGCAGATTCCTCTTTTGGATAGACGATTCGGCTGTGCATGATACTGCGCAGGGTGGTCACGAGACTGGTCTTGATCACATCCAATTCGCGCAATGTAAGATCACACTCGTCCAACTGTCCGTCATTGATCCGGCTGCGAACGATCTCTTCGACGAGTTGCTCGACTTTCTGCGGAGTTGGTTTCTGCAGCGAGCGGGAAGCACTTTCAACCGAGTCTGCGAGGCTGATGATGGCACTTTCACGAAACTGCGGCTTTGGCCCAGGATAGCGGAAATTTTTCTCAGCCACTTCGGGTACATCGTCCTGATTCGCCTTCCCCTCCTCAACGCTTTGCTTTATCTGATCGCGGGCATCCAGCGCCTTCCGGTAGAAAAAATAAACCAGCGAGGTACCATGATGCTGCTGGATCACGTCGTGAATCTCGCAATTCAGTCCATTTTTGATGGCCATGTCGACTCCGTCTTTGACATGAGCCATGATCACCAGCGCACTCATGGTCGGCGTCAGATCGTCATGCGGATTCTGATCAGGGGATGCGTTCTCAATGAAGTAGGACGGCTTGTTCAGTTTTCCAAGATCGTGAAAGTACGAACAGACACGACACATCGTCGCATTCGCCCCGATGGCCTCAGCCGCTGCCTCGGCCAAATGCGCCACCATCAGGCTATGCTGATAGGTACCCGGTGCCTCCAGTGACATGCGCCTGAGCATTGGATGATTCAAGTCGGACAACTCCACCCAGCCGATGTCAGTAGTCACACCAAACGCAGACTCAAGGAACGGCAGGCAACCGCCCACCAGCATGCCGGAAAAAATTCCAGTCACGATACCGCAGAGAACTTGTACCCCTACAAGTTGCCATTGCGCGGAAGTGAGCCCGTTGAGCTTGTACGGAGCCAACACACCTAGCAGGATGATTAGCAAGACAGTGGCTGCACCCGAGTAAAATCCAGCCTGCACGACACGCCCTCTCTTGCGGGCATTTTGCGTAATATACACTCCCAGCAGTCCCACCAGCAGCGAAGAAATCAAAAATACGAACAGCTTCGCCTCCGGCACCAGCAGGCACCCTAACAAACTTCCAATCATTACCGCGAACAGCCCCTGATTCCTGCCCAGCAAAATCGTGAGCGTCATCGGGGCCAAAGCGAACGGCATTAGCAACAGGTTGAATGACTCCTCCAGCCCGTTGACTTCCACCACCCAGTCCAGGACTCTCATTAGAGAAACCTGTAAGAAAACCAATCCGAAGATCAGACACTGAAGGCTGTTTTTCCTGAAGTGTTCGCGATGGGCGACCTGCTGTTGAATCACAGCAATCACAATCAAGAGCAGGGAAACAATCACAATCTTTGCTGGCTCCCCGAAGAACACTGACACCTCCTTTGTTCGCCCCAGCACCAGCACCAGAAAGCCTCCGAGGAACGCTGCGTAAATCAGGTATCTCACGAAAGGGCTGTAGCGCAGCGTGCTCATGAACGCGCTCTGGTTCTGCTCCCTCCGCTTCTTGCCACAAGAGAGTCCCTTGCGCTGAAGCTGCGTACGTTTGATAGCGTCAATCATGGCTAAAGCGCGAAAGGATCATGAGGATCGTTTCGAAACAAGATGGTAGGCAGGTGCGCAATCGGCGAACAGGTTCATGGGATGCGTTGGGATCAGTAGTCTGATCACGGAAATGTTAGCGCGTCCAGTTTCGAAATCAACACTGTGGGAATACAGCGCATGGAAAGTATGAAAATTGCATTCATTTCTCACGGTTGAAATTTTCACAACTGAAAACCGGGATGAATCCATAGCCTCAACCACTTACCCTGCCTCAAACTCACAAGACTCCGCACCCTCTGGGCGGAAATGTTTCGCAACTTGGCGGAAACCTGGGCTGATAATAATCCCCGAAAAAAGCGCCACGCGGCGCCCTGGCAGGGATTGTGTCGGGGATTGCGCCATCTCCCGACCGCTGAAACTCGGATTTTCAGCTCCAGTATTCAGTAAGGAGGAAACAAGCGCCGGACTCCGTGAAACAACACGACAAGAAGGAAAACGATGTTTCGCAAGACCAGAAAGGGCCAGAGTAAGCGTGGCAGCTCTGACGGTTTTGCTCTGGAGGTAAAACTGGCGGCGACTTTCCTCAAGAAGGACACTGACAGCGGCCAGTCGCAGATACGCAAGACGAGGTGCGCAGGGATCCCCTGCTCTCCGACTTCCGCCCCACAGATTCCACACGCGATTGCGGCAACCGTGTCCGTGTCGCCTCCGCAACTGATCACCGCTGACAGAACGCTGGGAAAATCCTGACGATGCCTCAGCCAGGCA
>JAGROY010000037.1 GCA_020439995.1 Verrucomicrobiia bacterium
CTCTCGATATCGAGGTGGTTGGTCGGCTCGTCCAGCAGAAGCACACTTGGCTCCTGCAGCAGCAGTTTCGACAGGGCAATCCGCATCTGCCAGCCGCCACTGAATTCCCCGGTTTCGCGCTCCAGATCAGTTCGCGAAAATCCCAGGCCAGCCAGAATTGTTTCAATCCGCGGACGCATCTTGGCGACGTCCTGATGATCGAGCCTCAGCTGCAGATCGCCGAAGATTTCCAGAACATCCGCATAAGCCTCCGAGGATGGATCCAACTCTCCCAGCTTGTCGCCGAGCTCAGCCAACTGCTTCTGCATCGTAACGACATCGCCAAACGCGGCCTGCACTTCTTCAAAAAGCGTCAGACCACTGTGGTGAACGCCTTCCTGAGGAAGATAGCCGACGGTCGCCGCCTTCGCCTTCGTGATCGCGCCGCTGTCCGGCTTCTCGATCCCATAAACGATTTTGAGCAGCGTGGACTTTCCGGCGCCATTTGGCCCGGCTAACGAAACCCGCTCACGGGCACGCACCACAAACGACAAGTCGCTGAACAGGGTCCGTCCGCCGAACTGGATGGATACATTCTCAACCGACAGCATTGGCGGACACCCATACGGACAATCGCGGCATTGTCGAGTGATTCAGAGCAAAATACATCATCCAGCGTTCCGACTGCCCTTAATTAAAGCTCTTCTTCAAACGCGCCCATTTTTGTCCGCTTCAACAGCGAGTAAAACCCCTTGCGTCGATAGGGAGACGACGGGCGCTTGTATTCAATGTTGAAGACCGGCCCAACGCCACGGTAACGATCCTCTTCTCCATACTGCTGGCACTCCTCATTTTGATAAAAATCGACTACATTCTTCACCGCCGGAATCAGGTCCATCGAATTCTTCAGCGAATATTTGAGGCCCCGTGCGTGCGCCTCCGTTGCTATGAAACGCACATAATTTGCGGCCGTCCTCGTGGAGTTTTCGAATCCCGTTATGTGTTCGTAGAGGTCAGTGTTGTCCACATCCACGCCGTAGAACCCTCTGCGTTTTGCCAGATCCAAGCGACTTCGAATGATCGAGCGGATTGCCTCACTCTTGGTGTTCACCCAGCGTTCTCCCGGCCATCCCAAGAGCGGATTTCCCAGATCCCGATCGGGAAACTGACTCGCGTCTGGACGCCACTCTTCGTATTGACTGGAAAAATAGGCAATCGGCTTGGAGCCAGCGGCACGGATGCGGGCGAGATCCGAGTCACTGACATCGTAGAGATCGACCACATGGTAAGTCTTGTTCCTCACCTGAATCGCCCCCTGATACTGAATACTCCAGGTCGGCGTTCCATCGGCACCAGCTCCCCCAGATGAAGCGGACTCGGTGGTGGCACATCCGCTGATCAGTAGTACGGCTGATGTAGATAGAGCAGGGATAATGAGTGGGTAAAGGCGGGAGAGCATCCGACTATCGTAAAATGCCTCGCTGCAGTCCGCAATAGTAATCAGCCGGTTCCAACGATCTACTTCCAGTCAAAAACCGTGAGCGCCTCAAGCTCGCGCACCATCACCTTGGATCCACTTACCGCGATGTGCCCCCAAGTATCTCTGTCGGCGACTTTGCGCTCGGAAATCACTTCAAATTTTTCAGGATTGGCCCGGATCAACCGGAGCGTCCCGTCTTCACTGAGCGCCAGAATTCGATCTCCCTGAGCGATCAGACTCCAGTAGTCGCCAAACGTCTTCTTTGTCTCCCAGCGCTGCTGGCCAGTCGCAAGATCGACACAGGCAAACTTCTTGTTTCTGAGATGAAGATACGCATGCCCACCGATGACGACAGGTGTCGACATGTAGCCCTGCTGCTTCAAGTCCCATGCCACAGATGACTTCCACTGACCGTCCCCGGCCTTTGAGATCTGGTAGGAAAACGATTTTCCGCCATACGTGCTTGTGAACACCCTGCCATCGGCAACAACTGGCGTCAGAATATTCATTCCCCGAAAAGCCGGAACCTTCTGTCTCCATAGCACGGCCCCATTGTCGGGAGCTAATCCGCACAGCTCCGTCCGTGTCTGCACCAGCAGCTGCTCACTGCCACCAATGTTAGCGAGGAGTGGGGAAGAAAAAGCGCTGCCGTTCATGCCACCACCATCCTCCAGTGAGCGCCAGACAATCTCCCCGGTCGATTTTTTCAACCGCACAGTCGAAGCACCTGCCTGCACGATGACCGAGTCTCCTGTGAGCAGCGGGGAACAGACAAAGCCAAAAGCCGGGGGCTCGGCCCCGAGTTCCTTTGGGAAATCCACGCGCCACTGCTCCTCGCCGGTTTTGGCATCGAGACAAAGCAGCACGTCACGCATGCCTGCCACAAACAATCGTTCACCGTCAGTAGCCGGTGTCGATCGAATCCAACTCCCGTTCTTTCTGGCAAAAAATGGCACCCTGATCGAGCCCTCCCAGTCCGTCGCCCACTTCTGATTACCCGAGACTAAATCAAAGGCACGCACGGCCTCTCTCTCATCGTTCACCGACTCCGTGGTAAACACAATCCCATCGTGAACGATTGGCCCCGAGTAGCTTTTTCCCAGCTCGACTCGCCAAGTTTGCCTCAGGTGGTTCTCGTCCAACGATTCCGGCCACGCAGCGCCGTCCGAGTGGCCGTCCCGCTTGGCACCGCGCCACTGCGGCCAGTCGGCAGCGGAAATGGCTATAGTCGAAACTAGAATAAATGATGTGAGAGAAATCTGGAGCATGAGAAGGAGCGTTCCAAAGTGAGGGTTCCACCGGAGATTTGTCTCAAATGACTACGCTGATTCGAGCTCTCAGGGCGTTGCTATTTTGTAGAAAAGAGCAGAAAATTCTTACTGTTCACTTTCCCGCATCCACTTCCAGACGTAAGTGAGCACGATCATTCCTTGCTTTACTTTGAGGTTCTTAAAGATGCCAATCGTTATCCTAAGCCTTGCCGTCGTGACGGTCTTTCTGCCAGTCGCGGCACTCGCCATCCTCTCGATCACGTCGCAGAACTTGAAGCCCCCGGGAATCATTGATGGCAAGCTGGCGCCCTGCCCCAGTACCCCCAACTGCGTCTGCAGCGAATCCTTTGAATCAGCGCCTCCCACGGTGCCTCCTTTTCCTTTTGCGGGTTCCCCGGATCAGGCAATGGCAAATATAAGAGCGGCAGTCATCTCCGCTGGAGGCACCGTCACCACCGAATCCGACAAGTATCTCGCTGCCAGCTTCAAATCCTCCATCTTCAGATTCGTCGACGACGTCGAGTTTCGCCTGTCCGCTGAAGAGTCGGTGATCCACGTCCGCTCTGCTTCCCGTGCCGGACATTCCGATCTGGGAGCAAATCGGAAACGCGTGGAGCTGATCCGGACTAAATTCGCGTCTTCCGGCTCAAGTCGTTGATCTTTCTGCTCGATCATCTTGACCTCCCGGAGCTGGCAGCCTCAAAACCGTGCTTGACGTTCGCCCGGCATCCACAACAATCATCCCCACCATGTCTCAAGAATACTTTTCAGATATCCCCAAGATCGCCTACGAAGGCCCTGATTCGAAGAACCCGTTGTCTTTCAGGCACTACAACCCCGAAGAGGTCGTTGGAGGCAAGTCAATGCGCGAGCATTTCCGGTTCTCGATCGCCTACTGGCACGCCATGAAAAACACGCTGGCTGACCCCTTTGGAGTTGGCACAGCAATTCGCCCGTGGAATGAGGGCTCCGACCCGGTGGAGGCTGCAAAAAACTGCGCGCGGGCTGCATTTGAGTTTATGGATAAGCTGGGAGTGGATTACTACTGCTTCCACGATCGTGACGTCGCACCTGAAGGCGCGACGCTTGCTGAGAGCAATGCGAACCTGGACGCAGTAGCCGATGTTCTCGAAGCAGAGCAGGCACGCACCGGCAAGAAGTTGCTATGGGGCACCGCGTGTCTTTTCGCCCACTCCCGCTACAATCAGGGTGCCGCGACCTCGCCTTATGCCGATGTGTTCGCCTACGCTGGAGCGCAGGTGAAGAAGGCCATGGAAGTGACCAAACGCCTGGGAGGCGAGGGTTACACTTTCTGGGGAGGACGCGAAGGCTACGCCAGCCTGGTCAATACTGACATGAAGCGTGAGCTGGACCACCTCGGCCGCATGCTGCACATGGCGGTCGACTGGAAAAAAGAGATCGGCTTCACGGGACAGTTTTACATTGAGCCAAAACCGCGTGAACCATCCACCCACCAGTACGACTCAGATGCAGCGGCATGTCTCAACTTCCTCCGCGAGTATGATCTGCTCGATCACTTTAAGCTGAACATCGAGACCAACCACGCCACACTCGCCGGACATACCGTCCAGCATGATCTGGAAGTCGCGATGGGTGCCAATGCGCTGGGATCGATCGACGCCAACACCGGCGACACGCTGATCGGATGGGACACGGATCAGTTCCCGACAGACATTTACATGACCACCGAGATCATGCTCCGCCTTCTGAAGATGGGTGGATTCACCACTGGCGGACTCAACTTCGACGCCAAAGTTCGCCGTGAGAGCTTCGAGCCAGTCGACCTCTTCTATGCCCACATCGGGGGAATGGATGCGTTCGCACGCGGCCTGAAAATTGCCCAGGCGATTATCGATGACGGACGCCTCTCAGACTTTGTCAAAGACCGCTACAGCAGCTACGACAGCGGCATCGGTGCCCAGATCGAAGCCGGCTCTATCGGATTCAAGGAACTGGAAGCGCATACGCTCGCCAACGGCGAACCTTCGATCAAGAGCGGTCGTCAGGAGATGCTCGAAAACCTGGTCAACGACTTCATCTAGCCCAGAGTTCTTCACCATTAACCCGGGAACTCACGCCATTCACGTAATCGGCGAACCGAGTTCCCGGGTTGTTTCTTTTCCGGCGACCGGGGGGAGCGATGTCACTTCCCATCCAGGAAACTCGCCGCTACAGTCTGATGATGGGCTTGCAGTCTGGCGACCACGTCGGGGTGCTGGTCGGCAATGTTCGTGGTCTCGGACGGATCGTTGTCCAGATTCGCGAGGAAGAAGCCGGGGATTTTCGATATGTTTCGTCCGTCGGTGGTGTCGTTGGCGTTGCCGATGAGCTTCCATGCGCCTTCGCGCACTGCCCATTGCGTCCGCTCGGCATTGGTTCCCAGCATCCAGTGCAATTGCTGATGCGGAGAGGCGGCATCGGGAGATCTGAGAACCGGGAGGAGGCTGTGTCCGTCGAGGTAGCGATCCGGCAGGGGCACGTCGCAAAGCTCTGCGAGCGTGGGCATCCAGTCGCAGGCATGGGCAACTTGCCCGCGCACGGCATTGGCCTCAATGTGGCCAGGCCAGCTGATGATCGCCGGGACACGGATCCCTCCTTCGAAGAGGCTGAACTTTGCACCGCGATAGAGCCCGGCGCTGCCTCCGCCGAAATGAGCACGCTCCTCGGTGGAGTGGCCATGATCACTTTGGAAAATGACGATGGTGTCCTCGCGCAGCCCATTCGCGTCGACCGCCGCCAGCAGCTTGCCGATCCGTTCATCGAGTGAACTGAGAAAAGCTGCGTAGAGACTGCGGGGAGATTCGAGCCCCTTGTAGTGCTCCAGCCACTCAGCTTCTCCCTGATACGGGTAGTGCGGATTGTTCATGGCAAAGTAAATGAAGAACGGTTCCTCTTTGTGTTCGCCAATGAACTTGGAAGCCTCGTCGACCATGAGATCGGGAAAGTATTTCCCATCAGCATGGATCTCTTCGCCATTGCGGTGGAGGTCGTGGCGGTTGGGACCGTTCCAGTAAAAGAAGTGGGAGTAGTTGTCGATGCAGCCGCCCATGTGACCAAACGAGTGGTCGAACCCCTGGGCATTCGGCATGTGCTCGGGGATGTATCCGAGGTGCCACTTGCCAATGTGCGCAGTGGCGTAACCGGCAGACTTGAACATTTCTCCCAGCGTCACCTGTTCACCGGGCATTCCCGGTTGGCCCTTCGTCGATGTAGTATTTCCCGGCACTCCGGCTCGCACAGGATAGCGCCCAGTCAGCAGCGCAGCCCGGGAGGGCGAACAGACTGGGGCAGCTGCATAAAACTGAGTGAAGCGCGTACCCGCTCTGGCCAGCGCATCAATCGACGTCGTGGCGAGTTCCTTAGTGCCATAGCAGGCGGCGTCGACCGTACCTTGATCATCGGTGAGGACAATGATGACGTTGGGTTTGCGATCCGCTGCAGCGATCGGACTCGCAACGATGCCAGACGCAATGAGAGGAAGCAGCAACAGGAGTGGGAATTTCTGACGGAACATGAGCTGACTATGCATGGCCAGCTCGAAGAATCCCAGCATCAAACCATCAACTCGTGGCGCATTTCAACCTGAGCGCCAGACCACTGCCTAGCAGACACAGCACCGAGAACATCAACAACGCTGCTGTTGGCCCGAGAAACTGCAGCAATGCGCCCATCGCGCCGAATCCTAGCAATACGATGGCGATAATCGTATTGCTGGCTGAAACGTAGTCCGTGCGGTCTGCGCCTTCAGAAATATCGACGATATAGGTCTTGCGGCCGATCCGGACGCCTTCGTATCCGGTGCTCATCAGGAAGAATAGTAGCGGCCACGTCCAGCGGCTTGCGGCAATCTCAGGAAACCACTGGGCGACGACCACTGCCGCGAGCCCCATAAGTGCAGCTACCGCGCCTCCCAGCGCCATTGATGATCTGCTCGAGCGATCGCTCAACTTCCCCCACAGCACGGCGCTCAATGTCGATGCGAGACCACCCGCAAACACAAAGGCTGCGAGCGCCTTCACGCCCTGCCCCTGACTCTGCGACAACACCACAATGTAAGGTGAGCCGAGAGCCGATCCGAGAAGAAGAGAACGAGCGATCACAAATTTGCGCAGGACTTTGTCTGTCCACACCAGAGCAAGGCGCCGCCACAGATCGGCCACAAGATCCTCCGGTGGATCGTCGGATGAGGGCTCCTCGTTAACGGTGGCAATCGAGACCGCCGCCAGCACGTACAACACACCCCCACCAAAGAGCAGCCCTGCCAACAACGATCGTGAGGCATCGCGATCGATCCCGAACATGAACACCAGTGCCCCTCCCAGTCCAAACAACCCGGCGACTGCGGACGCAATTCCTGAAACCCTTCCACGAGCCCCCTTGGGAACCGATTTCCCCAGCACGTCCTTGGAAGCGATCGAACAAAGACAACGGGACAAAGCATGCACCACGAGCAACCCGACGATTGCGACACCGGCGATCAGCCCATTGAGCATCAAAGTGCAGAGAGCCATTGCGCCTAAGGCAAGCGCCTGCCCCACCGCACCGATAACAAACACGCGTTTCCGTAACGCCGAGCGCTTCACCAGACCGGAAAGAAAAGCCTGGGGCAGCATTGATCCGGATTCGCGAATAGGCACTAACAAACCGACAAAACCAGGGGGTGCCCCGACACTGCCCATCAACCACGTAAGCACAGTTTTCGCGCTCGACGCAACGTCCGCCAGCTTACTGCTACTCTGCGCAATGACGATGCTGCGGGAACTGTGCCTCTCCGCCTGAGTCAACTCAATTGCAGCAGCCATCGCAGACAGGGAGCTACTTTAACAGTCGGTCATTCAGCACCACATGTTCCACGCTTCCATTCAACTCACAGTTCAAAAACGGAGTATTTGAACTCATCGATTTCATGGAATCCCTTGTGAAAGTGGTGGTCTTGTCAGGATCAAAGAGCACAAAATTGGCAGCGGCACCTTCGCGGATCTCTGCGGGTGGCAGCTTCAACAGGGATCTGGGGCCTGCACTGTAGTGCTTCACGATCACATCCCAGCCAAACACTTCCTTTCTGACAAAATAGTGATACAGCGAGACCAGCGCAGTCTCCAGGCCAGTGATTCCAAACGGAGCGGAGGCAAAGTCCTGCGCTTTTTCAAAATTGGCATGGGGAGCGTGATCCGTGGCGATAACATCGAACACGCCCTCTTTCAGCCCCTCAATCAGCCGGGCATTGTCCTCTTCTGTCCGTAGCGGCGGCGACATCTTGAAATGCGTGTTGTAGTCGCCAACGTCCGCTTCATTGAATATCAGATGATGCGGAGTCACCGCACAGCTCACCTTCACTCCTTCGTTTTTATAACGGCGGATCGTATTGAGTCCGCGGGCCGTGCTGACATGCTGCAAGTGCACCCGGGCACCAGTGAACTGCGCCAGTCGCAAGTCACGGGCGAGACAAATTTCCTCGCCGCACGCAGGCATGCCAGGGATTCCCAGCCGGAATGAAACGGCACCCTCGTTCATCGCGCCCTTACCGGAAAGCTCCATCGTCTCGCAGTGAGATCCTACCAGCAGATCAAAATCACGCGCGTATTCCATCGCCCGTCGGAGCACCAGAGCATTGCTCACCGGCACACCACCGTCGGTAATCAACACGGCTCCCTTCTCACGCATGTCAGCGATTGCCGCCAGATCTCTGCCTCCGCGATCTTTCGTAATACACCCAGCTGCAAATAACGGAATACGCGAACTCCGTCCGGCGATCTCCAGCACCGACTGCACCATCCCGCCGTTGTCGACCGCTGGCACAGTGTTAGGCATGGTCACCACTCCGGTAATCCCGCCATTGATAGCCGCCTCAGTGCCGCTCTGAATCGTCTCCTTCCACTCCTCGCCGGGTTCACGCGAATACACGTGCATGTCGAACAGTCCCGGAAGCAACACCTTCCCCCGCCCATCCAATTCGATAGCGCCTTCACAATCCCCAATGTCCTCACCGAGCCGCGTGATCACACCATCCTCAACGGCAACGTCTGCAATCTGCAGTTTTGACGACTCTGCTGATGCGATCCCCGCTCCACGCACGATGATCGCTCTGGGTGATGCCACGCTCTCGATCATGATGCACCTCCTGTTCCCGTCTCCGGTTTCAGCCAGTAGAGCACTGCCATGCGAATAGCCACGCCGTTTTCCACTTGTTGATTGATCAGGCAGCGCTCGTAGCTCATCACCTCATCCACCAGCTCGACGCCACGATTCACCGGCCCAGGGTGCATAACGTAGATCCCCTCGCCAGCAATGCGTTTTAACCTTTCACCCGTCACACCAAAGTAGCGGTGATACTCACGCAGACTTGGAAAAAACTGCGCTTCCTGCCGCTCCAGCTGAATGCGCAGCAGATAGATCACATCCGGCTTCCATGCCAGGGCGTCGTCGAAGGAACAAAACGTCTTGAAGTAATCCGGCCGCATCTCGGGAATCAATGGCCCAGGCCCTAACACTCCCACTTGCACATCCATTTTCTCGAGAATCTCACTGGTCGAACGCGCGACTCGCGAGTGCAGCAAATCACCGACGATCAGCACTTTCTTCCCCGTGGACTCCGGAATCACCTCACGTAAGGTGTATGCATCGAGCAGTGCCTGCGTCGGATGCGCGTGGTAGCCGTCGCCCGCATTCAGCACCGACGCCTTGGAATGGCGCGCGATCAGATTGGGCACGCCGGACTGTGAATGCCTGACAATGATGTAGTCGACCCGCATCGCCTGCAGAGTGTCGATAGTGTCCAGAATCGACTCCCCTTTGACCACTGACGACGTCGAGACCGCAAAATTCGTCACATCGGCAGACAAGCGCTTGGCCGCGATCTCAAAAGATGACCGCGTGCGTGTCGATGGCTCGTAGAACAAATTGAGCACGCTCTTCCCTTGCAGCGATGGCACTTTTTTGACCGATCTCCGCAACAATTCCTTGAACGGCTGGGCGGTTTTGAGCAGGAATTCGATCTCGTCCCTGGTCAACGAACCGATATCGAGCAGATCCTTGTGCCCAGTCACTGCGTGGCCTCCTTTCGATCGATCAAGTAGAGGCCGTCTTCACCATCGGTCTCGCTCAACTTCAGTTGCACATGATCGGTCGAGCTGGTCACCCGATTGAGGCCAGTGTAGTCCGGCTGAATCGGCAGCTCGCGATTCCCCCTGTCGACCAGTACCGCTAGCTCAATGCGTGCCGGGCGGCCAAAATCCATCAGGCAGTCGATTGCCGAACGGATCGTTCTGCCAGTGAAAATGACATCGTCGAAAAGGATTACGTTGGCCCCCTCCAGATCGAATGGAATGTCCGTCGATTCGATGATCGGCAAATCCTTGAGCTGGTCGAGATCGTCGCGGTGGAAGGAAATATCCAGCGTCCCCATCTGCAGCCCGTTGGCGGCTTCCAGTTCTCCCCGCAGCACCGCAGCCACACGATTCGCCAGCACCACGCCTCTCGTGTGAATTCCTACGAAGACAACGTCCAACATTGGATGGCACTCGAGAATCTGGAATGCCAAGCGGCGGACAGTATTGGTAACGTCCTGAGCGGTCAGCAGCTGTTGTTTTAAAAGCGAACTCTCAGCCATCGTGCGTCTCCGGTCGGACAGTTTTCATACCGCCAGCAACAGGAAACACGTCAGCGGCCCCCAAAGCGGAGGCTCGATCCCATGCTTTTCGCTGTGCTTCAATCATCAGTGAGCGAGGCTAGCGCGACACTGGACGGAACGCAACTCCTCTTGTTTAGGAGTTTAGGTTGTTTAAAGTAAGACCGCCCCCGTCCTCAGAAACCAAGTCTCAGCTCCCCTCCCCATCTGTGCCCATCTGTGGATATCCATTCTTCATCTGTGTTCGATTCCTTCGATTCCATCAAAGCCGAAATTACAAAACCTGAGTTGTTCATCGTTCAGCTTGCCGCATAAATGCCGCTGATGCTACACTTCGCAAATGATCCGCCCCTATCGACCAGACGACCTCGATGAACTCAAGCGCATCACTGCAGTCTGCTTCACAAGTGTTTCGATCGATCGAAATATCGAAGACAAGCTGGGAGTCATCGGCGGACACGATTGGCAGTGGCGCAAGCTCCGGCACATCGATAACGATGTCTCAGGCGACCATGCCCGTCACGTCTTCGTGTGGCAAACTCCAGAAGCTGAGATCGCAGGATACATCACCGGACGGACGGACGATGACAGCAAGATCGGCTGGATTCCCAACCTGGCAGTCGACCCTGCACATCAGGGAAGCGGAATCGGCAGGCAGTTGATCAACCACCTCCTGCAACACTTCCGTGACGAAGGCATGGAATGCGCAAAGATTGAAACCCTCGCGCAGAACGAGATAGGCGCAACCTTCTACCCGGCCATCGGATTTCAGGAGGTCGCCCGGCAAGTTCACTACGTGATGCGACTCGGGGATCCTGAAGAATAATCGCCCCGCACCAGTTGGCTACAAACTGATCCCGCAGGTGGATGCTTAATGCTCTTCAGCAAGGTGCTTGCGGAGGAGGTCGGCTCCGAAGTCGTTGTCAAAGTCGCGCCAGACGCTGTGTGGGTGGTTGGCACCATTCTGCACGTTGGCCCATTCCATGACGAAGGTAGGGCCTTGCACGCGGTAGTAGTGTGGTGCTCCAATCTCGCCGGGGCCAGCCCAGGCGAAGCGAACGTTGTTGATCCCTGCGTCGCGGATTTTCTTCCAGTCTGATTCGGCCAACTCGGGGCGAATGCGTGACACATAGATGTCGATCACTTTTTCAAGCTGTAGCTTCTGCTCTTCGTTCAAGTCCGTGTAAAGGATGCCGGTGTTCGCAAGCGGTTCGACCTTGGGAACGATTGGGGTCAACACGTCATTGGGTGCTTCGGCCTCGATCACTGCTTGCTTCATTTGTTCAGGATTCAGCGACGCGAACAGCTCGCGTCCGAGATCTTCCTCCTTGCCCAGCGTGCGCAAGCCAGCGCGTCGGTGATCGCCTTGGATGATGCCAGGATTCGCTCCGAAAAAGGTGGGAGTGGCTGAGACCTTTTTACCTTTGATGATAGTGAAATTGAGCGAGAGGTGGTGACCTTCCACGCGCCACCCCCACGTATTGTCATTGCCGGGGGTACCAAAAATTGAGAAGTAGTACTTCACGGTATCGCGGGTGGGACTGTTGTTTTCCAGCTCGTGCAGCACTTGCTCCAGACTCATGATGGTGAGCGCTTTCTGGTATCCGACGTGGCTCATCCCCGTGCTCAAAAGCACGTATGCGAGGTGCCGCTGCTCATTGCTCATGTCTTTTAAAGTCAGGCCGTTTCGATCCTTTGGGATGAAGTGCCAGTTCTGCCGCTCCTCACTGTCCCAGGCGAAAACCGCTTTGGCTTTCTCTGCGTCATCCAATGCTGCGAGCAGTGTATTCGCAGCTTGGGCCATCTCCTGAGCGCTTTCGTGGGCACTGGCTACAGAAGCAGCGAAAAACAGGGATGAGGAACAGGCGATCGTCGAGATCAGACAACGGATAGAGGTTTTATTCATTGCCCCGACCGTGCCTCATTTCCCCTCGGTTCATCAACCCCAATCTCGATTTGTTGTCCTGAGTGGAAACAAAAACATCCACCCTGAATCTGATAAAGCAGTTGACCGCGTGAGAGTGCCTCACTCTCTCACGCGGCCCTGACTACCAACAACTCAAACAAACGTTGTCGATTTCTGCTATTAACGGAGATTCTTAACTACTTGTCACTGGTGGCAGGCTCAGCAGCTTTCGCCTTGTCCTGCTCGGAAACCATTTTCATGCCGATCGGCTTGCTCACGCCAAATTCTTCCATCGTCACGCCGTAGATGACATCGGCGCGGTGCATCGTGCGCTTGTTGTGGGTGACGATGATGAACTGACTTTTCCTGTCCGTGCCTTCCTCACCTTCGATCGGACGAGCGACAAACTCATCGAGCATTTTCAGGAAGCGGCCGATATTGGAATCGTCCAGCGGTGCATCAAGTTCATCGAGCACACAGAACGGGGATGGCTTCACTTTATAAATGGAGAACAACAGGGCGACTGCGGTCATCGAGCGTTCGCCACCGGACATCAGAGTGATCGACTGCAGCTTCTTCCCGGGAGGCTTGGCGATCACTTCGATGCCACTTTCGAGTGGATCATCCTCGTCGAGCAGGATCAGATCGGCTTTCGAGCCTGGGCCAAACAATTCCTTAAAGACAGTCTGGAAGTGAATCCTCACCTGCTGGAACGTGTCCCCAAATTTCTTTCGGCTCTCAATATTCAAGCGGCGAATGATGCTGTGCAGGTTGGTCTTGGAGTTCTCAAGGTCATCAAAGTCCTTCTGCTGACGTTCAAGGTCGGCTTCCAGTTCCTCGTACTCAGCGATCGCATCGAGATTGACCGGCCCCATGGAATCAAGGCGTTGCTTTAACTCGGTCAGAACGGATTCAACAAATTCCCAATCAGGGCCTTCGTCTTCGATTTCAATGTCGGCACCATCAGCATCACCGTTTTCCCTCTCTTCCTCAGCCAGCGCTTCTTCTCCCTCCGAGACGGCCGCTTGCAGCGCCTCCAAGTCCTCGTCTGCCGCGTCATCGCTCTCCTCCTCATCGACTACACTGGCATCTCCCGAAGTTTCGGACTCCGCTTGTTCGGCAGTCGTTGACTCCTCGACTTCCGATGCTTCCTCTCCAGCGCCATCTTCCATTTCCTGCTCATCCCCTGGCTCTCCTTCCACTTTAGCCGCCAGAGTAGCCCGGCGCTTGTTGCGTCTTCCGAATGCCTTCTTCTGCTCTTCGATCACCAGCAACAGGCCGTGAAAATCCTGCTCGAAGGTCAAGAGATCGACCTGGTAGCGCTCACGCACATACGTCGTAAGGCTCTCGATTCGGAGCTCGATCTTCTCTGCCTTCACCTCTTCCTTGCCACGCTGCTCCGCGAGTTGAGCGATGCGCTTCCGAGCCGATCCCAACTCTTGCTCCATCTCGCGGATGGTTCCAAATTTTTCATCGCGAGATTCACCCACCAGCTGAAGTTCACTGGTGAACTGTTCGACGATGCCACGTGCCTTTTCAATATCGGCCTGCAGACGTTCGCACTCGTGTCCGGCGGAAACATTGCGCTCGCGGTAGCTTTCAATCTCACCGCTGCGCTGGACGAGCAGGTCTTTGAGCTCCTGAACGCGCGTCACCATAGGAGCACACTGCTGGCGCAAGGCCTGCTCTGCTCTTTGCTCAACCGCGAGCGTCGTGCGCATCTCGCCAAGCTCATCGTTTGATGCTGCCTCACGCTGCGAAATCTCCGCCAACTGCGCATCCAATTCCTGCACCCGAACCTCCAGCTGCTCGCGACTCTGCTCATGGGCTGAGCGGTTCGAAAGCAGACCTTCCACGGCTTCGCTCAGTGCACTCAGACGCTGGGCAAGTTCCCCTTTCTCCCATTCGATTCCCTCGATCTTGCTTTTTAACTGGTGGCTCTCACGCTGCACTGCAGAGAGTCGTCCTTGCAAAGTCGATTCGTATACCCGCGCCTCCTGCAGGTGCTGACTGTCCTCGCTGATTCGGGCACGCAGCTCGTTGAACCCCTGGGTGATCTCCTCCAGAGCAGCCTCGTGCCAGACGAGTTTTTCCTGTAGCTCGCGGCACTCAGCGTCCAGCTCAGCGATCTCCTGCTGTCGCCGCAGGATTGAACCAGAATCCTCGACATTGCGTCCACCACGAATCACGCCGCGATCACTCAGACAAGTGCCATCAACAGTGACAAATGACAGATGCTTGAACTCAGAACGAAAGCGGATCGCGTCTTCTAACGATGCCACAATGACGACATTGCCAATGAGCTTGCGAAGAAAAGGAGCAACCGTCTCGCGAGCCTCCACCTTATCGAGAGCCCAGCAAAGGGAACCCTCTGGCAAAACCCGCCCCTCACCTGCCCCTGGGGCATCATCTAGAAATTCTTTGGGAAGAACGGCAGCTTCACCCAGTCCACCTTCGGTCAGGGCTACCACAATCTTTTGAGCTGCCTCGGCGTTGCCAACGACGACAGTCTGCAAATGATCGCCCAGCGCGGCCTCCACCGCAGTGATAAACTCAGGCTCAACCTTGATGAAGGATGACAACGCACCGTGAACCTGCTCACGAAGCTCTTCTTCCTCCTGAAATCCTCGCAGCACGGCCTGTGTCCCCTTTTTAAAACCTTCCCCGGAGACGACCAACTGACGCAGAACGTCCAGTCGTGACTTCTTACCGGAAACCTCGCGATTCACGACGCGCACCTTGTCCTCCATCTCATTGCGCTCCTGTTGCACCGTCTTCACCTGCTCGTTCAGATCGCGCACACTTGCCTCGTATTTTGCCACATTCGACTTCGCATTATCGATGTCGGTGTAAAATTTCTGCTCGTCCTGCTCCTTCTCCTTCCTCTCATCCACGAAACGCGTGAACTCTGCAAGCAGTTGCTCTGATCTGCGCTGATCGGTTTCTGACTGGGAGCGATTACTTCCGAGCTGCGCTTCGATCTTGGCCAACTGGGATTCGGTCTCATGCGCCTGCTGCCGCAGCTGCCGCAACTCCAGCTCCACCTTCTCGCGCTCGTGGCGAATGTTGTCGTTGGTAGCCCGGAACGTTTCAATTTCGCCCTCCTGAACGCGAAGGGTTTCGGCAATTTCGGTCAAGGCGGTCTGTGTAGCAGCCAGCTCTTCCTCTTGAGAGACGAGCTTCACCTTTGCCGTCTCGATCTCCTGCTCGTTCTGCTCGATGAACGACTGAAGTTCACGTCGACGTTCGTCATTGAACTCGATCCGGTTCGTCGCTCCCTGAATCTGGTGATTCTGATCGCTGATCCGCTGCTGAGTCTGCGCAAGCTGCTCTTCAAGCCCGCGCAGTTCGTCGCGCTGATCGGCGATCAATTGTTCCCTGTCATCGATGCTCGTCTGCACTTGTTCCTGCTCCCTGCGCAGTGACTCGATCGACGTCTCAAGCTCACTCTTCTCCGCCGACATTTCTTCATAGCGACGAAAACTGTGGTGGGTATCCAGAGTCCTGACATCGGTAAGCAGCGCCTGATAGCGTCGCGCCTTTGCCGCCTGGCGCTGGAGAGATGAAATCCGCCGTTTGTGTTCTGCAAGCAAGTCCGACACCCGCAAGAGATTCGCTTCGGTATACTCAAGCTTGCGCAGCGCCTCCCGTTTCTCAGACTTAAACTTCGTAATGCCAGCAGCCTCTTCGAATACCGCACGCCGATCCTCTGGCCGCGAACTCAACAACTGGTCAATTTTGCCCTGCTCCAGAATCGAGTAAGCCGCCTGGCCGATCCCCGTGTCCATAAGCATCCTCGAAATGTCCTGCAACCGGCAACTTGAGCCATTCAGGCGGTATTCCGAATGACCATCGCGATACACTCGACGTGTGATCTGCACCTCGTTAAAATCTACTCCCAGCGTTGCCTCGCAATCGCTTAGCGTCAACGCTACCTCGGCCATTCCCAACGGCTTACGCTTATCCGTTCCATTGAAAATGACATCTGCCATTTCTCCACCCCGCAGTGCCTTGGCCGATCGCTCCCCAAGAACCCAACGAATCGCATCCACCACATTTGACTTGCCGCATCCGTTCGGCCCCACAATCCCGGTCACACCAGGGTGGAAATCAATTGTAGTATTATCCGCAAAGGACTTAAAACCATGTATTTGCAGCGATTTTAGGAACATATGATAGTTAAGGAATCCAGATCTTTAGCGATGCTTACGTGGAATGTGAGAATCAGCAAGAAGAATTCTCGCATCGGTGAGAAAATGAGCATTTCTCGTGGATTGATACCCGTCTATTCTCTGACCTCCAAGCAGGGAAAATGCTCAAAGGTGATTGCCCATATCCCGACATCCACGATCTGCTTGGGCACACAAGGCTCAAAACCGCCGCCATTTTACCAGAATTCCACGCTCCTCCCGCGCTGGGAGTCCGCTTCCATAGTTTAATTTAATTTTCAATTCGCCCTTACTTTCCTCCTCGAAGATCCCGAAGCGTGCGCAGACCACCCATCTCCGTTTTCGGCACTCGAGCACCGCTGATCCGCTTCACTC
The DNA here is from genome assembly GCA_020439995.1 of Verrucomicrobiia bacterium. Lineage (GTDB taxonomy): Bacteria > Verrucomicrobiota > Verrucomicrobiia > Verrucomicrobiales > DEV007 > JAGROY01. The sequence continues at coordinate 16,829 of JAGROY010000037.1, forward strand.
CCATCCGCACTCGATTCTTCTCAAATACAGATTCCACAAACGCAGTGCTGCCCAGTGCCAGCCCGTCCACAAAGTAACGCACACGGTGGTGCAGCAACGCCGGAGCAGGCAGCTCAAAGTCACGCGCCTCCTCGGCCTCAAACTCTTCCGGCGTCAGCCCCTTGCGTACCACACGATTCTCCTCATCACGCAGTTGCCGCCCTTCCTCCATCAACAACTGCCGATACCGCCGATGCACCTTCTTCCACCCCTCGCCATCGCGACGTAGCGCGTCCAATGCTCCCAGCACCTCATACACACCATTACGCGCAATCCCCTGGCTCTTCAGCGCCTCCGCATACCCACACCACCTCCATTCACGCGGATCTTTCACGAGTCCCGCCCGCACTGCATTCAGATCAATATACGCCGCCACCGTCGCCAGCACGCCCGGCTCCCCCTGCACTAACACACTCTTAAAACGATCCTCCCACAGCGGCCCATTACGCTCACTGCGAAGATTGTACCACCGACTGAACCGCTGCTTGATCTCCCCTACAAACGAAGACAAATCATACAGCCGATCCAGATACGGACGCTTGAACCGCTCAATCTGCTCCTCCGTCGTCAGAGTAGGATTCTCCATCGCAAACACGTCCTCCTCCTCAACCGCTTCATCCAATCCACCGATCGGGTCCACCTCATCATCTACTTCCCGCCCCCGAATCACCTTCAACATCTTCCCAATCCCATCCAGCACATCCGCAGCATACAACGGCTTCAGTCGATCCAGAAACGCCTCATCATCCACCATCAACCGAGCCAGCTCCGCCTGCACCTCCTCAGATTCCCGATCCTCCACCGCCACCAGCATATGGAAATGATTCGACATGCAGTTCCAGGTAAGCACCCGCACCCCGGAAAACGCCTCCTGCGCCCGCATCAACTTGCGAAAGTGCTCCTGTTCCTGCTCCCCAAGAATAAACCGCCTCTCAATCACCCGCGAAAGCACGTGATAGTAGTTGCAAGGCCCATCGCCCAGAATGCGTGAAATCCTCATAACATCAAAGCTGACAGAGATTCTTCCATTTGTCCACATTTAAATCAACGTCCCTTAAATGTTAGGTAATCGCTTGCCTGCGCGGACGGCCGGTGGTTGAGTCTGCGGAAACCCATTCACTTCACTATTTCGGACACTCGCGACATCATCGGCATCGACCTCGGCACTACCAACTCTCTTGTGGGGGCGGTGGATGCGGGGTTCCCTATTCTTTTTGCAGACTCAAGCGGGAGCAGGATCACTCCTTCGGTGGTTTATTATCCAGCCGAAGGGGAAGCTCGCGAACCTCTTGTAGGATCAGCGGCAATGCGAATGCGGGCGGTGGAACCGGGGCGCACCATCACTTCGGTCAAACGTCTGATGGGGCGGCGCAATGTTCCTGCCGAGGAGGCGGCGATGTTCCCCTGTCCTCTGACGCCGGCTGCAGATGGCTTGCGGCTGCAAATCAGTGATGCCACCGCGCTCTCTCCGGAGGATGTTTCCGCCACAATTCTCGGCAGGCTTCGCGCGATCGCCGAAGAGGCTCTCGAAAAGGAGATCACCAGAGCCGTAATCACGGTTCCAGCGTATTTCAACGATGCCCAGCGCTCCGCAACCAAGCGCGCGGGCGAGCTGGCAGGGCTGACCGTCGAACGCATCCTCAACGAGCCAACCGCAGCAGCGCTGGCTTACGGCCTGGACAAGCTGGGCGAGCATTCCAAAGTGGCAGTCTACGACCTCGGCGGCGGCACTTTTGACATTTCAATCCTTGAGTTGAGCGACGGTGTTTTTCAAGTGTTGTCGACCGCTGGAGACACCCGGCTCGGCGGTGATGACATTGATCGCGCGCTCGCTTCTTATTTGCTCAAGCAAGCCAATGTCGATGAACAAACGGCTGCGCCCGAGATTCATGCGAAGCTTCTCGATGCCGCCATCCGGGCAAAACACTCCCTCTCTTATGCCAATGAATACACTGTAAACGTCCCCTTTCTAACCGGTTCTGAGAGCTTCGAATGCACCGTCACGCAAGCGCAGCTGGCAGCGCTGGCAATGCCGATCGTCGATCGCACCCGCAGCCTGTGCCATCGGGCGATCAGTGATTCGAAACTGGAGCTGACGGAGATCGACCGCGTGGTGCTCGTAGGCGGCAGCACGCGGATGCCGGTCGTGCGCGAGATCGCGGCGGAGATATTTGGTCAGGAGCCGGACATCTCGCAAAACCCTGACGAAGCCGTCGCTCTCGGAGCCGTGATCCAGGGAGGCATCCTGTCAGGCAAAACGCAGAATGTGATCCTGCTAGATGTCACTCCCCTGTCGCTTGGAATCGAGACCTTTGGCGGCCTGATGAATATCATCCTCCCCCGCAATACTACCATTCCAGCGAAGGCGGGCGAACTTTTCACCAATGCAGTGGCCGGACAGGAGGCGATGAAAATCCGCGTCCTGCAGGGCGAACGCGAAATGGCAAAGGACAACTGGGAGCTTGGCCAGTTCGAGATTCAATTTGAATCCGGCCCAAAGGGACATGCGCGGGTGGGCGTCGAATTTTCCATCGATGCCAATGGGATTCTGACGGTGCTGGGGCGCGACACCAAGACGCACAAGGACGAGATCTTGCAGATCGATCATGCGGCGGTCGATGTGAATGATGAAGCAGTGGAAGCGATGATTTCCGAATCGATTGACTACGCGTTCGACGACATGAACGAGCGGGTGTGGACGGAAGCGAAAATGAAAAGCGACGAGCTGCTTCCCGCAGTTGACAACGCGCTAGCCCAAGTCGGAGATCTCCTGACCAGCGAAGACATCGCAACCGTCCGCGCTGCTGCCGAGGCGGTACGCGCAGCCCTGGAAACGCACGACGCCCGCCAGCTGAAGGAAGCCAACCAGAACCTCGACACTGCCACCGAGCACATGGCTGCCCTGCTGGTCGAGAAGGCGATGGAAGAGTCGCTGAAGCGAAAAGGGATCCTTTAACGGTGCCTGATCAATCACCCGCAAATGTGATCAGCGAAACCCCACACCCGGCGATCCATGACTGGAGCACGCTGAGCAAGCACGAAGGCCTGGTGCTTCGTGGCGCGGGGATTCTTTGCATCATGCTGCACAATTTCACCCACTGGGTGCCGCCAGTGACCGGCGAGAATGAGTTCCATTTTGAGGCTGGGCATTTTGCCACAATGTTAGAGCAACTACGTGCAATGCCTCAAGACGGGTGGCGAATTCTGTTTTCTTACTTCGGCCACTACGGCGTGCAGGTGTTCGTTTTTCTCAGTGCCTTCGGACTAACGCGGAGTTCTATTGCTCAACGTCCAGCCTACGGTACCTTTGTAAAAAAACGTATCGCAGCACTTTACCCGGCAGTGCTCATCGCGGCGGTGACGTTCCTCATTTACAACAGTATTTTTTCCGGCCCGGGTAAAACACTGGACGAGATCATCCCTCTGCTGCGCCAGATTCTGCTGATCGGAAATTTTACAGGACACGGATTCGAACCGATCGGCCCGTGGTGGTTTTTGTCGATGATCTGCCAGTTCTACCTGGTGTTTCCCCTTCTTTTCAGGGGAATGGAGAAGTCCGGCAGTCGGTTCCTCCTTTTCACCGGCGGGACATCGCTTCTTCTGGAACTTTTTTTAAATGCGCCCGTTACGGCGGCTACCGAAATCAATTTGAACTACACCGTCCTCGGTCACCTCCCGGAGTTTTCGTTTGGCATGTGGGCGGCCAGCTCGGGGAAAATGCGAGATCCGGGGGGCTGGGTCGGAATTGCCGCAGTCGTCTTTCTGGTCGGCCAATTGCATCATGCAGCGTGGCTCTGTTCCGGGTTGGCCCTGATAGTGATTGCAGTTCCACTGCTGCGCTGGATTTTAACCACCAACGGTCCGCTCTCTCGGCTGCTCGCATTTTTTGGTGGCATTTCGCTCCCACTCTTTCTCATGAACGGATTCCTGCGTAACCCGCTGGTCTGGCTTGCCCAACTTCAGGTGGAACGGGGAGAGTCGCACGCGTGGCTCACCACCTTCGTATTGTCGCTGGCCTTCGTATTGTCCTGCACCGCCTTCGCCTGGCTGGGCAACCGTGCGGAACGGCGGCTGCGCAACTTTTTCCGGTAAAAGCGCCACTCGCGAACGATCTTCCACTTTTCCGTTTCAATCATCCAGATCGCTGTTATCTACTTCCCATGGCAAAGAAACCAGTAGTCCTAATTATTCGTGACGGATGGGCCGAAAATCCGCACGGCCCCGAAAACGCAGAACGTGACGGTAACGCCACCGTGCTCGCCGATACCCCGTTTCACGATCAGCTTTACGCAAAATATCCGCAGAGCCGCGTGAGCGCCAGCGGCCTGGATGTCGGCCTCCCTGAGGGCCAAATGGGCAACTCTGAAGTCGGGCACTTGAATCTGGGAGCGGGCCGGATCGTCTACCAGGATCTCACACGCATCAACAAATCGATCGCAGATGGCGAACTCGCGGGACGCCCGGCACTGGTCGAGGCATTTGCGAAGGCAAAGTCCAGCCGACTGCATCTGATAGGACTGGTTTCCGATGGCGGTGTGCACAGCCATCAGGATCACGTCATCGCCCTGGCCAAGTCAGCTTCCGAAGCGGGAGTGGGTGACATCTATGTCCATGCCATCACCGATGGCCGAGACACCTCACCGAATGGAGGTAAGGATTACGTTTCTTACTGTGAAGACGGACTCGCTCCCTATGGTGCAAAAATTGTGACGGTCGTCGGCCGTTATTACGCCATGGATCGCGACAAGCGCTGGGATCGCACCAAGCTCGCCTGGGACGCCATCGTTCATGGCATCGGCGAAGAGAGCACCCTCCTCGCCTCCGAGGCCATCGCAGCGAAGTATGCGGATGCCAAAACGGACGAGTTCCTGTTGCCAATGGTCTTCCAGGACGTGGCAAAACAACGGGTGCGAGATGGCGATGTCGTGTTGTTTTTCAACTTCCGCGCCGATCGTGCACGGCAGTTGTCGAATGCGTTCCTCAATGCTGACTTCAGCGACTTCGATCTCGGTGGGCCCGTTCCGAAAGTGCACTACCTGACACTGACCGAATATGATGAAACCTACAATTGCCCCGCCGTTTTCCCTCCTGAAACGCTGGAAGCAACTCTGGGCGAAGTAGTGAGCAAAGCCGGCCTCAAACAGCTCCGCATTGCAGAAACAGAGAAGTACCCACACGTCACCTATTTTTTCAATGGTGGTGTTGAGAAGCAGAACGATGGCGAAGATCGCGAGATCATTCAGTCACCAAAGGATGTGGCCACTTACGACCTGAAGCCGGAGATGAGTGCGGAAGAGGTCACCGAAAAAGTTGTCGCCCGGCTGCCCGAGTATGACCTCGTCATTCTTAACTTCGCGAATCCTGATATGGTCGGACACACCGGAGTGGTTGAAGCCGCGATCAAAGCCGTGGAAACCATCGACGCCAAAGTAAAGGGAGTGGTCGAAAAGACGCTCGAACTGGGCGGCAAGCTCCTGATCACCGCCGACCATGGCAACTGCGAGCAGATGATCAAAGAAGACGGCTCCCCGCACACGGCCCACACTACAAACCTTGTCCACTTGCTGTATGTCGCCGAAGACTCTGATCAGTATAAGCTGAATAATGGCATCCTCGCCGACATTTCCCCCACCCTGCTCGATATGCTGGGAATCGCGCAGCCGCCGCAGATGACCGGGCATTCGCTACTGGTGAAAAAGTAATTAGTGGCTCCATCCGTTGCAAACCGCTCTGTCCCCATCTGTGGATAGCCTGTCCCATCTGTGTTAGCGAAATGCCCCACTCAGACATTGTGAATCCATCGTTTCCTCCGTGATGTCCTTCGTCGAATCATTCAACCAGCTTCCAGACCACAAGAGCACTCTGCTCAAACGGTTCTCGTCGCTCATTGCACCGAAGACGGCCCAGGAACTGGAAGCCATGGCGCGGGAGTCACAGGCAATCACACGCAAGCACTTCGGTCGCACCATGCGGATGTTCGCACCGCTCTACCTTTCAAACGAGTGCATCAACAACTGCAAATACTGCGGCTTCTCCCGTGACAATCCGATCCTGCGGGTGACTCTCAGCATCGATCAAGTGATTAAGGAGGCGCGGCACCTGACCGATCAGGGATTCCGCAATATTCTGCTGGTCGCGGGCGAACACCCGAAGTTCGTGTCGGATGGATACCTTGAGGCGTGCATCGAAGCGATTCGCCCGTTCGTGCCCACGATCGGAATCGAAGTCGGTCCGATGGAAGCGGCGGAGTATGCACGCATGGTTCAAGCAGGCGCGGAAGGTTTAGTCGTCTACCAGGAAACCTACGACCGCACCGAGTATGCGGATTTGCACACAGCCGGCCCGAAGAAGAACTTCGACTGGCGGCTCGAGTGCCCAGAACGTGGCTACGAGGGCGGCTTTCGCCGGATCGGCATCGGTGCCCTGTTCGGCCTTGCCGACTGGCGCTGGGAAGCACTGGCGCTGGCAGCGCATCTTGAGTTCCTGCAGCAGCGATGCTGGAAATCATCCTTCACCGTGAGCTTTCCGCGCATGCGTCCTGCTGCCGGCCAGTTCCGTCCAAAGTTCTCGCTGACCGATCGCGAATACGTCCAGCTCATTGCTGCCTTCCGCATGGCATTTCCCGAAGTTGGCATCGTGCTCAGCACCCGCGAAGACCAGGCGCTGCGCGATGCCCTTTTCCCGCTCGGCATCACCACCGTAAGTGCCGGCAGCCACACCGAGCCCGGCGGCTACACGGGCGAAGGTTCCGACGACCTGCACCTTACCGTGCGTGGCAAACGCGTGGAATTGGACACTCCCACCAGCGGATCGAAAGAATGCTCGCGAGCGACTGAGCAATTCGGAATAGCCGATACACGAAGCCCTGCTCAGGTATCCGAGGCGCTTCGCACCATGGGACTTGATCCGGTATGGAAAGACTGGGACGAGGCCATTTTGTCAACGGCGCGGCTCGCTACTGCGACTGCAGCAACAACGATGGTCTTGCCATGAAGATACGGCTCAACGGAAAGAACCACGACACCACCGGACAAACGGCGAACATCCAGGATCTTCTCGTTGAGTTAAAACTCGACGGCCAACCGGTCCTCGTGGAGCACAATGGCAACGCACTCTTTCCCCGAGACTTTGCAACGACACTCCTGCAGGAGAACGATCAAGTTGAGTTAATACGTGTCGTCGCTGGGGGCTGATCTGAAGGGGTGATTGCGATCGCCCATGCAAACCAGGCGGAGACTAAAAAGAAAAGACAGCACTACTCGTTAATCCATGGAAGAACTCGCACAACTCCTTCGCCAACGGCTTGAGGTCATCAGTGATCACGCATTCCGCGACCGCGATCCTCAAGCTCACTTGAACGCGCTCAAAACCGTCTCGGAATCGATCATGGCCAGGCACGCCATCCTTCGCGACGCCGGACAACTCACCCCCCGCCTCGAGCACTTCCTTTCGAACTGTAGTTTCGACAAAGCGCTGCAGCTGATCGACGAGAAACTGAGCTAGCGCAAAAGCAATTTGATCGATCGCCGGGCCACGCTAGCATGTCGTTATGATCACGGTCATCTCCCCAGCCAAAACCCTGGACTTCAGCAAACAGTCGCTCATCAGGAAGACAACCAATCCTGACTTCCTGGAGCAATCCAGCGCTTTGGTTGAGCAGCTCAGGCAGCGCAGCGCAGCGCAACTGGGCAAGCTGATGGGGATCAGCCCGAAACTCGCAGAACTCAATCATCAGCGCTTTCAGGACTGGAGCCTGCCTTTCACGCCGGACAATTCAAAGCAAGCGCTCCTCGCCTTCAAAGGTGACGTCTATACCGGCTTTGATTGCGAGGCCTGGACACCGGATGATTTCAACTTTGCGCAGAAACATCTTCGTATCCTGTCGGGCCTCTACGGCCTGTTGCGGCCTCTGGATCTCATCCAGCCCTATCGATTGGAAATGGGCACCCGGCTCAAGAATCCCGGCGGAAAGGATCTCTATGAATTCTGGGGAACCACGATCTCCGATGCCATTCGCGATGCGGGAAAGAAATCGAAAAGCAAGTGCCTGGTCAATCTTGCATCGAACGAGTACTTCGGCAGCGTCAAACCGGAACTCATCGGCATTCCCGTCGTAACCCCGGTGTTTAAAGATTCTAAGAACGGAAAATACAAGATCATCAGCTTCTTCGCCAAGAAGGCCCGCGGAATGATGTCGAACTTCATCGTGCACAACCGTATTACCGATCCAGCAGATCTTCGTGGCTTCGACGTGGCGGGCTACTATTTTGACGAAGGCGCGTCAACTGAAGACACACTGGTTTTCCTACGGGAAGAGCAGATGTAGACAGCGCACCACCATCTGTGCTCATCTGCGGATGTCCTCATCTTCATCAGTGCTAAGTCCGCCCAAACCGGACAAAGCTAAACAATCAAATCGTGCAACACATGACCGTGCACATCGGTGAGCCGGAAGTCGCGCCCCTGATAGCGATAGGTCAGCTTTTTGTGGTCAATCCCTAACAGGTGTAGAATGGTGGCATTTAGATCGTGAATGTGCATGGTTCCAGGTGTCCACACAGCCTTATTGGGCTTCGGAGCCATGGGCGTTCCGTCAGGATGGGCAATGTTGTAGCCGTAGTCGTCGGTTTGACCGTAGGTGATGCCGGGTTTGATTCCACCGCCCGCCATCCAGACCGTGAAGCAACGCGGGTGATGATCGCGACCATAGTTTTTCTCGGTCAAGCCCCCCTGACAGTAGGCAGTGCGACCAAACTCCCCGCCCCAGACCACCAGCGTCTCATCCAGCATGCCGCGCTGGCGCAGATCCTTAATCAGGGCAGCGCACCCTTGATCGACATCCTTACACTGCGATTCGTGTTCGGTCGGCAGATTGCCATGAGCATCCCAGCCACGGTGGAAGATCTGGATATTGCGAACACCACGCTCGGCAAGACGCCGGGCATTCAGGCAGCAGGCGGCGAACGTTCCGGGCTTGCGGGCATCTTCGCCGTAGATCTTGAAAGTAGCATCGCTCTCTGTCGAAAGATCCATCAACTCCGGTACGGATGCCTGCATCCGGTATGCCATCTCGTGCTGACGGATGCGCGCCAGCACTTCCGGGTCCGCGAAACGCTGGTGCTGGCTCTGATTGAGAGCGCTCAGCGCGTCGAGCTGCGCCCGGCGGTCCGTGCGCGAGACGCCCGCCGGATTGCTGAGATACAGCACTGGATCCCCTTCACTGCGAAGCAGAATACCCTGGTGATCGGACGGCATAAAGCCACTTCCCCAGAGCCTGCCAAACAGGCTCTGCTCGGCGTGATCCGAGTGCGCGTGCATGACGACATAGCCGGGAAGGTTATCATTCTCTCGGCCCAGTCCATAACTGAGCCATGCACCGAGACTCGGGCGACCGGGAATTTGACTTCCTGTCTGAATGTAAGTGACGGCCGGATCGTGATTGATTGCCTCAGTGAAGGTGCTGTGCACAACACAGAGTTCCTTTGCCACCGTGGCGGTGTAAGGCAGAAGTTCACTGACCCACACGCCATCCTGATTGTTCTCCTGCCGGGTAAACTTGTACTTGCTGGGACAAACGGGCAGTGTCTTCTGCCCGGAAGTCATTCCCGTGATTCGCTGACCGTCACGCACGTATTCGGGCAGCTCTTTGCCGAACATTTCCTTCATCTTTGGCTTGTAGTCCCAAAGGTCGTGATGACTGGGGCCGCCACTCATGAACAGATAAATAACCCGCTTTGCTTTTGGCGCATGGTGCACACCGCCATGTGCTGAATCCGTGGCAGCAGAGAGAAACTCCGGCCCAAGCATCTGCGCCATGGCCGCAGTGCCCAGCCCGAGAGCAGCTTTTCCAAAAAGCTGACGGCGCGTCAGCATGAGTTCGTGTTCGCGATACGGGTTCATAGTCTAGTAGAGAAGGATAGTGAGATCGCTGGCGAGAATGGTCATCGCAACCTGAGTCCAGGCAGCTTGTTCACCAGCATCAAGGGAGTGATCAACGGGAGCATCGCCGATGGCCAGCAGGCTGTCAGCATCGGCGGACGCACTGGCATAACGCTGCCGCATTGTTTGAAGCAATTGCAGGCACGCTTCGCGCTCCCCTTTTTCTGGTTTCCTGCATGCCAGTAGTTCGAACACCGCATCGAACCTCGCGTCGTCGGTGGAATGTTCTTTCAGCAGGCGCTCGGCAAGTTTCCGTCCCATCTCGACGCGCTGGGTCTCGTTAAAAAGCCCCAGCGACTGCAGTGGCGTACTGGTGCGCGAGCGCCGGACGCAGCTCGATTCGCGGTTGGGAGCATCGAATAGCGTCATCATTGGATGGGGAGACGTCCGCTTCCAGTATACGTAGAGGCTACGGCGATAGAGAAGATCTCCCGAATCCCGCTGATAGAGCTTGGTATTGCTGGCTGGATGGGCCAGTGCCTGCCACAGGCCGCTCGGCTGATAAGGTTTGACGCCCTCGCCCCCCATATGAGGATCCAGAAGCCCACTGGACCAGAGGCCGAGATCGCGCAGAACTTCTGCATCCAGCCGGAAGCTTGGGCCTCTGGCAAACAGGCGATTGTTAGGGTCATCGATCTGTTCACGCACGGCGGAATCCTGACGGAACGTCCGGCTGTTCACCATCAGGCGAAGCATATGCTTCATGTCCCAACCGCTGTCCTGCAGTTCGACTGCGAGCCAATCGAGGAGCTGCGGGTGTGTCGGCTGTTCACCCTGCAGCCCGAAATCTTCCGGCGTGCGAACCAGGCCGTACCCAAAAACGCTTTGCCAGACACGATTGATGAATACCCGCGCCGTAAGCGGGTGATTGCGGGCCGTCAGCCACTGCGCGAGCCCAAGGCGATCCTTGGGAGCATCCGCGGGCATGCTCCCCATTGCCGAAAGCGCGCCCGGCTGCAACGCCTCACCGGTAGGTTCGTCATATTCACCCCGTGCCAGCACCCGGGTTTCGCGTGGCTTATCAAGCTCTTTAGCCACCAGTGTGGTAGTGAACGTTTTGTCCAAGGCTTCCAGTTCGGCTCTCAGTGCGGCGGCTTCGCTGGCAAGCCCCAGTCGGGTATAGCCGCTCTCCTGGTCAGATAACCACACAAGTTTCTGATCGGCATCGGCCGCAGCCCAGCCCTTCACCTCCTCTGCGGAAAGAGTGGCATCCCCTTCAACTTTGGCAAACAACGCGGAACGTGCACTGTTGAGCCTCTCCCATTGCTGCCAACTCTGCTGGTCAGACGGCACTCTAACATTGGTTCCATAAGTGTAGGAATTGCCATCCAGAGGATCCTCGGCTGTACTGTTGAAGAACGCCATCAACTGGTAGTATTCGCTATGCGGAATCGGATCGTACTTGTGCGTGTGGCA
>JAGROY010000288.1 GCA_020439995.1 Verrucomicrobiia bacterium
TATCGCTTTTTTCCGCCGCGATGTAATAGGAACATCGACAGCGAAGCCGTTACCAATGCCCTGAAGATCGACAATCCCTTCGATCAAAACCCGATGCTGGCAGAACTCGCCGGCCTGCTGCCTGCCGACATCGCAGCAAAAGCTATCGATTCCCTCGCAGGTCAAAAGCATCGCCAGCGCGCCATCGAAAGTGCCTTGAACAACGCAGCCGATCGCACAGCTGCACTGAGTCTGGTAGACGCCCTGAGCAACCCGGCTGACCGCATCGACGCCCGCGCGAGCCTTTTCTCAATTTCTAACAACAATCCTGCCGAAGCCGTGCAAATCGCGCTCGCCGCCGAGTTTCCACGCGAGCGCGCAAAGCTGCTCGATACCATCGCCGAACGCATCGTCCCCGTTCCCGAATCCGAACCAACCGAAGATCCCAATCCGTTCTTGGAAAACGATCCCTTCGTCCGCGATTTTTCCAATTGGCAAACCGACCTCTCCTGGATCACCAAACTCCCAGCAGAACAACGCCAGGAAGTGCGAGCCGCCGTCCAGCACTTCGCCACCGAAAAATCCCTCACCATCCCAGAAGCAGTAAGCTCCGCACTCAACGGCGAGTGACGCAATTTCTGGAGTGCGTCCGGCTTGACGGCGCTCTTTGTCCATGCAACGGGCATCGTCACGAAAAAGCGCTGTCGAGACCAGCGCACTCCACATCGAACTATTTGTCTGGCGGTGATTCAGCGAGTGCTCTACCCTTCCAACCGATGAGAGCGATCAGGTTGGCATGTCTTTGCACCTCTTTAGTAGTGGGGGTGGCCATTGGCTTAGCGGCAGGGTTGGCCCGTCGCTCGCAGCCAAAGCCTGTTGCAATTGCTACCCCATTGAGCCCACCATCTCTCGTCAACACAGAGGCCATCACCACCACTCTCCCCGATCGTCCAAACAAGATCGCGTCATCCGCGCTCAAGCAGGCAGAATTCGCAGCAACGCTGGCGACACTGGACAGCGATGCCTGCGCAGAGCTGGTCGAAAAATGGTCGCGACCGATGATCATCTCCGGCATCGGAGAACAACGGGCTTGTGTCCGCTTGTTCCGGCACTGGACACAGATCGATCCAGAACGGGCCGCTGCGTCGCTGATGGAAATGCGCGTCTCCAGCGTGGGCTTCAAACGACAATTCGTTCATCTCGCAGCGGAAGGCTGGGGTGCAGCTGCAGCGTATGATCCTGATGTCCTGAGCAAGTCACTGCCACTTCTCAGCAAATCAACCAATCGCGGCACCCAGAAGCTCGCGGTCGAGGCGCTCTTCGGCGGCATCGAGGCCTCGGACTTTGCCGAAACCGTTCGTCGAGCCCGCGCGCTACGTGGAGAGCTGCCCGCCAGCCTGACGAAGACTGCGAAAATTGAAGACGACGATGCGGCGATCAACGAAATTCTAACGCAATGGTTCCGACCCTACGGAATCAGTGCGCAGCTGCCATTCACCGCAAAGGGCAATCCACTCGACATCTACCGCTACGCCACTGCGGAAATCTCCGATCCCAGGCTCAAGTGGAGAGCAAAGCAGCTGGCATTCGTTCAACTGGCCCAGCTTAATCCTGCGCTTGCGGCAAGCGTCATGGAAGAAGTGGGAGCGCCTGAATCTCCTGAGCAAAAATCCGAACTCATCTCCATGATGGCTGTCGAATGGTGCAATCGCGACACCGCAGCCGCCATGGAATGGATACTGGATCACTCGCCGGACGAGAGAAAGCGCTTGCTCAGTGAAGTCACCAAAGTTGGTGGATCATCGCTAGAACCGCGACAAATGGCGGAAATTGTCCAACTGATTCCAAAGTCCGAATGGCCGGAAGGCGCTGTGATAGGAGCCACTCAAAGGTGGGCAATGGCTGATCCCATTGCAGCGCTGGATTGGTTCGCAACGCAGCCCGAGGCAACTGACCCAAAAGCCGTGAATGCGATCGTAGAAAGGTTGTGGTTCGCCGATTGGGAAACGACGCTTCAGGGTATCAAGCGGCTGTCTACACTGGAGAATTTTTCCGCGTCTCCAGACGGGCCGCTGGCAGACCAGCTCAGAATGTCGATCGCGTGGAGTGCCCGATTGCCCTCTCAACTTGCAGAGCTGACAGCGCTCCGCGAATCCCTCGGTGATAGCGATTTTGCCTCAGTGCTCGATATCAGCATCCTCCAGGCACAAGCTTGGCAGGATCCACTGAAGGCAAGGGAAGCGCTGCTTTTAAACTCGCGGTTGGAAGGCGAGGCCCGCAGGGAAACGCTTGAGAGAATCGCTGGCTCGTTCCACTACAACGAATCGTTGAGCGACACGCTCGCCTGGACGAAGAATCTACCCGAAGACGACGCGGCCATCGTGATGGGTGCCGCGCTCTACGGAAACCTTTCCCGCTCGCCAGAGCAGACGATTCCCGTTGCCATGGAGTGGCTGAATACTCTAACAGAAGCAGAAATGGGCAACCGATCGGTAGAACGAGTCGCCGATCGTACCGTCCAGTCGATCATCAGTGCAACTGGCGATCGGCGAATTGCGGCGGACTGGGCCGCTACCGGCGCGCCAGAGCAGCTGCGCGAATCAGCCGTTGGCAGAGCAGTCCAACTCTGGGCCGCATCCGATCCTTTTGCCGCTGCTGAGTGGCTGAGCGGGCTTCCGGCAGGGAGCGTCGGCGACGAACCGGTGGCCCGACTGATCGATCAAATCGCTTGGGATCCCGAGCAGGCATTCGCCTGGGGAACCACCATCACCGCGCCTGATCTCCAGGCGAAAAAGCTGGGAGAAATCGTCGACACCTGGTCGGTTTACGCTCCTGAAGCAGTGCGCAACGCGATAGACGCATCCACCCTTTCACCTGAAACCAAAGCCGCGCTGATGCAGCAGACGCCCGGACTCGATGATGAATGATGCTGCCAAGTGTTTTGTTGCATGCGTGGCTCTCGGTGCAGCGGGAGTCGCTGTCGGATATGGCCTGGCCTGCCTGGCAACACTAGGCGAACACCCGGAATCCGACTCGCATAGCGATGCACCTGTTGCCGTCGTTTCATCGCCACCACTGGAGGAACTACCGGATTTCCTGTCGATGAACGAAGGGGAACTGGCAGCTTCGTTGATGAGCCTCGCTCCTTCGCAGCTGCGACGTGCCGTTCGTTTTTTTTCCGCAGGCGATGTCACCGATTCGCGTCGCCAGTTGGCTCTGAGAACCGCTCTCGAAGTCATGGCGGAACGGGATCCGGAAAAATTCCTCCGCTGGATCGACACCGCTGACGTGCCCCTTGGACTGGCCACATCAGCCATCGAGATCGCTGGTGCCCGGCTCGTAAAAGGTGATCCCGACGAGAGCATGACTTTCCTAAGAAGCATCGGTTCGACAAAAATCCGGCGCTCTGCGGTGGTGGCATTTGCATCTGCACTATCGGAACGGGAGCCACAATCAGCCATTCAACTTTTGATATCGGCCGGTATGAATGAAGAGATCGAAACTGTTGCGTCGGCGATCGCAGTGCGCGATCCTGTTGCAGCCGCGAACATCTTCGCGGATATCCGGGATGCCAGTATAATTACGGCTCAGCTTGGCATGAAGCCAATGATCGCGCAGTGGGCAAGGCAGGATCCAGAAGCGGCATGGGCGTGGCTCAATGCGACCGACAACCACTCCACCAGTCGATTAGGCAAGATCAATCTCATCAACGAGCTCGCTGCCAATCCCGCCTCCGCAAAGCTGGCCCTCGCATACCTGCGGGAATGGCCCAACGACCCTGTCCGCCAAACGCTCGCGCGGGAAGTCGCAGGAAAGCTGGCCGAGCATCCAGATCTCGATCCTGCCGTTCTCACCAGCATGCTCGATACCGCTGACCCGGCCGAGCGCGGCGCGATGCTCGCTGGAATCATCGGTGCACTTCCGCCCGATGGCATGGTCGCCGCCATCGAATCATTGCCTGGTCAAACGCAGAGGAAGGAAGCAATCGGCAAAGCCATGACGACTGCACCGGACCGACAGACGGCTCTCCAAATCGCCCAAAGCCTCAGCAAACCGCCCGACCGCATCACCGCGCGCCATCAACTTCTAAGGAGCTACCGCATGAACCAACAGGAAGCAGTTCAAGTTGCCATGGCAGCTGAATTCCCCCGTGAGCGTGACAATCTAATGGAAAGAGTCGCCGGGTGGCTTCTGCCGTCAGACACCATGCGAGCGGACGATCCTGCCTGGATCACCAGCCTGCCGCCAGAGCAACGGCACGAACTGGAGTCTGCCCTCACACGCGTCGCCTCCCAGAAAGCTATTCCCATTCCCAAAAATGTCGGTTCCGCGCTCAGCGGCGAGTGAAGCAAATTCCTGGATTGCGTCCGGCTTGACGGCGCTCTTTGTCCACAGAACGGGCATCGTCACGAAACAGCGCACTCCAGAGCGCAGCTTTTTTAATCGGAATTCTGGAGAACGTGAGTCATGCTCCGCGCATGATGAAGCATTTGCTTTTCGCCATTTTGGTTTCGTGCGCGCTCGTTCCCTTCACAGAGGGAGCGGAAAAACCTAACATTGTCATGATCCTGACCGATGATCAGGGCTGGGGCGATCTCAGCATCAACGGCAATCGAAACCTGAGCACACCAAGGATCGACAGGCTTGCCAACGAAGGTGTGCGGTTCGAGCAGTTTTACGTTTGCCCGGTGTGCTCGCCTACTCGGGCGGAGATGCTGACGGGGCGCTATCATGTGCGAGGCGGCGTGTTCAGTACATCGGCGGGCGGTGAACGGCTGGATCTTGATGAACGCACGATCGGTCAGGTCTTTCAGGATGCAGGATACGCGACGGGTGCCTTTGGCAAATGGCACAATGGCATGCAGCATCCTTATCATCCGAATGCGAGAGGATTCGCCGAGTTCTACGGTTTCTGCTCTGGCCACTGGGGAAACTACTTTGATGCCATGTTAGAGCACAATGGTGAGATCGTGACTGGTAATGGCTTCATCATCGATGACCTCACGGACAAGGCCATGCAGTTCATCGATAACCAGACTGCAGCGGGCAAACCGTTCTTCGCCTACCTGCCCTACAACACTCCACATTCCCCCATGCAGGTACCGGACAAGTACTGGGCAAAGTTTGCTGAAGCCGAGCTGCCACAGCGGGGCACCAACGCGGCAAAAGAAGACTTGGCTCACACCCGCGCGGCTCTGGCGATGTGCGAGAACATCGACTGGAACGTCGGGCGCGTTCTGGACAAACTCGACGCGCTGGGTGTCGCTGAGAACACGATCGTGGTCTATTTCTCTGACAATGGCCCGAATGGCGACCGCTGGAATGGCGGCATGAAGGGCCGGAAAGGATCGACTGACGAGGGTGGCGTGCGTTCGCCATTGTTTGTCCGCTGGCCGAACAGGATTGCGGCGAACTCTTCGGTAAAACAAATCGCGGGCGCGATCGATCTGCTTCCGACACTGGCGTCGCTCGCGGGCGTTGCCACAACGGGGACGAAACCGCTGGACGGCGTCGACCTTGCTCCACTTTTGCTTCAACAGAAGATCAAAGCATGGCCGCAGCGGATGATATTCTCACACTGGAACAAAAAGGTCAGCGTGCGCACCCAGCGCTTCCGACTGGACGCTGGTGGCGAGCTGTATGACATGGACGATGACCCTGGCCAACTGCAACCAGTATCCACAGCGAACGCCACTGAAACGACGCTCCTGCGCAAAGCGGTGGCGGCATGGAAGCGCGATGTCCTGAGCGAACTGAAGCCGGACGAACACCGGCCTTTTCCTGTCGGCGGAGGAGAGACCACGCAACTTCCCGCCAGAGATGCCGTCGCTCACGGAAACCTGAAACGATCCAACAAGTTCCCGAATTGCTCGTACTTCACCGACTGGGTTTCAACTGAAGATTCCCTGTCGTTCGACGTTGAAGTCCTGGCAGCGGGCGACTATACGGTCGATATCTACTACACCTGCGCGGAAAAGAATCTAGGATGCAAAGTTGAGCTGTCCTCTGGAGCCAGCGCGACTTCCGCCACGGTAACCACCGCCAATGATCCACCCGTAAGAGGGGCCGAACACGATCGGGTTCAGCGTCAGGAATCCTACGTCAGAACCTTCAAGCCGATGAGCCTCGGCGCAATCAGACTCTCCACAGGCAAGCAGATGATGCACCTCAAAGCTCCCGAGATTCCCGGTGAGGCCGCCATCGAGTTCCGCATGCTGATGCTTCGCCGAACACCCACCTCCCAACCATGACCGCCACACACACTCAAATCGATTGGAATTTGCCCGAAAGTGCGCGTAGCTAGGGGCTCGTACTGCGTCCTTCCAGATCGAACGAATCCCTTCATTACCGTGAGCGAACCAACTGAAAACAAGCCGCGCATGCGCAAAGAACCTGTATCCGGGTTTTCCCCAACACCTGGATGCATCATCATCATCTGTGGTCTACTGATGGTCGTCGGCTTTTTGATCTGGGCAGGATTTACCTTTGTTCGCCAGAACCGGGCGATCGATGAGTTCACTGAGAAGACACCTGTCGAGATCGTTCCGCCAAGTGTCGATGCGGCAGCGAAAGAAGCCGTTATCGCCAAGCTGGTGAGCATCGCAGTAGCGGTAAACGCAAAGACGGAGGGTGAAATTTCGCTGACTGCGGATGAATTGAACACGGTGCTTGCGCTGGATCGGTTCGCAGACAAGAAAGTGAACACCGTGATCCGCGTGCTGAAAATAGCGGACGGTGCGATCCATTGCCAGATCAGCTTTCCACTCAACGGATTTCCTCCAGGCACGTTACGCTATCTCAACGGCACCTTGCTTTGCCACCCCGAGATTAAAAAAGACACCGGACTGGTGATCCTTACGGACGACATTCAGGTTCCCGGAAAAGTCGTCGCCGAAGGATTTCTCAGCCGCTACCGACAGGAAGCCTATCTGGATCAGATGGTAGTGGGACCATTCCGCGATGACGAAGACGAACAAGGCAAGGAAATCGCTACCGTTCTCAAAGCAATCACGGACGTGGAGATTAAAGGAGACCAAGTCATCATTCGCTACGTCCCCACGCAGCAGAAGAAATAGAATGGAGTACTGAAAGTGCCTAATCCGTCAGCGGATCGTCATCGACGGGCTCATCGATGATGGCATCAGCCTGGTGCATTTTGATTCGGCGCTCGGCCTGTTCTGGGTTCTTCGCCATGGCGATGTGGAAGAGTCCATCGCCTTCGTCGACGACAGTCTGAGTGGTCATTCCGATCACCACCCCTGCCGTGGAGGAAACGACCGAGTGGCCACCCGGGCCAAAGGGATCCCCTACCCGGCCAATTTCCATGCCCTCTGCGACCGCCTGGCCCAGCTTGACACCAGGACGAAGGATTCCTCCTTGAGGTGCCCGCACCCAGGAAGTTTCATCGGTAAAGACCACCCGCATTGGTTTTTCCTGCTGGCTGCTGCCTTTTTCAGGGAGCATTCCCACGGACCGCATGGCGTTCACTACACCCAGCAGACCGCTACGCACCACATGAATGTCCAGACGCAGTGCCTCGCCGCCTTCGAAGGTCAGCATCGGCTTGTCGTGCCGGTGCATCCATTCGCGAAGTGTCCCCGAACGGGCTTCCGACTCGATGACCACGGGCGGCCGAAACGCCAGCGCCAGCTCCCTGGCACCGGGAGCTTCTGGTGAGAAGCGAATTTGTGGAAGATTTGGGCGGTAGACAGCGCCTGTGTGCAGATCAATACCCATGGCTGCATGTGCCAGCACCTCGTCTACAAACACTTTCGCAAGCCGCGCGCCGAGGGAACCTTTGGTGCTGCCGGGAAACAGGCGATTCAAGTCACGACGATCCGGCAGGTAACGCGATCGCGAAAGGAACGCGGGCACATTGACCACTGGTACCGCCAGCAGGTCTCCGCGCAGTCGCTTCAATGCCGAGTGATTGATCAGCTGCCGGATGATCTCGATGCCGTTGATTTCATCGCCGTGAACAGCAGCACAGACCACCATGCACGGCCCGGTCCGGCGACCGCGAAAGACATGCACAGGCATTTCCAGTGTCTGGTGATCGATCAGACTTCCTATCGGCAATCGCACCACACCCCGATCACCCCGCCGAAACCCAGTTCCGCCGATTGTTAGAATGTCAGCACTTTGCGCCAACTTTGCACTCATCCAGTGCCCCGTGTCTTAGTCTTGCCTTCCTTGCCGTTCTTTTCAATAAACTCAATGATACTGCCCGCGACGTTCTTTTCCGTCGCGCTTTCAATCCCTTCAAGACCGGGAGAGGAGTTCACCTCCATGACCACCGGACCGTGGTTCGCTCGAAGCAGATCGACACCAGCGACATTCAATCCCATCACCTGCGCTGCACGGGTGGCAGTGGAGCGTTCTTCCGGCGTGATCTTGATAACGGAGGCGCTTCCGCCGCGATGAATGTTCGAACGGAACTCGCCGTCTTTGCCCTGCCGCTTCATAGCGGCTACGACTTTGTCCCCGATGACAAAACAGCGGATGTCCGCCCCCCCGGCTTCCTTGATAAACTCCTGAGCGAGGATATTCGCGTCAAGACCTCGAAATGCTTCGATAACACTTTCGGCTGCTCCATTGGTCTCAGCCAGGACAACACCGACCCCTTGCGTGCCCTCCAGCAGCTTGATGACAAGCGGCGCGCCTCCCACCATTTTGATCAAGTGATCCGTCGCTTTCGTGTCGTGGGCAAACCCTGTCACCGGCAGGCCAATCCCCTTCCGCGCAAGCAACTGCAGACTGCGCAGTTTATCGCGCGAGCGCGTGATCGCGACGGATTCATTGACACAATAAACACCCATCATCTCAAACTGCCTTACCACAGCGGCACCGAAGAATGTGTGAGACGCGCCGATCCGCGGGATGACGGCGTCGAAGTGAAGCGACTCATCGCCCAGATAAATACGCGGCCTGTGGGTGGCAATATTCATGTGGCAACGCAGGTAATCGATTACCCGGATCTCATGGCCACGTTCCCGTCCAGCCTCGACTAGTCGCCGAGTGGAGTAGAGCTTGCTGTTGCGGGAAAGTATTGCAATTTTCATATCATCAAAAGGCAGTCTAAAACGGATACCGCCAAGGAAAAAGGAGAATTCTTGCTAGCGTGTAGGTGACTTGTAGCAATGTAAAAGGCTTTTGCTCATCAAATATGAAAAATCTGGATCCACGACGAAATAGCCTTTGAGAGCTGCGCGACCGAGCAGCATTCTGAAGCGCATGCCTTCCCGGTTGGTAAGGCTGATGTCGATCGGCCAGGAGAACAGTCCGATGGTCGCGGTGGTGGTGATGAACGGGCGCTGCTCAGCGTGCCCCCCTGAGTCTTTCACCTCGCGGATCCCAGTGACGGGAGCATCGCACTCGCGCACGACCTGACTGCCTTTGATCGGGTGGAGGACGAATCGAACCCGCTGGTCGCCGGCAGCAGTTTCGTAAATCTCATATTCCGCAGTGTGGAGCGCAGAGCTGCGCGCGCCGGTATCCACCTTTGCCTTGATTCCTGGAACGTCGAATTCCGGCAGCACCAGCCACTCCCGCCAGCCTATCAAAAAGCGCGAAGCCGCCACGGATCTGGACATCTCCAGCAGCGGTTTCGGCAAGTCGGCTGATGACGAGACGGATATGGATTGGGCTTCGACGTTGTAGATCGGTTTCATAGTCGGACAAGTCGCAGGTTCATTTGCATTCCCTCAAGCCTTACAAGCCGACCGCTAAATTCCAAGCACAAGCTTGGCGCAAGTGAAATAGATGAACAGTCCGGTGACATCGACCATGGTGGTAATCGCCGGAGTAGCAACGACTGCGGGATCCAGCTTCGCCATCTTCGCGAGCATGGGAAGAGCAGCGCCGATGACCGTCGAAGCCGTGATTTGAGTAGCCAGTGAAACGGCGACGGTCAGTGCGACTTTCCAGATCTGAAATGGGTGCACAATAAATCCCATGAACAACGTGATCTGCAGGGCGATGCACAGGCCGGTAGCCAGTCCGATCAATAGCCCGATCCGCATTTCCTTCCAGATTACCTGCAACCATGCCTGCGGTCCGATTTCTCCCAGCGACATCGCCCGGATCACCATCGTAGCCGCCTGGCCACCGGTGTTCCCCCCGGCTGCGACAACCATGGGCATGTAAATGGCAAGGATGATCGCCTTCCCCAGCTCGCCACTGAAGCTGTGCAACACGAATCCTGAAACGATGGCCAACAAGGCCAGCACCATCACCCAGCCGAGCCGACGCTTGAGGTGATCAGCGACCGACGCTTTTAAATAAGCCTCATCAGCCGTGGAGCCAACGATACCGGACTGCATCTCGATGTCCTCAGTGGTCTCTTCCTCCTGAATGTCCAGAGCATCATCGTGGGTAATCACTCCGAGCACCTGCATCGATCCATTGACCACCGGCACAGCCATCAGGTCATACTTTGCCATCATCTGCACAGCATCCTCCTGATCGGCGAAAGCATTCACTGCCAGCATCTCGTCGTCCATGATGTCGCGAATCCTGACATCGTGCTCGCTGAAAGTCAGATCGCGCAGGCGCACTTTGCCCAGCAGTCGATCATTGCGATCCAGCACATAAATCCGGGCCAGCAATTCCGTGTCCTCCTTGACCCGCTCCAGCGCATGGATCGCGTCGCCAACGGTCATGTCGACGCGGACACTGGCGAATGCTGTGGTCATTCGACCACCAGCAGAGTCGTCTGGAAATTTTAGAAGATCCTCAGCCTTTTCCTTTTTCTCATCCGAGAGCAGCTCGATCGAATCCCGCTGCTGCGCGGGCTCCATTTCCTGAAGCAAATCGACTATGTGGTCGTCCGGGAGTTCATGAAACACGGACGCCTGAAGCTGATCTGGGAGACCGTCCAGCACATCGACAGCATCGGCCAGCGGGAGGTACTCGATAAAACTGGCAAGTTCCTCATCGTCATAGAGCGATACCAGAACAGACCGCTGCACTGCCTTCATTTTTGCGAATGCCTCCGCGACATCCGCCGGGTGCATATCGTTGAGAATGCCCCGCGCCTCGGTGTGAGCACCCGAGCCGAGCGCTTCATCGAGTTGCCTGATCAGGAACTGGGGGTCGGTTTCCACGGTGACAGAGGTCGCCCCGCATCATCCGCGTCCAGCCCCGGAAAGCAAGCCGCTTGACGAGGGACGAGGTGACGCACCCCGCCATCTCAGGGCTAACCGCCAGGCAACTGCAAACAGAGAGGTATGCTTGGCCTACTTCTCCATGTATGGGCCTCCCTGACGCATACTACTCGCAATTAGATTAAAGTTGTGCCTCACGGCTCCAGAAAAATTCACACGGATGTTCTCTGTCTGGCGGGAACTCTGGGTGAGTCTGCCGATCAAATCCTTGCGGGTCTTCTGCCCAGTGAGAGTTTCATTCCACTTGGCAACTTCAGCATCCAGCTTCTTGAAAAGCTCCGTCGCGATCTGCTCACTGAGCGGAGCAACCGGTGGCGCTGCCGGGTCTGGCTCAATCGGCGCGACGACCGGATCAGGTTTCACGAGCGCCGTATCGTAGGCGCGGCGCCCCATCCGGATCTTTGCCTGCGCTGCAATCACGTCCCCATGGCTGTCGAAGGTCATTTCCAAAACGCAAACATCCGTCGATACCCCCACCTTGTGGATCTGAGCAGTCACGAAAGCTCCTCCCTCGGGCGTACGCGTGATCACTGGTCGGTAGGTACGGAAGTTGCTGCCTGACCAGACATATTTTATGCGAGATTCCCGTTTGTCTTCCCAGCCACCCAGACTCTGAGCGAATCCGTCGACGTCGAAGTGTAGGGCAAACGCTGCTGGTGCCAGGAGGAATGAGGCCAGAATAATCAGGATACGTGACATGGTTGGTAGTTAAATTGAAAGGTTGATCAAGAGAATTAAAAAGAAACTCGAACGCCACTCATCCACGTCCACCCTTTGTAAACCCGGTTCCGGGAACGCTCTTCATTCATCACCGAATACTCCAGGCCGCTCATCAACTTAAGATTGTTCTCATGAATGTAATAGTTGAGACCTGCGTAAAAGGAATGGTATTCGTCACCAGTGATTTTGGTGATACCCTGCGAGAGTTGCTCGTAGCGAGGCCTAAGCACCAGACCGTCAACATCATCGGTGTCTGCGTAACTATACCGGGCAACGAATTGCAATTTGTCTTCGATCAGGTAAACCCATGGCATTGCAGTAATACCCCAGAGATCGACGTTGCCAGTAGCATAAATCAAATCACCGGCGAATCCGAATCGACCCTTCTCCAGCTCAATACCGGTGGCAAACATGTGTCGGAATGGTTGAAGTGCCGTGTTCTTATCGACGTCAGCATTATAGACGTAGTCAAAGTGGAACTTTTCACGATCCAACGCATCGATTGGGGCGTCGTCATTTGCCTTGTCCTTGTCATTCTTCTTCTGCTCCCGAGCCGCATCCATCGCTGCCTTTCTGAAATCGTATTCTAGTCGGGCCATATAGAATACCCCGTCTCCAAAATCGCCGAACTCGCGGCTCCTCTCGCCCGAAAAGACGCCTGCAAAGTAACTCCAGTTCGTTTCGTCGATCGGACCACTCAAGGAAATACCCGTCGTTTTGGAAGGTAATATCTGATCAACCAGCAAAGAGCGTTCCATCACTGGAAGCTGTTGAGAGTGAGTGGCCCCTTCGTATGAAAACGGAACTCGCATCTTACCTGCCTCCAGTCGCGTTCCTCCCTCCGTAGTGTAAGACACCGTAAGTTCGTCAATACCATCGTAGGAAAAATTGTCGTTACCATCGAGATCAACTTGGCCTTCAATTTCGACGTTGTACAGCGTCCGGATCAATCCACCGATCCGCGCACGTCGGGTTTCGCTTTCACGCGCGCTCTTGAGCTTAGACTCTCGGGGCTCTACCTCCGCAGTCTGCCACTGATACAATCCCGTCACTCGCGCCTCTTGAATCAATGGATTTTCGTCGTTTTCGTAAATCACTGGCAAAGTCCAGATAAAATCGAGAAACGATTCGTCTTCATACATAACGTCGTCCTCGTCTGCCAATCCTCCCGCCTCAGCCTCGGCGTCATCGGTAACGTCAGCAAGCTGGGCAAATTCGGACAGGTCGTCTTGAGCATTGGCCGGAAAGGCGAAGCCAACGAAAATGGTAAAAGCGGTAAACAAGCAGGAGACTTTCATGGTATCGAGGGGGAGAATATACAGCAGGTGGCACGTAGCAACACTAACCCGACAAACTTTGACATTTTATGCTTTGGGCTCGGCGGTTTTGCTGTCCCCAGGCGGAGGGGTATTAAAGAGGGAGTCCTGCTGTTCTTCCCGCAAGCGCACGCGTTCAGCAGCCTGCTCAACCCGCTGAATGAAACGGTCGAGGCCATCGGTCTTCTTAAGTTCATAAGCACGAGTCAACAAAGGCATCGCCTCCCCGAATTTCTCCAGGCGCACCAGCATTTGCCCGTGACTTAGTACGGCAAGCCGCTCCATATCAGCACTCTGGACAATCTTCGCCTTTGAAGCAGCCTGCTCGAAATAAAGAACGGCGCGGGAGATCTTCTCCTGCTTTTCACAGAGCTGGCCAAGTTCAATAAGTGCGGCCATATTCCCAGGGTCCTGATTCACAATTTCTTCGAGGATTCCACCCGCCAACGAGTCATCCCCCATTCGCCGGGCAACTTTCGCCTCGATGGTTCTGATCGAAAGCATGTCCTCATTCGAAGCCGACTCCGAATTCGCCTTGCTTTTGATGGTTTTCACGAAATCGGCGGCCTGATTCAAAGCTCCGGCCTGCAAAAACAGATCCGTCGTCCGAATAAGCCTCGGGATATCCATTTTGTTGCCAGACTCGAGCGCATAAACATAGGAGCCCAGCGCTTGGATGGTCATCCCTTCCAGCATATAAATATCACCGAGAGCCATCATTGTCTCCCCGTCGCTGGCACCCATGTGCCGTAAAATCTCGAAATTCTCCGCGGCCTGCATGGGCTGCTTGAGGCCAATAAAGGCGTTTGCCTGCATTTTCCAATACTTGGCATCCCCAGGGTTCGCTGCAATCAACGTATCCAGCATGGCAGCGGCCTCTTGAAATCGGCTCAATTGAAGCAGGGCCTGTACCAACCCCTCGCGCCAGGCGGGACGCTTTGAGTCAAGCATGAACGCCTGCCGATAGGCAGCCTCAGCACCTAGAAAGTCAGCAGTACTGAGAAAGCAAACTCCCAGAAAGCCGTTTGTTTGTGCCGATTTTTCTCCAAGCTCGATCGCCTTGGTTAAATAAGGAATAGCCTCCGCAAACTTGCCGTCCTCGACCAGAATGAGACCCAGCATATTGTGGGCACGTCGGAAACTCTCAAAGCTCTCGATCGCTTTTTTAAAGTAGCCAATTGCCTTCTCCCGCTCATCTTTTTGCAGAAACAACTGCCCGAGCGTGTAGTAAAGAGCCGCGCTCACTGACTTCTTGCCTTCTGCAGCCGTCTGCAAGTGGAGGGCGATGTGACCAATGGCCATATTGGGATCCTTCGCCATGCTCTCGGCTACGAGATTCATTACTTTGATTTCTTCCTCATTCAGCTTCGGTTCCACATCAGGCAAGAAACCGTAGGATGCTGTAAATGACTTTACAAACTCATCGGTTTTGAAGAGATCATTGGTGTGAATCGCTTCTACAGTTACTTGGCTGAGGCCTTCAACCGTCTGCGGCGGCGCAGCAAACCCCGAAATGCTAGGGAAAACGACAGCACTCGTGATAATTGCTAAGTCGGAGAATCTGAATCGGTTCATGGTCAGCTAAAACGGTGCCCGCCGATCATCGCCATCCCAAGGATGCTAGTGGCAATCTTGAAGGCTCTCCAGTAAGTTGGAAGTTTATGGGGCAGAGCACTTTCGATTTCACGCGCTTACCATCTTTCATGCCTGGCTCGAAACGCCATTTTTTTACTGCCGAGATTGCAGATTTATCGAACTGGGAGTTCGTAGACTTATGCACCTTCGGGTTCATGACATTCCCGGACTCATCGACAAGGAATACAAGAGTAACGGTACCCCGGATTCCCTTCTTCTTCTTGAGACTGGCTGGAAACACAGGGCGAGCCTGTGAAATCGGGCGAGGTGGAGTATCCAGATCATCTGCTTCAAAAGCGACGGATGCAGCGGTATCAGACTGCTCGAACTTGACGTTGCCCGTATTCAATTTCACGCCAGGCACAGCAATGCCCCCCGTACTCACGCCGCCTAAATCAATCGACAAACTTTCCTGTGCCATTTCCATCGATTCCTGGGGCTCGGCTTCTTCTGGTTCCTCCGATTGCTCCTCTTCCTTCATTTCTTCGATCTCTTCCTGTGCCTCATTGTAAGCTACTTCATCCTCGATTTTTGGCGCTTCCACTGCGGGATCAATCAGTTGACTCAAGGGAATTGCCAGGAACAATGCAGCCATCATCAAGCCACCGAAAACCACGGCACCAACGGAGCGGAATCGGGATTTGGGAATTGTGTATGTGGAGTTTCTCACGCTCCTACAGTGGCCCACTCCGAGCCGGATCCACTAGTAACGAAATGCAACAATTCCGTGACATATGCCCACTTGCGCAAATATCTTGGAGAGGAGTGATATTAGCGCTCTGTCTGGATCCTCAGACTGAACTTAATCGGCTGAAGAACGTGGGTTTTTACGGCCATTCCGCTCTTCAGTCCAGGCTCGAACTCCGACTCCGCGATAGACTCGATCGCCGCTCTGTTAAATGCGTCATTCGTCGATTTCGTCACATAAGGCCTCCTCACCTTCCCTTTCTCATCAACGATAAACTGCACCCAAACTTCGCCAACAATTCCCTTCTTCCTCAGATACTCAGGATACTTCGGTTCTGGCTGGAAGACAATTCGAGGCTTTCGATCGACTTCGTCCGATGCATATGCGGATAGAAAATCATCCGGCGTCTCGAAATTGAGTAGATCGAGATCCAGCTGCACCTCTGGTACAACCGCCTCCAGAGCAATCGCCACCGGACTAATTGGGATGTCTAAATCCTCCACAGCGAGGATGGGAATCTCTGATTCGCGCATGTCGAGCATCTCCGTCTCCTGAAAAAGTCGCGGCGGCAGCTCCGGAAGTTCGGGCGGCAGCGCCTCCGCTACATATCGCACTTCATCGGTACTGCCTTTGCGGGCGGTAGGGAAAATAAAAGATGTGAAGGGAACTGTAAAAAACACCCCCAGAGCGACGACCATAGCGGAAGCACCAATCAACTTTGTCGGTCGCTTCTGCCCCTCTGGATAGGAAAAGCAGATGTCAGAGCCATCATCCTGCATCGGAGGCACCATTGCAGATCAACTTTTGGAAGAAACGCTTACCGACAGCGCTCCAGCTGTCTTGCACTGGCCGTGTACACGTTGAACCATCCCGTGACTGGCTTTTGAATCACCCTGAATAATTACGGGCGTGTTCGAGTCCGCTGCGAGCAACTGCTTTACTATCGAACCAATACCTTGCAGACTGTAGGATTTTCCTCCGTAGATGATCTTGTCCTCGTTGGTGACTGCAATCAGAATGCTGTTGCTGTTTAACCCCGAAGAGCTGCCAATGTCGGGTTTGTTAACCTTCACACCGGTCTCTTCGACAAAAACCGTGGTAACAATGAAGAAAATCAGGAGGATGAAGATGCAATCAATCATTGGCGAAAGATCCACCGCGACCTGATCGCTATCATCCTGTGCAAGGCTCTTTTTCATTTGGTGTATATTATTACTAAGGGTTATTCAACATCCGTCTTGGAAACAAGCGTCAGACTTTCAAGTCGACCGATCGCTGCTGCCATTCCATCCAGGCGCTTCTTAATGATGAGGACGAAGAAGACCCCTGGAAGTGCAACCATTAGCCCCGTCTGAGTCGTGATAAGCGCCTCCTTAATTCCTCCAGCCACTTGTTCCATAGTATCGCCTATGCCGCCATTTGCGATACCGGCAAAAGTGCCCAGCATCCCAATCACGGTGCCTAACAATCCCGCCAAAGGTGCTGCAGCTACAAGCGTGCGCAGGAGCACCATGCGCTGCCCCACTTCGGTAACCGTAGCAAGGCGAATCTCTTCGAAGCGTTGACGGATCGTTTCCGCGTCGTAAGGCTCTCGCTGGGCATACTGCACAATCCTGCCTACCATTCCTTCCCCACGTTCCGGATGCTGAATCCACTCCAACCACTTGGATTCTGTTTTCTCTTTGAGATTACCTTTGTAGACGTAGAAAAGAAGGTCGAAAGCAGTGAAATAGAGAATAAGCGCAATGGTTCCGAGCAGGAACATCACCCACCCGCCGGCACGCAGAATTGTAAACATTTCCTCCCAGCTCATCCCGTAACTCCTCCAGAAGATTCACCCTGACTCTGATCCGTTATCTCCTCCTCCTTTGGCCTTTTCGGGGCCATGGCAGTATTCGGCCCGCCAGCCGCACGCTGAGCCAAGAGTTGACTCTCAGACATTCCGTTCAAGAAAGCGACACCAGCAGCTTCCATACGTCCAACTTTTCCTCTAGCCATTCTCGAAAGAATTCCGTGGATAATGAGCGTAGGGATAGCAACAACCAATCCGAGTTCGGTGGTCACGAGTGCCTCGGAAATGCCACCTGAAAGCGTCTTTGGATCGCTTGCACTGAACAGCTCGATCATCTTAAAAGTCTTAATCATTCCCATCACCGTGCCAAGTAGCCCCATTAGAGGGGCGGCGGCAGCTGTGACAGCGAGGAAGGGAAGCATACGCTCGAGCTTGGGTCTGATCGCTAACAGTTTTTCGAAGAATAGCTCCTCAACGACTTCACGCTTACCCTCGAACCGATCAACGCCTATGCGAATCATTTCTCCAGCCGTCCCCTTCAGGCCGTTCGCTTGCTGTTCTGCTGCAGATTTCTTGCCTGCCATGAGATTCCCCAAGATCGAATTGATACGTCCCGTGCTGGGCACACTGTAGGAGCCGATCTCAATCCACTTGAACAGACCGATCACCAGAGACAATATTCCTAATCCAACGATCGTGTATCCTACAGCGCCACCCTTTGCCACATGCTCAGAAACCGTTTCTTTTGACTTGGCGATCTGAATCGCCTTCCCCAAAGTTGGGTCGAAAGGAAGCACCCCTTCTCCACCCTCCGCCACCGACTTGATCCCCGCAGCGGCATCAGCTCCCATGTCAAATACAGTTGGTAGATCGGCGGCACCAGCCGAAGCCATAGTCAAAGCAATGCCAGAGACCTGACTCTGGCTGAAAAATGCCTGCGGCCCCAGTAAAACAAACTTTCCGCCGTCTGCCTTGAAACCATCAGGGGTGATCGCGCTCCCATCGAATACCTGTCCGCCAATAACGGCGTCCAAGCGCCTCAATGCAAGATCTACTACTCGCAGGTTCTCAACCACCTTCTGAGTATCCTTAAGGGCATCCCCCCCCGTCTTATCCAAGACATCGTTATAAACGTCACCGTAAAGCCCGTTCTCAGCCTGATGAACTCGACTCAGAAAGCCACCGCTGTATTCACCAAACGCACCACCGAGAAACTTTAGATTGTCTTCCAGGCGCTTCAACTGGCTCCCCAATTTCCCTTGGTCGCTGGCCCTCATATTTTCCTCAATTTTCAATTGCTCAAGCCTCTTCCGAAGATCCTTGCGTTGGTCATCCAGTTGCTGAATTTCACGGATAAGCGGTTCCTTTTCCAACGATATAGCGGATTGGATCTCCCGCTCCTGCACCTTCGCTTGGTCATACTGCCTTTCGACTTGTGCTGACACCTCAGTGAACTTAGGGGCTTCTGGGGCCGATCCCGCCCTTCCGACAGCGATCAGGATGAATGCGGCCACCGCTACAGTCTTTTTCCACGTGGGCTTAGTAGTTCGACTTTCCATAGTAACTTGGTGAAATCTTGTTACGAATTCTGACTTATAGACCTTCGACAATTCTGGCAGCCAGGTTGACGACTGCGGGCTCGCCCCCGCCTCCGCTGCCTAACGCAACGATCTTCCCGATTTCGTTCGCAAATTCGGGTTTCTCTTCGAATTTCCATCCCTCATCAGTGGGATATCCAACCAGTGCCAACGGAGGGCTGCTCTTTCCATCGCCGTACGAAAATGCCAACGCAAGGCCGTAGTAGATTGTGTTCACCAAACGATCTTTACCATCCTTACCAGATCGCATCTCACCTTCCACAGGAAAAATCTGACTCTGGAATTTTTCCATCTGAGTGAGAAGAGTAAGAGTCAACTGTACCCGCTGGGCCAACGGGCCATTCTCTAATTCCTCCGCTTTGTTCAGCGTTGCGATATTGGTGCGCTGTGAGGTGAGGAACGGTTCTGGCATCCACTTCACCAGCCGCCGAAGGTGATCCTCGAAGCGCTTCAATTGTTCCTCAACCACGTCAATTACCTGCTCTAATTCAAGACGGCGTTCTGCATTTTCAGCACTTTCCTGACTCGCAGTCAGCTTCCGCTCCTCGGCTTTGGCAATATCATCCGTCAATCCCTCGATTTCGCTTTTGCGGGCATCTATCCCTTGCTCCAGGAGCCCCCTGTCTTCTTCCCACTCGCGTTCAAGTTGCTGCAAGCCCTGAAGGATGTCGCGAGTCTCCTGTAATCGACTTCTGAGTACCGCTACTGCCTGCCGAGTCTCTTCAGCTCCAGGGCCGACGTCCTCCTGAGCAACCAGGGGAGACTGGGTCAATACGATGCATGCAAGCCAGCCAATTGACTTTACGAATTTACGCATTTGATGAATCATTGATCGGGAATTGTGAAATAGTAGCTTCGAAGTGTTCTCTCGGTTCTTTCACATATTGCTCATTGAACAGCTAGAGATGGATGAATTAGATAGCGAATAAACTGGATCAAGAATGACGAATCTGCAGTGAACTTGAAGTAGTTTGGACGATTGCGCAATAGCGCATTCCATTTTGTCTTCTATTTTTCCGCAGACGTTACTCATCACTTTGTGCCTGCCCCATACTTATTGTAAAGCACCCCAGTTCCAGCTTGCGGTGCGGCTCACTGCGACCTGAAGGGCTCTTTTTTGCCAATGCACAATAAACGAATTTTCCCTGCCGCATCACCGTAATCACTTCAGCCTCCCTTAGAATCCGCATGTGTTTCGAAATATTGTAATTTGAGACATCCAGCTCTTTCACTAACTCAGAAGCAGTCATTGGTTTCTTCGAATCGATCAGCGTGCAAACGATTCTCCATCTTGTTTCATCGGCCAGAGCTCGCATGACAGCGACACACCGGCTTTGCTCTCTTGGTTCAGATATCATCGATTCCATGACGGGCAATTTTGAACAGAAGGAGCCGCCAAACGCAGCATGCGCCTAGCGGCCCCTTCAGATTGATCCACATTCTACTTTGTAGGCTGTGGTTGATTCGTTTTACTGAGCCACGATCCGCACGTATTGCTCGGCTCCTGGCTTTAGTATCGTGATAGATACTGCTTTTGAACCACCGTTTTCGACATTCGAATCGACCCGGTAGTCGGTTCCTTCAACTGCGATGGTCGAGAAGTTCAATGAGGAATCGATATAGACCTGGAAGCCTGCGCCAGTGTGAACAAAGGCCACAGAGTAATTTCCATCTGCATCGGGACCGGCGATGTCTACGCCTTCAACACCCGCCACTGAAATAACCTCCCGGTTGAAGTAGCCCAACTCATCCAGACGGGTCCATCCCAGTGCCCAGTTTTCAGTGCCGAATGCTCCGCGGTAGTTTACCGATTGGAGACCAGCTGGAACTGCTGAGCGGGCCTGAGTGAACAAGGCACTTCCAGCCGATGGTCTTGGATCCAACCCGGCGGAACCAGCTTCCCGGCTGATTCCGCGAAGAGCAGGATCTACATCAGTGGAGTTCCCTTCCTCCGCATCGATCACTTCCATTTCTGCTGGAGTCCCGTTTCTCAACAGTGTCGGGCCAAAGCCAAAGTAGGTGTTGTTCTTGAAATCAAGATCACCGTCAGTGGTAGCCCTAGCAGCTGTTGTGTCATCGTCGATTCGCACGATTCCATCTTTGAAATCAGTGAACACGCTATTGTGATATTGACCAGCCCAGTTGTCTTTCAGCCGGAACACCCAGTTGTCCTGGTCATAGGTCGTCCCCACTCCGGCTCCAATGTATGTCGCGTTGTAAACCTGCGAACGAGCGAACGGCTCGAGTGTTTTGTCTGGACTATCACCACCATCGTGCTCGCCACCGTAGTTCGAGCCAGTTCCCACGCTCTTCTGGATCGCGAACCAGAACTGGTTTGTTCCCCGATAGCCCTGGTCAAAATCGAATGACTCATCCTCGTTGAACGCCATCACCATATGATTGGTATTGACCGTGCCGCCAAAGAACTCAACTCCGTCATCAGAGTTATTGAACACCTCGATGAACTCGATCGTTGTTCCGCGTCCCACCGCACCTAGCGTCAGGCCGTTGATCTCTTCGTCAGCAGCGAACTCAAAGCCGCCATACTGAATCGAGCAGTAGCGCATCACACCGCTGTTGTCATCGTCGTCAAGTCCACCATAAGTGATGTTCGCTCCTTCGCCTGATGGGAAGCCTTCAATCTCACGGGTGTTCTCCACTGGATTTTCTGGCTGGATGAACGGGTTGCCCGCATCGTTGAGCACTGCTCTTCCCAGGATGATCACTCCACCCCACAGTGACGTGTCCGCCAGTGTCAACTCGCGTGTTCGGCTCTCTTCGGCAGTGAAGATGATCGGATTCTCAGCCGTTCCTTCCGCCATGATCTTCGATCCACGGGTGATCACCAGTGAACCAAACGTATTGTTGATGAAGTCCTGGCCACCATAAATCTTGGTGCCGGGTTGAATCGTCAATGTCGCACCGCTGGTCACAAAGATTGGTTTATGCAGAATGTAGGCGTTATTGCTCGTCCACACTGTGTTCGTAGTGATGTCATCATTGACCACAATGTCGGTTCCAGGGATGTCCGCGACGTCAGTCAGGTAGCCTTTTTTATCAAGCTCAGTCCAGCCTTTGATCCAGAGGTCAGATCCAAATGCACCGCGGAATGGTGTCTTCTGGTAGAAGCCATCCACTGGCGGATCGGTTGTTCCGGAAGTATAAGCTGCACCCGCTGGGTTTGGACGAGGGTCAAGCCCCTTATCTGTAGTGCGGCTGATACCGACGATCTGAGGATCAACCGTTGTGGTGTTGCCTTCAGTGCTGTCGATCACCTCCATCTCCGCTGGCGTTCCATTCATCAATAGTGTCGGGCCAAAGCCGAAGAACGTGTTGTTGTCAAAGTCCAGTCCGGTTTCAACGCCATTGGCGTCCACGTCCAAAGTGCGCGCCGCTGTCGTGTCGTCATCGATGCGCACAATCCCGTCTTTGAAATCAGTGAAGATCGAGTTGCGATACTGGCCAGCGAAGTTGTCCTTCAAGCGGAACACCCAGTTGTCCTGATCATAGGTCGTTCCAACTCCAGCTCCAATGTAGGTGGCGTTGAACACTTGCGCCCGGGCGAATGGCTCGAGTGTTTTGTCTGGACTATCACCACCATCGTGCTCACCGCCGTAGTTCGAGCCAGTTCCCACGCTCTTCTGGATCGCGAACCAGAACTGGTTTTTCCCGCGGTAGCCCTGATCAAAATCGAATGACTCGTCCTCATTGAAAGCCATCACCATAAAACGGGTATTGACCGTGCCACCAAAGAACTCAACTCCATCATCAGAGTTATTGAACACTTCGATGAACTCGATCGTTGTTCCGCGTCCCACCGCACCTAGCGTCAGGCCGTTGATCTCCTCGTCGGTGTCGAACTCGAATCCACCGTAACGAATTGAACAGTAGCGCAGCACTCCACTATTGTCATCATCGTCGAGCCCGCCATAGCTGATGTTTGCATCATTTCCCCCGGACGGGAATCCTTCGATCTGACGCGTATTTTCTACCGGATTTTCGGGCTGGAGAAACGGGTTGCCCGCGTCATTGAGCACTGCGTTTCCGAGAACAATAACACCACCCCACAATGAAGTATCTGCCAGCGTAAGCTCCCGCGTACGGCTGAGCTCGGCCGTGAAGACGATCGGATTCTCAGCGGTTCCGTCTGCCATGATTTTACATCCCCGAGTGATGATCAGCGAGCCAAAAGTGTTGGCAATCAAATCCTGTCCACCAAGGATGGTCGTGCCCGGCTGGATTGTCAGAGTCGCTCCACCAGTCACGAAGATTGGCTTTCTCATGATATAGACGTTGTCTGACGTCCAAGTGGTATTCGCGGTGACGTCGCCGCTCACCACCACATCGGCAGCCTGGCCCGGAACCGGGATAGCTGCCAGCATGGTCGCGGCAATCGTACACAAGAGGGATCGTGTTTTTTTCATTTGGTTTGTTAGTGGTCTCAGGAACAGATTTCTGTGTTCGTGAAAGACTTAACGGGCAGATTCAACGCAAACGGAAGTGGCGTTCTGTGAACATTTTGTAAGAAATCTTTTAATGTGACAATGCCGTCACGGAATGTGCATATCTGGGCAACTCTACACATATTAAGCACCAACGCTTAGTGCAGAATTGGGCGCTATTTGACGAAAAGAAATACCGTGAAACCTCATTCACTGAGGAGCCTTCCATCGCTGAACAATTGAACCCCACCCAGCGCAGCATTCACTCATTCCGTGGCGATGCTCCGCTGCGGCGAGTCGGCGTCCGATTGTGGAGCTGTGTCCGTGGCTGTCACCAGTTCGATATTGATGCCCGAGGACGGCTTTACCCCCTCTACGAAAACGCCGACCAGACTTTTCGATACGTAGTGGGTCTTGTCCTCTGAAACAACTTTCAAGGACACGACGTACCCTGTATCAGACGAAAACGCTGATGGATCGAATTCAACTGTGTATGCATGAGGGAAAGTGGTGACCCCCTCAAGTTTCGTGCTAAGAACCGTTTCCGATTCTTTTCCCTCCTGCTTAAGAATCTCGAACACAATCACTCCCGCCTTTGGCATGGGGTATCGCCCTTCAAACTTCCCAGCGTAGTTGATGATACCTTGAATGAGGTTTTTGCTTGGCTCCTTAAAGTAAACTTTAATTTTTCGCTCCTGATTCTCGAGCAACAGGCGGTCACCGTCCATGCTCAACTTCTGTGCGAGACGCACGTAATCAAAGAAGCGATTTTCGAAAGTGGTCAACACGGATGCTCCAAATCGCCGGGTGGCACCCACTCCAGCGCCTCCCACTTGCAATCCGCCCATTCCATCCAGCACCCAGTGACACCAGTAGTTGTTCACCGGCCCTCGCCCTAACACTTCCCCAGTCACCGGATCAGCCTTCATCGTGATCGTTGCCCCTCCAGGGATCGGATAAACATGCGTATCGACGTGCATCGAGTCTACAATCCACGTCTTCCCACCGAACATCTTGAAGGCGGTGACCGGCTTAACCGGGGGCGCGTCATCCGCAAAGCATCGCTGCGTACCCGCGAAAAAGAAACTTAACAGAGCAACTTGAATGATCTTGCGAATGGGAATGATAGTGTTCATCTGCTTATCAGCAATTTGGGTGGTTCATTAAAACTCAAATCCTAGGGATACACTGTAAGTTCTGCCAGTCGAATAACCTTCGTAGGTGAGATCCTGTCCTTCGTAGAATTCGCGCTGCTTCCAGTCGAACAGGTTCTTTGCGGCAAATTTCAATGCGATTCCCGCCCCAAATTCTTTCTTCAATACCAGATCCAGACTGTGAGTGCCCTCTTGAAAAACATTCGGAATCAATTCGCTTTCACTGACATTGGTGAGATACTGACTTGTGTAGTTATAAACGAGATTCGCGCTCAGCCCCCAATCCTCGTGATCAAACCCTAGGTTCGCATTGTAGATCCACTGTGGCTGACCTTCGAATACAGAAGCCGTGCCTACGGGCAATCCAGTTTCAGTCGAGATCACGGGCTCGATGAACGAGTCAAGGTAAGTCAGGTTCGTGTCGAAACGCCAGAAGGGAGTGATTTGCTTTCCAACTTCGAACTCAATCCCTTGAATCGATCCTGCCGGGCTGTTTGCGAAAGACTGAAACTGGCCACTTCCCGACGTGGAACCAACCGTTTTGACAATAGGGTTCGACATCGACTTGTTGAAAAGACTCACCGAGACTTTATCGTCGGCATTGGGGAACCATTCCCAGCGAAAATCAAAGTTGCGGATCTCGGTATCGAGCAAGCTGGGATTGCCTCGAATCTCCAGCCCCGTAGCCTGGTCTTCCGTGCGGATTGGAGCGAATTCGTAAAACGTCGGACGGGCGATTGTCTCGCCATAGGCAAGCGTCACCTTGTGCGATTCCTCCGATCCACTTCCCAGGTCGACTTTTGGCCCAAATCCGATTGTTGCGGATATAGCCGGTAACCAGTACTCCGTCACTTGGGCACCCGGAGACTGAAGCGGCTCCACCAATGTAGATGGATTCATTCCCGGCAGAATAAAATAGTCGCGCTCCTCTTCTTCGTAGCGCATACCTCCTACAATCGATAAGTTCTGCCAATCCAATGTTCCCATTAAGTAGCGGGATTCGATCGCCGATCTGGCATCCACGTTGCGAATTGTATTAGCAGAGTCGGACTTGTCCTCAATGACAAATCCGGTGGATTGCCTCTTCGCAAGACCAGTAATGCGATCGTCTGCCTGCTGGTCAAAATCATTAAAGAGATCAATGCCAGCCTGCGGATTACTTGCCGGGATAGCGAGCCTACCCCCGCGGGCGTATTGAAAGAATCTTCCACGAACCTGTCGATCCCGGTCAAACCGTGATATCCCTACTTTCATTTTGAGAGAATCCTCACGACTATCGAAAAGATAAAAAGGAATGGTTAGATCACCCTTAATGTGCTTCCCGTCTTCATCCGTACGAAGGTATTCACGAAATGAGTTCACCGGATTCCCGCCGAGCAGGTTACTCGAAGTAAGGACACTTCCTCGTGAAGCATCGATTTGGG
The DNA here is from genome assembly GCA_020439995.1 of Verrucomicrobiia bacterium. Lineage (GTDB taxonomy): Bacteria > Verrucomicrobiota > Verrucomicrobiia > Verrucomicrobiales > DEV007 > JAGROY01. The sequence continues at coordinate 25,914 of JAGROY010000288.1, forward strand.
CATTCTTGAACTGCTGCCCTGGAGCTAGAGGATCAGACTGTGCCTGCCTCACAACATTGGGTAAAGACGGATCTGCATAGTCTGCCTGAAAACCCTTTAAAGTTCTTTGATCGGGACGGTCCTCGATTGCAGTCGAAAAGCTAGCCGCCCAGTCGAACTCAATGTCCAAGTCGTCACTTAATTTGTGCTCCCCTCCAAGTTGGTAGGTTTTCAGCATTCGATCGAGCACACCGACCTCCTCAAACGTTTGGAAAGCCCGGGCAAGAGCGCCATCAAAGACTACAGGCTGGCCAGGCAGCCCATCAATTTGAGACGCGATCGTCGCACTCTCGCTCGATGCAACGCGCCGCCCAAATCGAACGTTATCTTTGGAGGTCCTGTTGTAGAAATACGTGAATCCGATTTCATGATCTTCCACCGGCCGGAATCCCAGACTCATCAGAGTACCAAAAGTCACCTCTTCCCCGTATTTTGTCTGACTCTGAAGACCGATGGGCTCGAATTCACCTGCTGGAATGCTTCCACGCCCAACTTCGATACCATCAACATAGTCGAATGATCTTCCCTGAGTGAGCGCGACAACCGCACCGACTTCTCCGATATCAGATTCCCAAGTGTCGCCAAACGTAAGATCGAGACTTGTGTTTGGTTCAATATTGGTCGCAATCGCGCGGAACGATCCATTTCTGTGAATGAGCCTCTGCTGTTCCAACGAGTTTTCCTGCTGCCCGATCAAGATCTCCTTTGCCGGATTGCCATCAGGTATTGTGCTGGGGTCCACTGCTGCTCCCACGGCTAGATTGTTAAAGCTACCTTCACCCGAAATCGGAGCCAGGCCATCTGGAAGGTCATCTCCGCTGCGCCCGATCCAGTCAATTCTCCGGTCTTTACTCAAGTAAAGCACACCTTCTTTAGTCGCGTTGTTGAAGCCGAGACCAACGCCAAATGAAAGGATCCTCTTTTCAGGGAATCGCTTGGTGCGGATATCGATTGAGCCACCTGCGAACTCCGCAGACAAATCCGGCCTGAAAGTTTTATATACTACAAGGTCTTCAATGAGATCGGTTGGGAATAGGTCCAATTGCACCGCTTTCTTTGACGGGTCAGCGCTAGGAATAATGAGCCTGTTAAGAGTAGTATTAGAATATCGGTCTCCAAGTCCGCGAATTACGGCGTAGCGCCCGCCGACGACGTTGACCCCTGCAATCCTTTTTGCGGCCCCTGCCACGTCAGACGAGCCCGACTTGCTGATCTGTTCAGCACCCAGAAAGCTCACCGAGGCACCCGCACCAATGGATGAAAGAACCAGCGAACCTTCCTGCTTCTCGGTGAGTTCTTCGACCACATCGTAAGGATCGAGCTCGAAAACATCCTCGCCGATAGGACGCTCTTTCATGAGGAACGTGGTGCTGGTCGAGGTACTGGCCTTGACTTCAACCTGCTTTGTCTGGGTGAAATATCCGTCCCGGCTGACGGACACATCATATACCCCAGGTTTAAGGTCGAAATCGAATACGAATCGCCCAATATCGTTTGTAAGCGCCCCTTGGGTTACCCCAGTGACGAGGACAGCAGCGCCTTGCAGAGGGGAGCGCGATCGCTCGTCGACGACAATTCCCACAATCACGCGATCATCCACCGAGGTGCCGCCCTTATGCGGAAACAGGCTGTTGGTGGACGCCGGCTCGGCACTGGCGGGAACCAATTCTGGCGAATCGCCGTCCACAGCAGCCGGGATAGCATCCCCTGAATCCAACTCAGGATCCCCTCCCAATAAACCATCATCTGGCCCAGTGTCAGCGCCTTGTCCCCATACGAAAGTGACGCTGTAGAACAGGAGTCCCACAGCGATCAAGAATTGTAGAGGTGACGAGGGACGATACTGCATTAACTGGCACGGCCGCCTAATGGAGAATGCGGATATGACCGTATCTTCCAACCAAGTGCAATCTTTCGTATTGTGACGATTTCGCCATCTTCTGGACGGGATCGGTCGGTAAATTCGTTCAGCTGCAGGTCATCCCTTACCACTTAGTTAGTTAGCCGAGAATCCCTTCCGGCCACTGAATATTCGGGTGCCGGTTCCCAGCGAAGACCGGCCCGCCACCGCGCAGTGTTCGGTTTGTTCAATGTCTGTCAGAAAAAACTTCAATGTGACGAAAACGTTACATTGCCGCATCCGATGCCTCAACGAGGGCAAGAAGGTGGAAGAACACAGGGGCTCGTCCATTGCGGCCCTCTGCACCCATAGATCAGAGAAAATCAAAACGCAAAATGGGGCATGGCTCCAGGCCTTCCAGGCCAGTTTGGCTGCGGAGCTTGAAGCAGTCGGCCACCCGGGCGGGACAAGTGATCGGGATATTCTCACCGCTGATCGTGTGCATCTCAAGCCCTTCACTCAGTAATCCTGGGATGGATGTTCGCACGATCTTGATTGGCGGCCAGGTGATACGAGTCGCGTGGGCTTTTAGGGGTAGCTGGATCCAAACCTCCCGTGCGACTTGGGTTCCAATCTCAAGAAATCGAAGGGTTCACCAGCACAATGATCGCCTTGGGTGCCAACTTCATCAGGGTTCACCAGATCGTGATGTTCTGTGATCGGTGAGTCTGGCAGTCGATAGAGCCTCCCCCCGCTGGACTCTATCGAGCTTTCCAGCTCGAACCAGGCGCGTCACTGACCGCCCAGAAAGGTCTGGATGGAGCGGGAATGATCATCAGGCCCACCGCATGGCATTTTGAACCTTGAAGGAAAATGCGCTCACCGATTCCATTTTAACCGGCGAAAACGAACCGATTGCTGATTTCCTCTGGCGGGCGGAGAAGCCGTGCAGCAGAAGCTACTAAAAGTGCACAGCTGAATTTCGGAGACGATCAAAGCCCATGTTTGAATTGCGCGCAATCCATTGATAATGAATCACTACCGACGGCGGGACTCGAACCCGCACGAGGTTACCCTCAACGGATTTTAAGTCCGT
>JAGROY010000289.1 GCA_020439995.1 Verrucomicrobiia bacterium
AACCGCAGCTATGGCATGGTCGGTGTGAATGATGGACACCATGAGCTTTCCCACCATCAGGGCGACGCGGAAAAACTAGCGAAAATCAGCGCGATCAACCGTTTCCACATCGAGCAGTTCGCCTACATCTTGAAGAAGATGAAATCCGTGAAGGAAGGAGACGGAACACTCTTGGACAATTCAATGATCGTCTACGGCAGCGGCATCGGTGATGGCAACCGCCACAACCATGATGACCTTCCCGTGATCGTGGCTGGCCGTGCTGGCGGAACCATCACCCCCGGTCGCCACATTCAGGTGTCTCCAGACACACCAATGTGCAATCTTTTCAATTCCATGCTGGATCGTGCAGGAGTTCCAGTCGATTTCTTCGGCGATAGCACCGGGCGCCTGCGCGAGCTGGCGATTTAATTGACCATTATCTGCTCCGCTTCTATGAAACCAGTGCATCGGCAACACTTCGGTGCGCGGATTGTGCCCTGCCTTCTGTTGTTGGCCGTCTGCAGCCTTTCTGCTGCAGATGTAACAGGCCTGATCGAAGAGCTAGGCAGTAGCGATGCACAGAAGCGGCGCAATGCTGCTTTTGAGCTGCACCAACTGGGGCCCGAGGCGGTCGATGCATTGCCCGCGCTCATCCAGGCACTCGATGACGACCAGGATCAGGTCTTTTTCCACGCAGTTTCAGCGATTGCTAAAATAGGCCCGGCAGCCGAGCCCGCGATCCCCGCTCTGATGAGTCGCCTCGGCCCCGTTCGTAGTCGATATGGGGAACAGGTCAATCTAAGAGCCGCGTTCGCGCTCAGCCGTATTGGAGAGGCAGCGGTCGCGCCCCTCTCAAGTGCAGTCCGCGATTCCGACGAGACCCTCTGCTCGAATGCCATCGAGGCACTGGCATCTATGCCACCCGCAGTTTCGGCACCAGCGATAGATGAATTGGTGAAACTGCTAGGTGACGACCGCGAGCGCGTCGCTGCTAGTGTGGTAAGAGCGCTTTCAACCTATGGCAAAAGCATAGTGCCACATATTGTTGAAGTGCTCCAGAATGGATCGGTCGCTCAGAAAAGGGATTCGATCCGAGCACTGGGTCTCCTTGGCAAAGACGCCGAATCTTCTGCAGCGGGCATTCTGGGAGCAGTTCAAGAAGGCGATCCTCAGGTTTTGATCGCTGCCCTTGATTCGCTCGTACGAATTCGCTACTCGCCCGCCGAAACCACGCAATTGATTGTGCGCGGGCTGCAATCGAAGGACGAAACGGTTTTCAATGCGGCGGCGGATTCAGCGCTGCTTCTCTACCAGGTTTATCCCGCGCTCGACACGACTCCCTTCGCTGAAGCCATTCCCAGTGCCGACGAGGCCACGCGCTTGCGCTTTGCGTCCGTCCTGGGCCGGATGGACGCAGCAGCAGCACCAGCGGCACCTGCATTGATCGCGGCAGCAGAGCAAGCGTCATCACAGAAAGCTGCTCTTTCGTTCGCCGATTCACTGGGCGGGATCGGAGAATCGGCGGTGCCACTTCTCATCGAAGCCGCCGGAAAAATCCCCTCAGGCGAACTCACCGAAGAAAGTTGGCCAGTTGCTGCGCTGGCATCGATCGGCCAACCCGCAGTAGGTCCCCTTCGCCAGGGATTAAAATCGCCCAACAACAGTTCACGAAAAGCAGCGGTTGCAGCCTTGGGTCTGCTGGGAACGAAAGCCCTCCCCGCCATCGAGGAGCTTTTCGCCACTCTGAATGATCCAGATTCAGACATACGAGGCTTTGCACTGATCGCCCTGCCTCGTGCAGGAGTTCCGTCTGAGCGCCTACTCCCCGTTCTGGAGCCATTGGCCTCAGATGCTTCAAGCTCCGTGCGGGCTCAAGCATTCCGAGCGATGGGAAACATCAAGGACGCGGATGGCAAGACTTTACCCTTGCTCAGGAAGGGCATGCAGGATTCCGAGATGCTCGTCCAAATCAGTGCCATTGAGGCAGCGGGCAACCTTGGGGAAAACGGGGTCGCGGCGGTGCCGTTTCTCAAAGAACTACTTGAGGCAGCCCCACTGGATAAGACGACGGATAGAGAGCGGGCGGCCATCGTGGCACTGGGAAAAATTGGCCCCGGCGCAGAGCCAGCCGTGTCCGTTGTGATCCCAAGGCTTGCCAGCTCCGACGCCGATGTGCGCGTCGTTTCACTTGCCTCGCTCGGGGCGATGGGAAGCGGTGCCAGCAGCGCCCTGTCGGATGTCCGAACCACACTGACCGACATCATGCCAGAAGTTCGGGCGCAGGCGGTCGAAGCGGTGGCTGACATCGAGGGAGATGCCGATCAACTCACCAAAACGCTGGTTGAGGCGCTGAACGACCCATCTGAATCGGTGCGTGACATCGCGATCAAGGAACTGACCGAAGTCGGTGAAAAAGCAAGACCAGCAGCGCCCCGTCTGTTCGAAATGCTCGAAGGGGCTGCTGAGCCTCAGCCGATCATTGAGGCGCTTCGGAACATTCGCACCACCGACCATGAGCTTTATGTGTCCGTGTTAGAGAATGACAGCCCTTCGGTTCGACTGTTCGCTTGTGAATCCCTCGGACGGTTCGGTGGACGAGCCCGGAGCGCCCTTCCAAAGCTTGAAAAGCTGCAGCAGGATGATCAATACGATTTCGTCCGGCGCAGAGCCTCTCAAGCAATTGAGCGCATCAACCGGCGACGCCGTTAGAAAATCTTGAACCGATCAATCGAGGCCTTGGGCCGATTGCGCTCCGAGGATACGATTTGAAGGCTTTCTCCGTTTCTCTCGACGCCAAGGTATTCTTCATATTCGAGCCCGGCAACGTCCAGCCCTCGGCCCAGCCAATCCGAAGCGATCAGCGAAGAGTAGAAAACGGTCACCCGCCCTCCGAATGGCAGGTATCCCATGAGCATCAGAGATTCCTTCCGTCCGACATTTGGTGAGTAAGGGCACTCCAACTGGAGGCGCATTGCCAGGCGGTGATCGATCTGCATTTCCCTGCGGTGGAGGTAAGCCAGAATACAGACGGAGATCTCATCCCGGAGTCGTACCAGTTTCCTGCCGGAATCCGGGACGTCGTAATTCATCACCGTCACCTCATCCAGCAATATCTGCACTGGCTCAGTGATATTGACTGGCTCTGGAATATTGAAAGGCATGATGCCGTCCACCCGCACAGTCTGAGGCACCGCTGTCATGGCCGCGAGAAGAATCTCCATCGGCAGGTTCATCCGGCGCTCTCTTTCCAGCACCTTGGCGAACTCGGTGATAAATGTGCCCTCCTTTAGCTGCTGTCCGTAGTCCGCAAGCACTGCCGCCAGCGATGCTCCGTCAAAATCATGATTCAACACAGCATTCCACTTTGCCGGAAACTGCGATCCTTCCTCTGCCCGGGTATTTGAATTGACACTCATCGGGACTCAAACCAAACCCCCAGATTCACGAACCAGCTCGTCACCGCAATTGTTAGTGCGACAACAATAGGAGCCAGAGCGGTGACCATTGGATGAAACCATTCCGGTGCCAGCACTTCTACGAATAGAACGAGAGTCCCCACAACTGCGATCGCGGCGATGGCCGGATAAATGAGCCCCCCTTTCGGATGCAGGTTACGAAACAATGCGGCGAGAGGCAATGAACATCCGGCCAGCGCTCCACCGAACAAAGCCAGATTCAGATTTGCTGAGGCAATGCCAACCACTGCAATACAGAACCCGGCGGCAAGGCTCCCACCTCCCAGGATTCCTTCCCGAAGTTCGTTCGGTTTGAGAGCATTGCGAGCCGAACGATCGGTGAGAACGATGAGAGTGCCCAACCCGCGCCCGACGAACGACCAGAGCACGAAAAGGAAATAGCAGAGGGCCAGCCCAAGGCCTAGCATCGGCGCGATGTGGGCAAACATGCGATACAGCAAATGATACCCTAACAGAAATCCGAACACCAGCATGAGGCGACCTCCATTGCTGAAGCGGGCCACGAAGAATGAAAATGCCAGGAATCCACGATACAGACTTGAGCGCAGGCGGAATGCGTCCAGCAACCCCTCACGGGCTTCGTCAATCGTAGGATCAAGGCTCAGAGCCGTTTCAAAGTGCTCTTGAGCAACCCGAGCATCACCCCGGCGCAGCGCCGCCCTGCCAACGTTGCAGTGCGTGTATGGATTTTCCGCATCTTCAGCCAGACGAGCGGCGAGGATCGTATCGTTTTCGACCTCTTTTCCCTGCATCAATAGAGCATGCGACAGGACATTCTGTGCCAGCATATTCCCCGGTTCCCGCTCGATTGCTTGGCGCGCCTGGTTTTCCGCCTCCTTCCACTCGTGCTGTCCCGCACTCACTTCCGCACTTGCCGCGTACCCCAGTGCCAGGTCCGGATCCAGACGCAACGCATCCTGCGCGCTCTTCTTTGCGTCATCGAATTGTTGCTCGTCGGCCAGCAGTAGCGCTTTCTGCGCATGGAGCTGCGCCACGTCGGGCGTCCTGAGCATCGCCCTCTCGAGGGCGTCCAGACCTTCCTTGTTTTTGCCTAAACACCCCAGGCACAGAGAAAATCGACCGAGTATCTGCGGATCATCGGCATCTTCTGCGAGGGCCTGGCGAAAGAATCCCTCGGCATCGGCATAGCGCCCCTGCGCCAGCAGCAGATTTGCACGCCTTAGATGCATTGAAGCGTCATGCGCCATTCTTCATTTCTTGATTCCAAGGAAATCGAGAACATCATCGTAGAATCCTCCCTGATTGGCGTAAAGTGCATAGTTCTTTGCGCTGTCGAACCAGCCTTTCGCCGACGGCTTCACTTCCTTAGCTGCGGCAATGAGAGACTTGGTCGTCAGCGGAACGATACGCCCGTTTTTCATCGCAGACTCCAGTGCCGTTTCCGTTGCGACGTCGAATACCGCTTTGAGATCGGCGCCTGAGAATTGCTGCGTCTTCTTGGCCAGCGCCCTGAAGTCCAAGTTGTCGACAGGCTTGTCCTTTGCCAGAACTTCGAGAATGGCAGCGCGAGCCTCGTCATCTGGCGGTGGAACAAAAATGGTGCGATCAAATCTACCTGGGCGTCGAAATGCTCCATCTATATGCCAGGGAGCATTCGTCGCCCCCAGCACGAGAACGCCTTCGTTCGCATTGTCTCCACTGTCGAGCTCGGAGAGGAACTGATTGATCACCGTGCGACCAGCACTCTGGCGTAGATCCTTGCGGTCGGCAGCCAGCGCATCCACTTCGTCGAAGAAGAGCACAGCAGGTGCATTGCGACGCGCCATCTCGAAGATCTGGTGCAGGTTCTTCTCACTGTTACCAATCCACATGTCGAGAATATCATGCAGTCCGATCGAAAAGAAACTTGCGTTGATTTCACCAGCTGTTGCCCGGCTGATCAGCGTTTTGCCGCACCCGGGAGGACCATAGAGCAACACACCTCCTCCCACTTTTTTGCCGTAAGCCTTAAACAGCTCCGGCTTTTCAAGTGGATAAAGAATCTTCATCCGAATTTGCTCCTTCAGCGCATCCATACCACCGACGTCTGAAAATTTCAGATCCGGTCGACTCACTTCGGCAAGTGCCTCGATCGCCGATTTTTCATCATCTGATCCACCGAAGAAGAATGCTTCCTCGTCGAGGTCGCCGTCCTCATCCTCATCCTCATCCTCGTCGGATCCGTCTTCCCAATCAGCAGAGTTGCCAAACGGGTCGCCATCACTCTCCTGCCAGCCATGGCCCGATGCTCCGGCTGCCTTTCGGCGCCCTCCTTTTGCTTCGCCATCTTCCGACGCCGAAATTCCCAACTCCCGGGCGAGCGCCTCATCGATCATATCCTTGGATTTGCTCACCGCTTTCCGATACGCAGCGATCGCCTGGTCACGATTGTCTTCGCTCAAGTAGATCCGGCTGAGGAAAGCGTAGCCGGGGGCAAACCCTGGATGTTCCTCAACGAGTTTCTCCACCCGAACAGCAGCTTCTGATACTTTTCCGTCGAGGTAAAGAGCTCGCGCCAGGCCCAGCTTTGCCTCCGTATTACTACCGTCGATTTGAATCGCCCGCTGGTAACTCTCACGAGCGTCGGCAATGGACCACTCCTCGAGACAAGCCGCTGCGTAGACAAGTAGAAGGGGCACATTGTCAGGAGAATGAGCGAGCGCTTCGCGGAGAGATCGGGAGTCAGCCATAGGTAGAAGATGAGACAAATTTACGCAATTGTCGACCGGTCGCACTGCCGGTCCGGCGATTTAACTCTCAGACTTCCAGAAAATTTTTCAAGAGCTTCTTCCCCTCGCCAGTGAGGATTGATTCTGGATGAAACTGGACGCCAAAGATAGGCAGTTCGCGGTGCCGCAACCCCATGATCTCTTTTTCCGCAGTTTCGGCAGTGATCTCGAGGCAATCGGGGACGGTATCGCGTTTGACTAGAAGTGAGTGGTAACGGGTGGCTTCGAAGGGATTCTCAAGTCCGGCAAAGACTCCACTGCCGTTGTGCTCAACGGGTGAAGTCTTTCCGTGCATAAGCCTTTCTGCCCGAACAACGGTCGCTCCAAAAACGTGTCCGATGCACTGGTGACCAAGACAAACACCGAGCAGCGGCACTTTCTGGCCGAACTCACGGATGACATCGTTGCTGATTCCCGCCTCATTAGGCGTGCACGGTCCCGGAGAAATGCAGATCCGCTCAGGACCGAGATCAGCGATCCCATCGATCGAAATCTCGTCATTGCGAAAAATCTGCATCTCGGCACCCAGTTCCCCAAAGTACTGCACAAGATTGTAGGTGAACGAATCGTAGTT
>JAGROY010000290.1 GCA_020439995.1 Verrucomicrobiia bacterium
ACATCATACCAACCGCCCACCCCGCCGGCAAATTTCAGATTGTTCAGCACGTGGAGGGAATGGAATTCCTACTGTCCAAACTAAAACTTGCGAGACTCATTTTCTTTTGAGCTACGCCTCGCGTGATCCTCCTGCAAGCCCTGGGGAACTCAAAAGATGCTCTGCCCAGTTTTGCTATTTGAGGGCAGCCTAGTTTTAGCATTTTAGGACGAAAAGGATGAACTCAAATGATTGGCGTCATACTCTTTGATGGCAAAGAGTGCTCGAGGGGGGACTCGAACCCCCAAGGTCGAAAGACCACAAGATCCTTAATCTTGCGCGTATACCAATTCCGCCACTCGAGCATTTTCGTCTGGTAGCGCAAATTGGAGCGCTGCCGAAGTGATCAGAAAAACGGTCACGAGTTGTAACCGCAGTTTTCGAAGCTTGCAAGCATCTTTCTTCGCTCTGTTTTACTCTTGCGATGGAAGCGGGGCTGGCTGGTTTTCGGCAGCTCTCACGGGAATGGCTTCGCAAACCTGCCTCCAGCCGGGGAATCTCCACTTGTTCGGGAAATCCCGGCACTGTTCCGGCTTTACTGCCTGAAGTCGGCAGTGGTTGCCTTCGAGAAATTCGCACTCGCCGTTGGGCTTCTCAAGCAGCGTCAGCCCCTGCCTGTTCTTGCGCAGAGCTGTGTGCTTTTCGAGAAAAGCGGTCTCGGACATGTCCAGAAATTGTGCGATGGCCGAAATCTCTTCGCTGGTCACTTTCACTTCGCCGGGCCACTTGCAGCAGTTGGCACAGCGTTGGCAGGCGTAGGTGATGGCGGGTTCGTCAGGCACGCGAGAGGTTGGTAGCGAAAGTTTCCGGTTTCAAACGGGAAAGTTGCCACTATGATCGTCGCCGTGAGAGTCGTCGTAGTCGGCAGCGGCGGTCGCCTCGGAGGGGCGATCGCAAGATATTTCGGAGAGAACCATCGTGTGGTGGCATTCGACCGGAAGGCATTGGATTTGTCCCGGCCTGAAATTATTGAGGATCGCCTGCTGCCGATCGATTTCGATCTATTGATCAACACTGCCGCTAACACGGGGGTTGACTATTGCGAGCACCATGAAAAAGAGGCCTACTTGGTGAACGCGGTTGGCCCTGGACGCATGGCGGAAATCTGCACGGAGAAGGGAGCCCGGATTGCCCACGTAAGCACTGATTACGTCTATGATGGCTCTGAACCGGGCGAGAAAACAGAAACTTCGGCACTGAACCCGCTGGGGGTCTATGCAAAATCGAAACTGGCCGGTGAGATGGCGGTGCAAGCGGCAGCACCCACTGCGCTTATTCTGCGGACGGCCTGGGTTTTCGGCCCTGACCGTCCAAGTTTTGTCGATCTTATTCTCGACCGGGCGATCGAAGAGGATCAGGTGGATGCGATCGCGGACAAGTTTGCCTCTCCCACCTTTAGCACTGATTTTGCCCGCTGGTTGGAGCCGCTCGTGTTGGCGTGCCCAGAGGGAGGGGTGTTCAATCTCGTGAACAGTGGCGGGTGCTCCTGGCAGGAATATGCTCAGGAGGCTTTGAGAGTGGCGCACAAGCTCGGTTTGGAACTTAGCGCAAAACGTGTAATACCCTTGTCTATCACTGATATGGAAGCTTTTATAGCGGAACGACCGGTGCACACCAGGCTTTCGACGGACAAGCTGGCTGGTGTTTTGCAAGCCGAAATCCGGCCGTGGAACGCGGCCGTTGAAGACTACATTTCGACTTTTTACGGCAAATCTTAATTGAGGTCGATTTTTCGGCGAGTTGGGCGACTTTTCACAGTGCTCCCAAATGCATCTTTCCCTTGACCCTCTGGGCAAATGGTCTGTTATTGTAGAATATTCATAATGCTAAACAATTTTCACGGTTGCTTGGATCTGTTGCAGCGAATTAGCTGCCGCAGAACATTAACGTGTCATCGGTTCGTGGAACTGGCACCTCCCATCAGCCTCAGGGATTCTAGACGCTCTTCACAAACACCTAATGTTCGGAAAACTTTTCGGCTTATTTTCAAATGATATCGGCATCGACCTTGGTACTGCCAACACGCTCGTCTACGTTAAAGATCACGGGATCGTACTGCGCGAGCCTTCAGTGGTCGCAGTAAAGGCAGGCACTCGCGAGGTGCTGGCGGTTGGGGATGATGCCAAGCGTATGCTTGGTCGCACGCCGGGCAATATCGTCGCGATTCGCCCGCTAAAGGACGGTGTGATCGCCGACTTTGAAGTTACAGAGGCGATGCTTCGTCACTTTATTCAGAAGGTGCACAACCGGAGGGGAATGGTGCGCCCGCGGGTGGTCATCGCGGTGCCGTCTGGCATCACTGAGGTGGAGAAGCGCGCTGTGAAAGACTCCGCATCACAAGCGGGTGCCCGGGAAGTATACTTGATCGAGGAACCTATGGCTGCTGCGATCGGCGTGGGCATGCCCGTGCAGGATGCTTCAGGCAATATGATTGTGGACATCGGCGGCGGCACTACGGAGGTGGCACTCATATCGCTTTCGGGCATCGTCTATAGCCGCAGTGTCAGAGTGGCAGGTGATGAATTGGATGAGGCTATCGTCCAATACATGAAGCGGGCATACAATTTGATGATCGGAGAACGCACTGCGGAGGACATCAAAATCCGCCTCGGTTCGGCCTATCGACTAGAGAAGGAAAACACCATGGATGTGAAGGGGCGCGACATGATCGCAGGCCTGCCAAAGACCATTTCGATTACGTCACAAGAGATTCGTGAAGCGTTGCTGGAGCCCTTGAATACCATCGTCGATTCAGTGCGGGTGACTCTTGAGCGGTGTCCTCCCGAGCTGTCGGCGGATTTGGTCGATCGCGGCATCATGCTGGCTGGTGGTGGTGCTCTTTTGCGGGGATTGGACAAACTACTGTCCGATGAAACTGGCCTTCCTGTTCACGTAGCCGAGGATCCGCTGAGCGCTGTAGCTGAGGGTGCTGGTAAGGTTCTGCAGGAATTGTCCTTTCTGCGTAAAGTGACGAGCATGGACTCATGAGCAGGGTCAATATCATAGCCCTTTTAATATTTGGCGGCCTCCTGGCCTGGGTGTTCAGCCTGGATGGTGAGACGACTCAAGGTATTCAGAAAAAGGTATTGGCGATCTTTTCCCCCTTCCAACGGGCTGGGACGGACATCGGAGAATCAATCAGGGAGATTGGCGATAACCGTCCGCTGGATCCCAGGCAATTGCTGGACGAAAATGAAATGCTTCGCCGCGAGGTTTCGGAGCTGCGAATCTACCGTGACGAACTTGTGAAGCTCCGGGAAGAGTGGAACGAGGTCACTCGCCTGCTGGAGCTGAAGGAGGAGTCGCACCTTTCGCTGATTTCATCTCGCGTGATTGGTCGTGATCCATCATTATTTTCGCCGAAGCTCACCATAAACAAAGGTTCCCACAGTGGTATCGCCGTTGAAAGCCCGGTGCTGAATGATCGAGGGTTGATCGGCAAGACAAATGTGGTGGGAATGTCAGAGTCAACCGTGCTGTTGCTCACGGATGAGCAATGCCAGGTTTCGGCTCGAGTGGAAGGAACCAATCTTCAGGGAATTGTGAAAGGAATCCGGGGCACCCCAAGCGGTGCTCCATTGCTCAAGCTGACGTATCTGTCCCCCGACGCCCGTATCCAGCCCGGAGCAAAGGTCTTCACGTCAGGGGAAGGGGGCCTGTTTCCTGCAGGAATTGCAATAGGAGATGTGAAGGAGTTCCGGGTGCTGGTTGACGGATACAGTGAAGCGACTGTTATCCCGGCGGTCGATTTTTCCTCATTGAAGTTTGTTTTCATTATGGAGCGAATCGCATCCGACCAAATGGTAAAGAACCGCCAGCTTCCGACGAAGCCCTGACTATGGGAGCCGCACTTTTCAGTGTTCTAGTATTTGGCCTCACCGCGCTCGCGTTCTTGATTCAAGAGATCGTGCCGTCCATCCCCTGGGCCTACGATGCCGTGTTGTGCCTCGTGCCAGTAGTCTTCTTCTCAGGGGCAATCACTGTTCCTTATCCGGTCATGTTGCTCCTCGCTTTCTTCGTTGGTTTCATCTCAGATTCTCGCCATGTGATCGCTGAGATTCCGGTGCACGAATTAGCGGAGAGTCTGTCGAGCGGCAATTTGGCTCATGGCGTGAAGAGTGTTACGGGCACCAGTGGCCATCTTGCTTTCGGTTACTCGATCTTCCTTTATGGGTTACTCGGCTCTCTGATGCAGGGCATTCGGCCGCTGTTCCGACGTGGACGCTGGGAACTGCCCGTATTGATGACGGGGGTGGCCACTTTTCTCCTGCTCTTTCTTACGTTTCTGGTCATGGAGTTTCGCAGCGGTGACTTTGCGTTTCCCGTAACTGTCTGGTATTACATGCTCGCGAGTTCAGTGCTCAGCATGATCGTTTCACCGCTCATGTTCCTCATCCTTTACCGCCTGTCGAAAGCGGCAAATTACCAGATCCGCTTTGAAGGGCTGAGCTACCGCTACTGAGTATCGCAGAAAATGGTATCCCGCTATAGCCTCAGACTTTACGTTATTACGCTGGTCATGATCGGCGGATTCGCCGCACTTTGCATGCGCCTCTGGATACTGCAGGTGAAGCGCCAGCATGAGTTTGCAGCGCTTGTTCCCGGCACATCAATCGTTACCCAGCGAGTGCCAGGCGTGCGCGGCGAGATCAAAGACCGCAATGGGATTACGCTGGCCAGCAATCGGGCGGCGTTCGAAGTGTCGCTCAATTTAGCAGACATCGAAGCCGAGTATAGGAGACTGAACAAAACGGTTCCCAAATTTCAATACACCGTGGGCGGTCGGACGCGAGAGGAGTCTGACATTGTTGCCATTGTTAAGGAAGTGGTATTGCAGCCGCTGGAAACAAAGGGGCTGGATGCCGGTGTCAATGCCACCCAGCTCAGGGTTCACTATCGCAGCAAAAAGGACGTCATTCCATTTCGCTACCGCCAGGATCTGACCTTTCAGGAGTTTGCCACCTTTGCCGAATACAATCTGGGGCTGCCCGGTGTCCATGTGTCTGTCAGGCCGGTGAGGGAATATCCGTTTGGCTCGTTGGCTTGTCACATCCTCGGCTACGTGCGCGAAGCAGAAGATGTGGTGCCAGATGATGAGAAGGGCAGGTACAATTATTATGTGGGTGATGACACCGGGCTCGCGGGGGTCGAGAAAAGCATGAACGCCGAGCTGAAGGGAACCCCTGGGGTGCGTGAGTTGCTGAAGAATGAGAAGGGAGTGCTCACAGGTGAAGCCGGCTACAAAGAGCCTCGGCCTGGAAGCAGTGTGTTCCTTACCATCGATGCGAGAATGCAATACATCGTCGAGCGTATCTTGCGCGAGGCTGGTGTGGGACGTGCGTGCGCAGTGATCATTAAGCCCACGACGGGCGAAATTCTGGCAATGGCATCGGTGCCATCGTACGACCCCAATTCCTTCATCCCAAGTATCAGCCAGCACGAGTGGGATGCTTACACATCGAACAAAACTTTGCCTTTTCAGAACCGGACGACCGCAGCTTCGCCGCCAGGATCAACGTTCAAGCTGGTCACAGCACTGTCTGCGGCACTCGCGGGAGTAGATGACAAAAGGCTGTACTGCGACGGTGGACAGGGCTACGGCAAATTCTGGATGAAGTGTTGGATCTCCAATCAAGGTGGCTCGCATGGATCGCTCGATGTAAGCAATGCGCTCAAGTCCTCCTGCAATGATTTCTTTTATCAACAGGGAAACCTCGCCGGAATTGACAAGATCGTTACGGTAGGTCGGCTCCTCGGACTGGGAGAGCCCACGGGGGTTCCTCTAGATGGTGAAGGTGGTGGCCTGTTGCCTACTCCAGAGTGGCTGCGCATGTATGGGCGCCGCCAGTGGGGCAGTGCAGACACTGCTCAGGTCTCCATCGGCCAGGGAGCCATGTCTGCGACTCCCCTTCAAATGTGCAATGTAACGGCTACCATCGCCAATCGCGGCCTTTGCTTTATTCCACGACTGATCTCTACCGTGGTCGATGCGGATGGAGAGGAAGAGCGGAAACCTTCTGTCTTGAAAGCTGACCTCACCCGCGAAGGCATCACCGTCGACCAGATCGAAAAGATCCGACACGGGATGTGGCTTGTCGTGAATGATGGAGGCGGAACCGCCCGCCGTGCTTATTCGGCAAAACATCCGACTGCGGGGAAGACTGGTAGCGCGACCGTGCCGAAGATCATCGTCAATGGTGAAGAGCGCGAGGACACCCATGCATGGTTCGTTAGCTTCGCTCCCTACGATGAGCCGGAAATCTCCGTTTGCGTTCGGGTTGAGGGGGGCAAAGCAGGCGGTAAAGTTGCCGCACCCATAGCCGCTGAAATCATCGCCAGAGTCCTAGCCCTTGACGATGGATACAAATTGCGGATGCGTCCGATGCCCGAAGCGCACGGGAATTTCGATTTTTTTGATGAAATCACTTTCGGCGGCGATGGCGGCGCATTTGACGATGCCGGGATGGACGAGGCCACCGACCTTGAAGACATGATTGACCAGGCGGTGGAAGTGCCTGAAAATGAGCAATCTGAGTCTGAACCAGCCCAGCCTAGAATCCAGCCGGCGGTAGATGAACAGGGGAAAGTGGAACCGACCACTGACTCGGAACAATGACCAAATTTTAAAAAATCGTATACATTAAAGAAAACGCTCGTAGCACTGGCATTTTTCCTATGTCGTCGCGATGCTACCCCTGAATCCTTTCTCTCTTTTTCACTTTATTCACTGAACCTCTATACAGGGAATTACCAAAATTTTGAACATGTTAAAACGACTGAGACGCGCGTTTGGTGGCGGCTCGGACATTCGCAAGGGCACTAAGATAGTTGTCAATTGCGAGAAGCTTGAGCATCGCATCGCTCTTCTTGAGGATGGTGTGCTCGAGGAATATAATGTCGAGCGCACAGCTGACGATATGATCGTCGGAAGTATCTATAAGGGCCGGGTCAAGAATATTGAGCCCGGGCTCAAAGCGATGTTTGTAGACATCGGGATTGAGAAGAACGCCTTCCTTCACTTCTGGGATGCCATTCCCGCTGCGCTGGACGGTACGCTGGAAGAGATCACCCGGAAGGGAAAATCCTCCAGTCGACAAAAGAAGATCACCTCGAAAGACATCCCAAGCATTTACCCGGTGGGCTCAGAGGTGATGGTGCAGGTGACAAAGGGCTCCATCGGAAACAAGGGGCCGCGTGTCACTACGAACATCTCGCTGCCTGGCCGCTTCATGGTGCTGATGCCGCTCAACGACCAGTTCGGAATCTCGCGAAAGATCGAATCGCCAGAGGAACGCAAGCGCTTGCGGCGTATCATGGAAAAACTCACCGTGCCCGAAGGCATGGGCGTGATTCTTCGCACAGTCGCCCAGGGCAAGCGAGCCCGTTACTTTGTTCGGGACCTGCACATGCTCCTTGAGCAGTGGGACGAAATCGCTGAGCTGAGGGACAGAAAGCCCGCACCCATTCGTGTATTTGAAGAGCCAGGCTTGATCGAGCGCACCGTGCGGGACTTCCTGACGGACGAGGTCGACGAGGTCATCTGTGACGATATTGAACAAGTCGAGTTCATGAAAGAACTCGCCAGTCAGATTTCGCGGCGATCGCGCAAGCGGATCAGCCACTTTCAAAGCTCGGAGCACATCTTCCACAAATTCGGAATTCAACGCCAGATCGATGACGCATTCTTCAGGCAAGTATGGCTGAAGTGTGGAGGGTACCTCGTCATCGACGAAACCGAGGCCATGATTTCTGTCGACGTCAATACCGGCCGCAACCGCGGCAGTAAAAACACCGACAAAATGATCCTCGAAACCAACGTTGAGGCTGCCCAGGAAGTGGCGCGGCAACTCCGCCTGCGCAACATCGGAGGACTGGTCGTCGTTGACTTCATCGATATGAAGAACCGCAAGGATCAGCAGCTGGTTTACAAAACCATGCGCGAGCGCCTTTACAAAGACAAAGCCAAGACACAGGTGCTGCAGATTTCACAGCTCGGTCTCATGGAAATGACCCGTCAGCGTTTGCAGGAGAGCCTCACGCAATCGATGTATGAGCCCTGTACCTACTGTCAAGGCCGCGGTAAGATTAAATCGACCGAGACCATGAGCGTCGAACTGCAGCGTTCGATCAATGCGATCATGCAGAAGTATCCCGAGTCCCAGCACGACCTCTTGATCATCGTTAATCCTGATGTTCTGCACCGCCTGCGCACCGAGGACGATAAACTGCTAGTCGAACTTGAGCGCAAGCACCATGGCCGCCTGACCTTCCGCAGCGATCCCACGTATCATCGTGAGCAAGTAATGATTTCCAACGCCGCCACCGGCGAAGAATTCAAGCTCTAGACTGCGAACGACCGCTCGGTCGAGAGCTTTCGAATTCCGTGGAAAATGTTGAAATCGACAGGGATGTAATTCTGTGCACCGGAATACTTGCGGCAACCACACCTCTGGTGTATTCAGAACGGTAATTCGATAATGTAATGCGGAAGGGTGGCTGAGTCCGGTCTAAGGCACACGACTCGAAATCGTGCGAGGGGTTATACTCTCCGTGGGTTCGAATCCCACCCCTTCCGCCAGTTTTGTAAGTGGCTGATCATTAATATTCTACAATCAGAGAAAAAGATCCAACTCACAGAAGTGGCAACAAAAATGGCAACGTCAGATTCTGGTGTTAACGGGATTCCACTTATCCTTGGTCTAAACACTCAAGCAAACTGGAAAGCACGGTCATGCACACGCCACGCTTCTTTCCGGGCTGGGTGATCGCCACACTCTTCACGGGTGGGTCGTGATCATTGTCTTGTGACGGCAGGATTAGCTGATTGAGCTTTGAGCGACTGAATCCGGAATGGGAACATTGTGTCCCTGCCCTTGTCAGGCGGATGTTTTGGGCGACCGTGGCTGTCTGTGGAATCCAAGTCTATCGAAGGTTCGGTTTGTTGAAAGAATGTTTCGTCTTTACGGGAAGAGGGGAATTGGTAGACAAATCGAAAGTAAGCGTTTGACGGTCGGCCATTGGAAATGAGGGGACTGTCGCGAGGTGGCGTGGGAAGTTTGCGGGATGAGTAGGAGATTCAGTAAACAGAAGCGGGAATCGATTCTCCAGCCAGAAATTGGAGAACAGTGAATTGACGGCGGCGGAGTTCTGTCGTCGTAGGGGGCTGTGCTACCCCGACTTTCACGATTCGAGGTGTTTTGAGATCGCGGAGCCTGTGTTTTCAGGAGTTCGGCGAAAAAGGTCTCCCCCACAGGGTTGCTCGTGGTCGATT
>JAGROY010000291.1 GCA_020439995.1 Verrucomicrobiia bacterium
AACTGGTGGCGAGAACACCGCGTTCGGACTGCCAGAAGTGCGGGGTGAAAACCATCGACGTACCGTGGGCGGGAAAGAACTCGCGATTTACCCTCATGTTCGAGTCCTTCGCCTTGCAAGTGATTGCAGCCTGCGGCTGCGTGCAACAGGCCAAGGGACTTCTGAGGCTGGGTTGGGATGGCGTGCAACGTATCATGAAGCGAGGGGTGGAGCGAGGCCTTCAGCGTCGCAACCTTGAAGAGGTTCCATACGTGGGCATTGATGAGAAGAGCTTTCGTAAACGGCACAACTATGTCTCAGTGCTCAACGATTTGAGCGAGGGACGGGTTCTTGAAGTAGTGGAAGGGAGAACCATGCAAAGCGCTGACAGTCTGTGGAATTCAGTCGGTGAACAAGTGCGCAGTTCAGTAGAAGCCGTGGCGATGGACATGTGGGACGCATTCATCAAGAGCGCGCGCAGCAAGGTGCCAGAGGCGCTCATTGTGCATGAGCGCTTTCACATAGCTGGCTACCTGACCAAGGCGGTTAACCAAGTGAGGAGCAAAGAATACAGAGAATTGGTTCAAGAAGGAGACGCCTCATTGAAGGGCACCAAGCACCTCTGGCTATTCAACATGGAAAACATAAGCGAAGATCGTTGGATGGAGTTCGATCGGCTTTTGGAAATGGATCTGAAGTGCGCCGAAGCGTGGGCCATGAAAGAAACCTTTCGGCACTTCTGGGACTACAAGTACGCGGGCAACGCGAACAAGTTCTTCGACAAGTGGTTGAAGTGGGTAGAAGAGCACGGAGAGGAATCGATGAAGAAGGTGGGAAGGATGTTGACCGACCACTTACCGGAAGTCCTCAATTACTTCCGACACCGGATTACCAATGCAGTGAGCGAAGGGCTCAATAGCAAGATCCAGTCGATCAAGTCAATGGCGCGCGGGTTCAGAGGATTCGCAAACTATCGCATCAGGATTCTATTCTTCTGTGGAAAGCTCGACATGGCCATTTCACCCGCTACCCACTAAATTCCCGGAAGAGCCATCAGTACTAAACTTTGCTTTGACAGGATTCTCCCGGATGTAATTCTGTAACCGGCGAAGATGCTCTGCGTCGCGGACGATGTGATCGAAGCTCTGACGCTGCCAGAAAGTTCCACTGGATCCGCTACGTCGGTTAATCTCTTTTCCAGTGAAACCCTTGATCGATCTGAGAATGTCTTCGAGTTCGAACGGCGCAATTGGTGTCATCAGGGCATGAACGTGATTGGGCATGATCACATAGTCTCCGATCCAAACTCTCTTACTGTTGAATGGGTCAACCCGTCCGCGACGATGCGGGTGTTCCCAGGCATGCGCAACTCACACGATCCATACCCGCAATCAAGATGTTCATTCACCGCGATTGCGAGCTCGCGTTCATACTCCCGCTGCTGCTCGCGCGGGAGCCTGATGAATTCCTGCTTCCAGTCGGGCGATTCAGGATCGATACCGTGACTAACCAGCCACGCTCGACGATCAGCTTCCATTCTGAGCACCACCGATTGAGGAAGCGAGTCCGCAAGACGGAACGTCACAAAATAAGTGCAACCCGTCTGGCGCCAATGCGGCAGGATCCCGTGGTAGTAGACACGCGTCTCTGCCCGTTCGTTGTAGGGTCGAAATGGAATCGCCGACATGACTCGTTGTAGTGGTGACTTTCAGTCGCCAATTCTTCTGTCTGATTGGCGACTAAAAGTCACCACTACTTCGGATTCAGGATCTGCGCTGAATCAATGCTGTAGTCGACACTGAAGATATCGGTTTTCTGACCGCTTCGCTTCTCGTAAATTCGGAAATCGGCGGCATCTGGCTTCTCCATCTTGGCGCTGCCATCGACACGGATGATGATTGCCGCTTCACGTTCCCAGACTCCTCCCTTCTCCATGGGATCGTCCGAGTAGACCCCGGGTGTTTGCGAAAATCCATCGGCGATGATTGGCAGATTGCCCGGTGACTCGTTGTTCAATCCACTGACATAGGCCCAATGGTTTTCCCCCTGCTCAAGTGCCTTACGGAACATGGGAGCTTCGCCGATCACTCCATCTGGCCTGGTGTGACCAGCGGGCAATGTTTTATGATATGCGCTGCCCGGCACAAAGAACATGCTTTCGTCCACCAACTTCGATGCGAACAACTGGCGATACGCCGCATTCGCATCGTTCTCTCCACCTGGAAATGCCCCATCGTGATCCATCGCATATTGAGCGAGAGCCAAATGAATCTGTTTCGCATTTGCAATTGCCTTTGTCCGAGCCGCCCGTCCCTGAATCACGCTATACACAGGCACGGCGACCGCTGCCAAGACGGCAACAATTGTAATGAGAACGGGGATCCCCACCAATCCAACGATCAGGATAACAACCCAGTTGCATCCCGGCTTCTTTTTTCCTTCTTCGCTCATGAATCACCACATTCGTTTCAGCACGTTACAAGAACCAGCTTCACAGGGGCAATATTAAAAATTTTCGAAAGCACGAAAGCCCCGAAACTCTTGCCTCCGCCCTGGAATTCCGATACGCTCCTCCTATGGGCAGGAGAAGGCGATCACAGGAATCACCGAGCATCCGCTACCAGTGGTTCTGTCTGCTGGAGGCGGGATCTCGGATCGCGAAGATCGTTGGCGTGACCACGATCGGGCTTCTTGTTCTTGGCAGTCCGGCCATTGCACTCTACGAATACGACCAGCAGAACGAGCCATCTCCAAAACTGACTCCAGATGATCTGTATGGCTATGCCACCTGGGCCGTGCCACTTATAGTGAGCTTGTTAGTGTTCGGATTTCTCGGGCCCTGGATTCGCCGGAGAAAGCTTGAGCTGACACCTGGGCTGGCCGGCATCGATCAAATGCAGCAGTCCTCCCGTAGCGACCGCAAACTCCTTGGCGCAACCGATCTCGCGCCTCGAAAAGACTACGAACGTGCCGTAGGCGAACGACTCGAAGGCGATGCTGGCAACTCCCCTGGCCACTTCGGAAAAATCGTCCACCACCGCGCATCGGAAGGCCGGCGAATGGGCATCGTCTATCGACAGAACGGCGCACCAGCATCGACCCGACGCCGGAAAAAATCCCGTCACCAACGCAAGCGAGGGAAGAAGACTGGCCTATGGCATACGCTGCGGCGCGCCCTCGGCTTCTCCCGCAAAGGTCGCAACCGCCCATCCTGGTGGCGCGCCTGGCTGCGGATCTCGTGAAAATCCCTTCCGGTGGGGCAATTGGCTACTTCTCAACGATCCGGTAATAGCGAATCCCTTCGCCATCTGTCGCGATACTCAAAGTTCGCTGCTTCCCGTCTCCCTGGATTTCCCCGAAGCGGCCAATGGTCGTCCAGGATCGCATGTCCGCACTTTCTTCGAACTGGTAGCGTCTGCCAGCAGCTGTATCCCAGATCAAAGTGATGCCGGACTGATAGCTTGGAACGGGCTGTCCTGCCCCAGAGAGATCCCACGAAACACCTGTAACCACCGAAGGCTTGATTGCCACTCTACTTTGACCAAACTGCCCTTGAGGAAGCAGTTCAAAGGAAACACGCTCTCCGATGTTGAGCAATTCTGCCTGAGCGGGGGCTCCCAGTGGGTTGCGATCGAGTGCGATGGAATCGACATCCAGATCGGGCAGCTCCTCAATCTGATTATCGGCAACCGAGAGGATGGAGAGAGGCAGACCAATCAACGGGCGCAGATCCGACACTCGGTTGTTGTTAAGCGAGAGCGCTCTGAGATTCGATGCATTCTCCAGGCCGCGAAGATCAGAAATGTCCCGCTCGTCCAGATTCAACTCCACAACCGACGACAGCACTGCCGGAGTGACGGGTGTTTCCGGTGAGAGATTCAATGTGTCCCGGAGCGCCCGTTCCAGATTAGAATCCGCGAATACAATGGGGACGCTGGCCGTGCTTCGAATGCGCAGGAGGCGATTGGGAACAGGGATCCCGTTAAAGGCGGTGGCTGTTCCTGAAACAATGACTCCATCCAAGTTCGGAGTAAACTGAGCGCTCACGTCCCTGGCAGGGGCGCTTCGATCTTTCAAGTCGAGATTCCCCAGAAACTCACCGCTGGTTCCGAAGCGTGAATACACCCGTTGATGATCAGCATCGTATCCCGTGCCGTAAAAATTCCCGCTGTTGTCCGATCGGATACTGTAGCAATCCGCCTGCACAAACTCCACTGATTGCTGTGTGACTGTCCCGTCCAGATTCATAAAATGGGCGATCGTCCCATCGGACAATACGATATGGTCGCCCAGAGTTTGCAAATGGATTGAGCTGTCGAAGTCACTCCCGAACTGACTCACATCGAAAGTCCGATCGATTGATCCATCGGCATTCAAACGCATCAATCCCTTGTTGAAACTTGATGAGGACTGCTCACCGTTGACGCCTCCCCACTGACCACTTGCGAGAATGGCACCTTCGTCCAAAAACGCAACGGAACCGACGAGCGCCGACGTAAACTCTCCCACCCGGTCGAGCATGATAGGAGCGAAGGAAAGATCAGGCTGACCATCTGGCAGGAGGCGATGCACTTGCATGTCAAATTGGTTCCCGTCCTCTCTGACAGCGATAATCAGTTTTCCGTCAGGCTGAACAAAAAATCGAAAAGTATCCGCGAACCCCGAAGGCAGAGGAATGGTATCAAAAGTGCCATCGCTGTTGCGCCGGACGACGTTCTTTCCCTCTCCACCGAGAAGACTCCCGTCAGGCCCAGGTACGGGAAACTGAATCTCCTGTTCGTGAATCAGCGGGAACGATGAATCGAGAGATCCGTCTGCATTTAATCTGATCAGTCCACTTGTAGGGAGGCCATTCGCTTCCGTAAACGGCCCAGGCAGGATAATCTTCCCATCAGGAAGCACGATAGGGAGCGGAGAATAGCGATCAGCGGAAGGAAAGGAAAGTGTCAGGGTACTGGCAAAATCTGGATCGAATTCACTGACCAATCCGCTCACGTAAAGGTCAACGGGAGGTGTCGACACTTCACCATCGATTCCAGTCACAGTGACGTAATACCTTCCAGAGTCGGCAAATTCCGCGTGCGCCACCTGCCAGACATTGGAATTAGCTCCGGCGATTTCCGCACCATCCTTAAACCACTGATAGCTGAGCGCCCCAGCGAATGCCACGGCATCCACTTCGAGACTGATTCTGTTACGACGGGGCACGACCGTTGCGTCAGGAGCGGTGACCACCAGCGGAGGCGCTGGTTCCGTGATTCGGGCATCGAGTCGAACGAGGCTTGCTACCGGCGCTCCACTTTCCTTGTGCGTGAAGTCACCAGCCACATAGAGATCGCCATCGAGCAACGCCATGTCCTCTACGCTACCCTGAATCGTTAGATTTGAACCGAAATAGTCGCTAATGGTGCCATCAGGATGAATGAGTACCAGCAGCGATTCAGGAACGGAACTCGAACTCCTGGCGAACTCATATTTGATCCCAGCGAAAACACTGCCTGTTACGGGCTCGTATATCAATTCTCTCACCTCCCACCCTGGCTCAAAGCTGATGGGGACTGCGGGAAATGTTGAGTCTGGTGTACCGTCATTGAGAAGACGAGAGACCGCGGCTCCGCGTCCGTCGCTCGTCGCCACATACACCTTGCCTTCTTCACCAGCAACCACAGCTGTGTGGATGCGATCTGGAGGACTAAAAGAAGTGTCGAGGGCACCATCGGGCGTAATTCGAATCATATTCGGACTACGGTTTCCTGATCCGATGACAAACCAGTGCCCGCTGCCTCCCTCGTAAATCTGATTCCAGCGAATTCCCGAAACACCGCTGTAGGTCGTCGGGAGGGATGGATCAATCGAGCCGACTTCGCCGTTTGCCTCCAACAATGTGCGAATTCCAAATGCATCCGCCAGCAGAACCGACCCGTCAGCGAGTATGGCTCCCGATGCAGTCACCCGTTTCTCACGATCTGTGAGAGTCAGTGGTTCCGAGGCTTCGCCATTGCTCGTGAGAATTCTTGGCGGATACAGAGCGAAGATTCCTCCATCGTCCAGCTGGCGTAGGCTGGGAGATCCCCGATGATCTCGCACCTCGAGTCCGGCCGATGCATTGAATTCTGGATCTATCGCACCGTTTCGCATCAGTCGATGCACAGTGCCATTCTGGAGTTGAACGATGGGTTTGCCATCGGCTTCAACCGTCACCGCGACAACCTTGTTGTCGATCTGCTCTGGATCGTCAGCTGGCCATTGAAAGCTCGGATCCATATCGCCCGGCGCGCCAGCCACAACCTCGATGCTCGCCATCACCACACTGATCACCCACCCAAGCTGTTTCATACTAGTTTCTGATTTTTTCATACATTCTCCTCTTTACTGATTCGTTTCATTCTACACCAGGAACCACTACACAATCGAAGAAATGGCACCTCGCAATCGATAGAACGATCCAGTCACAGATAATTTCATAGGTAAATCCCCTATTATTCCCGTTCCAGGCAACAGGGCATTTAAATCCTCGTAGAGCAGTTAGGGATTTTCCTGAACTGTTCTACCTGCACACCCTGAAACGCAGGCTTTGGTACGTCATTCCCTTGCAAATACTCCTGCTGATCATATTTGATTCATTTCGGTTTCACTCTCCTCCAGTCGCCTGGTTTTGTGCTGGGATGCTGTTTAGCTCTGTCGTGAGTTGGATCCACGGTTTTATAGCCTCATGGCGAAAATACTGGGAAGATCTGTCAGGAATCGAACCGTTCGACTACCAGATTTCTGTCAATCAGAAGGCCATTACCGTATCGAGACCTGATTCCGAGGAATCGTTGAATTGGACTGAGGTCATTCGTTTTTCTGAGAGTCCCCGTTTTTTCTCCTTTTGGGGAGTAGATGGAGATAGCACCGTCACTGTAACATTTCGAAAAGAGATTCTCACCCCACAGCAGATGGCCCAGATCCGAGAT
Organism: Verrucomicrobiia bacterium; assembly: GCA_020439995.1. Classification (GTDB taxonomy): domain Bacteria; phylum Verrucomicrobiota; class Verrucomicrobiia; order Verrucomicrobiales; family DEV007; genus JAGROY01. The sequence continues at coordinate 6,936 of JAGROY010000291.1, forward strand.
GTGGTAGAGCGCTCGGCCAAACTAACTAATTAACTATACCAACGAAGTGGCTGTTATTGCGATCGACTATCTTTGGATGGATGGCCCGAAGATCGCATGCGATTGCTCGCAAGTGAAAATCGTCACATTACAAGATTTGCTAAGTGACGGTTCCGACACCAAGCTCACCCTCCATGAACACAGTATACAAGCGCGTTGAATCCGAGGCCAAGTTTCAACTTAATGCCCCTGACGAGCAGTTACCTCACCTCCTTGCATTCCTGAAAGAGCGGCATCTCACTGTCGGCGAAGTAACGAATCGAACCCAGGTCGACCACTATTTCGACACCGCCGACTTTGACCTTTACCGCGCTGGCTGGTCCTATCGATTTCGCGATGCTCCGGATCACCACCGAAGCGTCGACCTCAAATCCCTCTCATCAGTCCGAGCCAAAGGCCGGAAAAAGCAGCCCAGCGCATTGCACCATCGGCAGGAAGTGGAGATCGCTGTAGAGGCATTTCCGAGCAGCATCCCCACCATCGCCGATGCGCCACTTTTGGAAGACCTGGAGGGACTGGTGCCCAACCAGACGGCTCCTCTCAACGAGTTGTTCCGGGTTCGCACATTGCGATCGATCTACAAGGTAGCATCGAAGAAAGCGGTATTCACCGTCTGCCTGGACGACACCACGGTGGAAATGAACGGAGGCGAAGCGGCGGACGAGCACCAACAGCATTTTTATGAGTTGGAGATCGAGTTGGAAGGGGGAAAGAAGAAGCGGCTGAGCCGCCTAGCCGAGCAGATTGGGGAAGAACTGCGCCTTGTTCCTACTGAGATGAGCAAGTTTGAACGTGGTCTTCACGCTGCCGGACTTCATCCAACGGAGTCTCCAGCGAAGCCGCAGAGCAACGACGAGAGTGGAGACGAGGGAGTTTCGGGCAGCCCGATTCACAGGTTCGCGCTCGGTTGTCTTGAAAGGCACTTCTCGGAAATGGTGGCCAACGAAGCAGTTGCCCTCGAAGGATGCGATCCCGAAGGCGTTCATCAGATGCGCGTCGCGAGCCGTCGCCTCAGTACTGCCCTCGATGTCTTCCGGAAATGCCTGCCAGCGAAAAAAGTCAAGAGCCTGGACAAGGAAATCCACTGGGTTACTCGATCCCTCGGGAAGGTTCGGGATCTCGATGTCTTCTGCGAAGCGATACAAAGTGACTCCGACGAAGATGCCCCGCTGGCAAAATTCAGGGAACACGTCGCATCCACGCGACGGGTGGCTCAGGAAGAACTGGCCGCAACCCTCGGCAGCGAGCGCTACCTTGCCTTCAAGCAGAACTTCGGCGATTTCCTGAACGCCCTGTCTGAAGGCGATGTCGATCCAGAATCCAGTCATGACACTCTTGAAATGGCCCGCACCGTCGTTCCCCATGCTGTGACAAAGGTGCGGCACGATGGCGCGAAGATCAGCAAGTCATCGCTCGACGAGGATCTGCACCGCCTACGACTTGACGCCAAGCACCTGCGCTATCGACTCGAGCTTTTCGCGCCAGTTGTTCCCGGCGGTCTGGAGGAACCACTGAAAGCCTGCCGGAAACTCCAGAAATTTCTGGGCGAACACCAGGACGCCTGCATGGCCAACCAGCGCATTCACTGCTTCCGGAAATCTCATACCATGGATGATTGCGAACGTCAGCACCTGAAGAAACTCAAGGCAAGATTCTGCCACCAGAAGCGAGCCCAACGCAAGGCGTGGCCCGAGATATGGAACGCCTTCGTATCCAAAACCCGCCCAAAAGCCCTGCGCCGCCAGTTCGCCGGAGCGATGTCTGCATGTCCGGTCGCCCCAAGCAGGCTGGGGGGGGCAGCCCCCCCCCCCCCCCCGGGGGGGCAAGCCCAGAACCGGGGCACGCTTCAATCAACTTTGCAACGGCATCAGCAGCGGATACCTGGAGACCGGCAGATTTCGGACGGATTTTTGGGAGTAGGGTGCCAGCTGGTTTAAGGTCCCATTCCACCTTTTTGATACTCCGCAATGCTGCCCCGGA
>JAGROY010000292.1 GCA_020439995.1 Verrucomicrobiia bacterium
GCGATAGCGCTGATGGAGAGCACGAGGTCGCGGGGCAGATCGTCGTTTCCGGCGCGCCACTGCTTCAGCAGCTCGACCTGTTGGAGATGGAGTGAGTGGAGGGGTTGTTCGCGGAGTTGCAGGGTTTTGGCGTAGCGGGATCGGCGGGCCTGGATGGGCTCGGGAAAGAGGCGGGCGAGATGTTGCTTTGCCAGTGTCCACTCGTTTTCGATGCGTCCCATGAAGCGCTCACGGATCGATTCGTTCTGGACGAGCGAAGCGTAGCGTTTCATCAAGTCTAGATTGGCACTCAAGAGGTTGGTTTCGACGCCGGTGAAGATATACCGTGGAAGGGTGGAGCTCTGGATGGTTTCGGCCAGGCGTGCGAAGTCATCTGGCTGCTCAGTTGAGAGTTGATCAAGGGCGGAGCCCACGCCGAACCAGCCTGGAAGATAGAACCGGGATTGCGTCCAGCTGAACACCCAGGGGATCGCCCGCAGATCTGCAAGACTGGCGGTTCCGGTGCGACGCGAGGGTCGCGAGCCGAGCTGGGTTTGTTCCAGCGCATCGATCGGAGTGGCCTGACGATAGAAGGTGATGAAGTCTTCGGTTTCCAGGAGGGAACGATAGGCGGTGGTGCTCCACTTGGCGAGCGGGCCGAGAAGGTCGACGCCCGGATCTTCGGTCGCACGCGGTTGCCGATGGATAACGGTTGCGCGAGTAACACATGCGGCAAGCGTCTCCAGATGATAGAACGCGTTGTCCGGGTAGGCATACTTTTTGGCGATCGTTTCTCCTTGTTCGGTCATGCGGAAGTCTCCCTGGAGCGAACCATGCGGCAACGCGCGCAGAAACCAATTGGTGGGACCGGCTCCGCGGCTGACGGTGCCTCCGCGACCATGAAAGTAGCGAATGTTGACACCGTGAGCGGATGCCGCTGCCGTGATCTTCTGCTGAGCGGAATAGAGTCCCCATTGGCTGGCGAGGATCCCTCCGTCTTTGTTGCTATCGCTGTAACCCAGCATCACCTGTTGAGTGGGTCTGGCCGATAGAGAACCGGAAGAACGCTCCAGACTCCGCCGCGCGACAGGATGGCTGAGATAGCTGTCGATGATGCCCGCGCTGTGCTCCAGATCATCCAGGGTTTCGAACAAGGGCACTACTTGCAGCGGACAGATCGTCTGACCATCCACGAAGTCCGTCAGCCCAGCTTCCCGTGCAAAGAGGTGCACCAGCAGGAGATCGGAAAGCTGACGCGTCATGCTGACGATCAGCGAGCCAATGCCGCGGCCAAATTTGTTCCGATGCTCGGCAAGAACGCGATAGCAATCCCGCACCGCATCGGCTTCCGGCCCGGCGGACTGATCCCAGTGCAGGAAGGGGCGAGGGGACTCCAATTCTCTGGTCAAGAACACCACTCGATCGGCCTCCGACCAATCGGCAAAGGAGGCTCCATTCTCCACGCCTACCGCCACTAACAATTGTGCAGCGGCCTGATCATGAAAGGCGCTGTTCTGGCGAACGTCCAGTTCCGCGAGATGAAAGCCGAATACATCCAGCTTGTGGAGCAGCGGCTGCACCAGTCGGTCGTCGAGCCGATGCGCACCGACTTCACGCAAGGTCGAGCCGAGTAACTCGATGTCTTCGCGAAAGTCTCCCGGGTTCTGCGCGCCGGTGCGCAACTCGGCCCGCAGGAGATAGGCCAGGCCGCGCCAGGGCTCCCCGGTGTTCAGTTCCAAAATCGATTGCCCCTCCGCGCCCAAACTCGCGGCCAGATCCACGATCCGCTGTCGGAGCGCCGCCGGCGTCTTCCCCTGCGGCGTGACTACGGAAAGTTGATCGGCGACGCTGGCCAACTCGCGACGGAACAACTTGAATGCCTGCTCGCGAAGCTCCGCCAACGTTTCCCTCGTCACCTCTGCGGTGACGAAAGGGTGACCATCGCGATCCCCACCGATCCACAATCCGAAGCGAACGCTGGGGCCGCCACCGGCCTCGCGCAGGGCCTTGGAATCGAATCCCGCGTTTCGCCATGCCATGTTCAGATTGCGCGTGATGCGTTCCAGAGTGGCAGGAAAAACTTCGCGCAGATAATAGAGCGTGTTGCGGAGTTCCCGCTCGATCGTCGGCTTCTCCACGTGGATTTCGCCGGTCTGCCACAGGGCCTCTAAGGCGACGAGAAAATCTTCCTTCACCCGTTCCTCCTGTTGGCGGGTCAGGTTCGGCTTCTTGAGTTCAATGAGTAGATTGTAGATGTCGCGATGCCGCTCCCGGACACTGGGTCGCTTAGCCTCGGTGGGATGCGCGGTAAAGACGGGCTCGATCCTGACCTCCTGCATCGCCTCGCGAATCGCTGATTCGGAAACACCTTTCGCCTGGAGGGTTTGCAGGCAATGCGCCCAGAGCCCTTTCTCGGCTGCGGGGCCTAACGTGTCTACGCGCTTGTGCCTCGTTTCCCGAGCGACCCGTTCTTCGATCATATCCAGGAGTTGGAAAGCAATGGAGGCAACCTGCGCCGCGTCTCCCGGGCTGCAGTCGAGCGAATCCTCCACCGCTGCATCACTGAGCCAGGGAACGGCGTTGGCCAGCTCAGGCTGGAGCGATGAACGCAGCACTTCACCCAGACATTCCATTACCTCGCGGACCTCCTGCTCGAGGGACTCCAACCCGGCATCGATCAGGTCGCGCGGGCTCAGTTCAAGTTCACGGGGAGGATCTGTAAGTTGGCTCATGAGTGGTGGGATGGAAACAGGTGCGGCCTGGTTGAGAGTTGTCTCTGTAGTAACTCAGCAAATCCTGTGCCTTCAACTGTTCCCCATCACCAAAACATCGATTCCCCACCAGTACCTTTGGGTCTGGCAAAAAAAATCGAATGCCGACATCTAGACGCCAGGAGCTGAGGTCAGGGTGTGGTCGGGATTCGATTTGAGTTTTCTGGAAATCCGCGAAACGAAGACAAAGAAGAAGGGAATGAAGATAAGGTCGATGAAGGTGGCGGAGAGGAGGCCGCCGGTGACGGCGGTGCCGATGGCGTTCTGGGCGGCGGCTCCGGCTCCGGTGGTGAGGGCGAGCGGGAGGGTGCCGAAGAAGAAGGCGAGTGAGGTCATGATGACCGGGCGCAGGCGGATACGCACGGCGCTGAGGGTGGCGTCTTCGAGATTGTGGCCGTCTTCCATTTGCGCCTTGATGAACTGGATGATGAGAATGGCGTTCTTGGTCGAGAGGCCGATGGTGGTGAGCAGGCCGATCTGCAGATAGATGTCGTTCGGCAGGCCGCGCCAGGCGACTGCGGCCACTGCTCCGACGAGGCCGAGCGGGAGCATGAGGAGGTTCACAAAGGGGATGGACCAGCTCTCGTAAAGGGCGGCGACGCTGAGGAAAACGACGAGCAGGGAGATGCCGAAGAGCATGGGGGCCTGCGCGCCGGCATTCTTTTCCTCGTAGGAAAGGCCAGTCCACTCGAAGCCGATGCCGGGCGGCAGGGTGGCGGCCATTTTCTCCATCTCGTCCATGGCCTCGCCGGTGCTGATGCCGGGAGCGGGTTGTCCCATGAGTTCCATAGAGGGGAAACCGTTGTATCTTTCCAGACGCGGTGAGCCGAATTCCCAGCGAGTGCTCGAGAAGGCGGAGAAGGGAATCATCTCTCCCTTGTCATTGCGAACGTGCCAGCGGTTGATGTCCTCGGGCAGCATGCGGAACTGCGCGTCTGCCTGGAGGAAGACCTTTTTCACGCGGCCTTTATCGAGGAAATCGTTGACGTAGGTGCTGCCCCAGGCGGTGGTGAGCACGGTGTTGATGTCATCGAGCGAGAGCCCGAGAGCGCCGGCGCGGAGGTCGTCGATGTCGAGCTTGAACTGCGGTGAGTCGGACTGGCCGTTGGGGCGCATGCCCATGAGTTTGGGGTTCTGCATCGCCATGCCGAGCAACTGATTGCGCGCGGCACCCAGCGCCTCGTGGCCGAGGCCGCCGCGGTCTTGCAGCATGAAATCGAACCCGTTCGCCTGGCCGAGTTCCATGACGGGTGGTGGCGGGACGGCGAAGGCCATGCCATCTTTTATCTGGGAAAATGCCGCCATGGCGCGCCCGGCGATAGCTGCGGACTTGAGGCTTGGAGTCTTGCGGTACTTCCAGTCCTTCAGCTTGACGAAGGCGAGACCCATGTTCTGACCGCGACCGGCAAAGCTGAATCCGGCGACGGTGATGACGCCTTCCACGGTGTCCTGTTCGTTTTCAGCGAAGTATTTTTGCATCTGGTCCAGGACTTTGACCGTGCGCTCCTGTGTGGCACCGGAGGGGAGCTGGAGGACGCAGAAGAGGAAGCCCTGGTCTTCGTCCGGCAGGAACGAAGAGGGGAGTTTCACGAAGAGAAATCCCATGCAGGTGACGATGGCGACGTAGAGCGCGAGGTAGCGGATGGGCTGGTGGAGTGATCCTTTCACGACCCGCTCGTACCTGGTGCGGCCGAAGTCGAAGAGACGGTTGAAGGCACCGAAGAATCCCTTCCTCTCCAGATGGTGGCCTTTTTTGATGGGCTTCAATATCGTCGCGCACATTGCCGGCGTCAGCGTCATGGCGACGAGGACGGAGAGGAGCATGGCGGAAATGATGGTGATGGAGAACTGCCGGTAGATGACGCCGGTGGAGCCGCTGAAGAAGGCCATGGGAACGAACACCGCACAGAGGACGATGACGATACCCCACAGCGCGCCGGTGATCTGGCGCATCGATTTGATGGTGGCTTCCTTTGGCGGGAGTCCCTCTTCACTCATGATGCGCTCTACGTTTTCCACGACGACGATGGCATCATCGACGAGCAGGCCGATGACGATGACGAGCGCGAACATGGTCAGGGTATTGATGGAAAAACCGGCGGCGAGGAGAATACCCATCGTCCCTAACAGAACCACTGGGACCGCCACTGTGGGAATGAGGGTGGCGCGGAAGTTCTGCAGGAAGAGGAACATGATGACGAAGACGAGGATGACGGCTTCGATCAGCGTCTTGACCACTTCTTCAATGGAGAGGCGGACGTACGGCGTGGAATCGAAGGGGTAGACGACTTCCACACCCTGGGGGAAATAGCGGGACAGCTCCTCCATCTTCGACTTGATAAGGTCAGCCGTGGCCAGGGCGTTGGCTCCAGAGGCGAGGCGGACGGCGAGGGCACCCACGGGCTTGCCCTGATAGTAGGAGAGCGTCTCGTAGCTTTCGGTGCCGATCTCGCATCTGGCGACATCCTTGAGCAGGACGTTGGAGCCGTCGGAGTCGGTTCTGATGACAATGGCGTCGAATTCCTCGGGCGATGTTTTCAGCGTCCGGGTGGTGATGGTGGCGTTCAGTTGCTGCCCTTTTGAGGAAGGAGCGCCACCGAGCTGGCCTGCGGAGACCTGCGCATTCTGGGTGCGCAGGGCGGAGATGATTTCGTTGCTGGTAAGGTGGAAGCTGTCGAGCTTTGCCGGATCCAGCCAGATGCGCATGGCGTTCTGGGTGCCGAAGGTCTGCAGCTCGCCGACGCCTTCGAGGCGACTGATGGTGTCCTGAACGTTGGAGATTAAGTAGTCCGTCAGGGCGTAACGGTTCATCGATCCATCGACCGAAGTGAGGCCGACGACGAGAAGGAAGTTGCGGGTGGACTTGGCGACACCGATGCCCTGGCGCTGCACGATCTCGGGCAGGAGAGGCACGGCGAGTTGCAGTTTGTTCTGCACCTGCACCTGGGCGATGTTCGGATCGGAGCCGGCCTTGAAGTTCAGGTTGATCTCCACTGCACCGGAGGAGTCGCTGTTGGACGACATGTAGAGCAGGTTGTCGATCCCGTTGAGCTTCTGCTCAATGATCTGCGTGACGGTGTCCTGCAGGGTTTGTGCGGAGGCGCCGGGATACTGCGCCTTGATCGTGATCTGCGGCGGCGCGATGGACGGATACTGCGCCACCGGGAGCTGCCGGATCGCGAGCACTCCGGCCAGCATGATCATGATGGCGATGACCCACGCGAAGATGGGGCGGTTGATGAAAAATTTAGGCATGAGAGTGGGCGGCTATTTTCCGGCGGGCGGCGCTGCCGGGGTATCGACAAACGGGACGGTAGTGACGGGCGAGCCAGGGCGTGCGCGCTGAAGTCCTTCCAGGATGACGCGGTCGCCCGGTGCCAGTCCTTTACTGACGAGCCAGCTGTTCCCCACGGTGCGCGCGGCGGTGATGATGCGCTGCTCGACGATGCTCTCTGCATTGACGATCATGACTACAGCGTTCCCTGCCGGGTCGCGGGTCACGCCGCGCTGAGGGACGAGGATGCCGTCTTCCTTTACCCCCTCTTCCAGAATCGCACGCACGAACATGCCGGGGAGAAGGGTGAGGTTCGGGTTGGGGAAAGAGGTGCGGAGGGTGACGGAGCCGGTGGTCTCGTTCACGAACGCTTCCGTGAACTTCAAGACACCCTCTTCAGCATAGCGAGAGCCATCGTCCAAGATGAGGCGCACCTTGGTTTCTCCGTCAGCATTTTTAATCTGCCCGCTTTCAAGGGCGCTGCGCAGTTCGAGCATGGCCGCACTGGATTGCGTAATGTCCACATACACGGGATCCAGCATCTGGATGGTGGCCAGCGGTGTGGCCTGGCTGGCGGTGACAAGCGCGCCGTCGGTGATGGAGGAGCGTCCGATGCGACCGGAGATGGGCGCGGTGATTCTGGTGTACTGGAGATTGATGCGTGCGGTCTCGACGGCAGATTTGTAGAGATCGATGTCAGCTGCGGTGACTTTCAATGCCGACATCGCATCATCGAAATCCTGTCCGCTGACGGCGTCGTCTTTTTTCAATTCGGTCATGCGCCGTCCCTTGATTTGAGCCGAGGCCGACCTGCCCTCCGCCTTCAGGAGATCCGCTTCAGCACCGGCAAGGGCGGCTTCGTATCTCGCCGGATCGATCTGATAAAGGACATCGCCTTCCTTGACGTCGGAGCCTTCTTTGAAAAGCCGCTTCAACACGATGCCGCCCACTTGCGGGCGGACCTCAGCGATCAGAGATGCCGCTACCCGGCCAGAAAGTTGCGAGGTGAGGTTCACTGGTTCCGCCTTCACAGTATAAACCGAAACCTCCGGCGGCCCGGCCTGCGGCGGGGCAGCTGCGGGCGCGCTTTTCTTTTCGCATCCAGCGACGAGCAGTCCCAGCATTACCAAAAGGACAAGCCCAGGGGCACGTAGATCTTTGTTAGTAGTCATGTTAGTCAAAAGTTCTTACCACTCGCCGCCCAGCGCCTTGATGAGCGAGACGGAGAGGGCGAGGCGCTCGGCACGAACGGCGTTGCTGTTCCGTTCGGACTCGTGACGGGTGCGCTCGGCATCGACGACGTCGAGGAAGCTCACGAGTCCTGTTTTGTAGCGTTTCATCGACAGGTCGTAGGCTCTGAGAGCGGACGCCAGAGCCTTGTCCCGAGCAGCCTGCTGGAGAGCCAGAATGGCACTGCCCTGCAATGGGTCTTCGACCTCGCGGAGTGCTTCGAGCACCGTCTGGCGGTACTCCGCCGTGGTCGCCGTGTGGGCTGCTACGGCGGCATCGCGTTGCGCCCTCAAGCGCTTCTGACTCGTCACGGGCAGGTTCACATTTGCCCCCAGCGACCAGATGACGGAGGGAGCGTCCGTGAGTTCCTGCAGCAGACCTGCGTCCAGCCCGGTCGAGGCCTTGATGGTGAGGGAAGGATAAAAGGCTGCCGTGGCGACTCCGATTTCTGCATTGGCAGCCGCCACCCGGTGCTCTGCAGCGCGGATGTCGGGACGCTGGCGAAGCAGCTCGGACGGCACGGAGGCAGGAATGTCTGGTGGCGCAGGGAGTTCCGCATTTTCCGGAACGGAAGCTCCGGTGGCGGGAGCCCCGGTGAGCACAGCGAGCGAGTTGACGAGCTGCACGCGTTGCTGATCCAGCTCGATGCGATCGGCTTCCGCATTGGCGACCTCTGTTTCAGCGCGTGCAAGATCCAGTCCGCTGATGGAGCCCACATCGCGTTGCCTGGTGATCAGCTCAAGCGCCTTGCGGCGGACTTCCAGAGTCTTCGAGTACTCGGCGCGATCCGCATCCACTGCCCGCAGCGCCCAGTAGGTCTGCGCCACTTCACTGGCAAGGCTCAGCCGGATCGCGTTCAACGTCTCCGCAGCGGCGGCTTCGGAAGCCTGCGCGGACTCGACCTGACGGCTCACTTTCCCCCATAAATCAACTTCGTAGTTCAAATCGACGGGAACCGTGAAGCTGTTCATCGTACTCGATCCGCCGCCTGGAATTCGCAGCCGGAACTTCGTGCGATCTGTGCCGGCTCCCAGATTGATACTTGGAAAATACAACGAGCGTGCGGCCCTGCTCATTTCCCTGGCCTGCTGAAGGCGCGCGGCTGAGACCTTGAGATCCTGGTTGCCAGACATCGCTTTCTCCACCAGCGCTGTGAGCGTCGAATCATGGTAAAGCTTCCACCACGCCTGCGGCTTCGGCTGGCTCCCTGGCGATTCCCGTTTCCACTGCATCCCATTCTGCGAAAACGACGCCGGCAATTCCATCACTGGTGTCTGATGATCTGGCCCCACCACCGTGCACTGGCAGAGCACAAACGATGAAACCACAGGCAGGAGAAAGCGTTGAAAAGGTTGGCTCAGCATGACCGAGTGGAATCAAGCGTCTTTCTTCTTGCATGCAAGTGATTACTTGCATAAAACAAGAACATGAGTCCCCCACTCCCAAAAATAAAGATCAGTCGCTCCGATCGAACACGGCAAAAACTCGTCGAAGCAGCACGGAAGGAATTTGGAGAAAAAGGGATCGACGCCTCGACCACGCGCGGGATAGCCGAGCGTGCCCGTTGCAATGAGGTCACACTCTTCCGTCACTTTGAATCAAAACACGGCCTCCTCATAGCGGTGGTCAAAGAAACCTCGGAAGAGTTCCTCAGCCTCTGCTCCTGCAACGGCGAGCACAGCGGCGATCTCCGGAAAGACCTCACCCGCTTCGCCACCATCTACGATTCTTCCCTCCAACGCTATGAAGGCATGACCCGCGCCCTCATCGGTGAAGGCAATCGCAGACCCCAGCTCGTGAAAGAGCTGATTGGCGACGTGCTGAAGCCACTGCACAAAAGCATTTCCTGCTACCTTGAGCAGATGAAAGAAGAAGGTCGCGTGCGCAATAAGATCAACACCCTCG
>JAGROY010000293.1 GCA_020439995.1 Verrucomicrobiia bacterium
CTGGACTGACATGGGAAAACCCTGAATCGCAAGCCCTCGCCCGAGCAATCCCGCTTGACCCTGTCGCCGCCATACGGGACACTGCGGCGATATGCCCTTGCCCCTGCCGCACTTTCCCCGCTTGCTGACTATCACGCTGCTGACGATTGCATGCACCGTCGTCTGCGGCTGTGGCAGGCAGAATGGTGACAAATTGCCGAAGATCGGTCGTGCCAGCGAGATTCTCTGTGGTGGAAAGCTCCTCATCATCCCGCCGCCACCGGACATGATCCGCTCCGACGGGATCGATCCGGCCTGGGACGATACTGTCGCAGCGAGCCTCCCCCCAAAGGAGAAACTCCTCGCATACTACAGCACCTTTGAGGATCGCGTTAGAATTGAGCGTCAAGCTCCACCCGCGTCAGATCGGGACTGCATCCTTCGCATTCGAGAGGCAGACCTCGACCGTAATGTGACATCGTGGGGACTGGGCGGCCTGGAGGACGACATCGATGACGACATGGAACTGGTGCTCAAAGATGTCGGCACGCAACTGGCGAAATTATTATCAGCGGGCAGCACGACCGAAGTCGATGGCTCCGGCGACACTGCGGCATTCGCCTCGTCGACCACGGCTGCCAATGCATCGCTTCTAGGCTGGTTTGGCGATACGAAGCATTCCTTTGGCTACACGATCGGGCTTGATCTAAAAAAGGGCGACGGATCCACACTTCCAATGGTGTCCAGCACATCGGTAGCCTTAGTGAATGGCCGCATGCTCAGCTTTCAAGCGACCACTTCAGAAGGTGGCGACGCCGCCCGTGCCTGGGCGGAGAATACCGCGTCCACCTGGAGTAGCCTGGCAGTCACCGCAAATAAAGAATACAACGCCCCCAGCTGGATCTGGCGGGGAATCAAACTTGCGCTTCTCATTGCCCTGATCATCGGACTTGTGCGGGGAACGCGTTACCTCATCCGCATGAAGAAGCAGGTTCAAGAAGAAGTGAAGGAAGACGAACGGCGGGAGGCTGCCCTGAAGGACATTATTTAGGCGAACCCTCCATCCTCGCATGCCTGATATCCCGGCCCAGCCTATCGACCAGTGGAGCTGGTCAATCGGAAAACGAGTGATCAACCTCCGGCACCGCGGAATGATCATGGGAATTCTCAACGTCACACCGGACTCCTTCTCCGACGGTGGCAGGTTCTCTGAATTTGATACTGCCGTGCGGCACGCTCTCGACATGGTGCGCCAGGGAGCCGACATCATCGATGTAGGCGGCGAATCCACCCGGCCCGGCTCGTCTCCCGTATGCGAGTCCGACGAACTGCAGCGTGTCATTCCCATCATCGAAGCTCTGCGTGGCGAAAGTGACGTGCTCATTTCGATCGATACCTCAAAAGCAGCCGTGGCTGAAGCTGCCCTCGCCGCCGGTGCTGACATCATCAACGATGTCGCAGGCCTGCGCAGTGACGCCAACATGCTGGATGTGGCAGCGGCAACCAACGCTGGACTCGTCATCATGCACATGAAGGGCGAACCGCGCACCATGCAGGCCGCACCTCACTACGATGACGTCTGCGCAGAAATCTCCGCCTTTTTCCGCGAACGGGAAGCGACCGCGCTCGCCGCCGGAATCCCCAGGGAATGCATCCTGTTCGATCCAGGCATCGGCTTTGGCAAAACCGTGAGTCACAACCTGCAACTGCTCAATCAACTCGACCAGCTATCACCTGGCGGACGGCCTCTCCTTTTAGGTGTCTCGCGGAAATCATTTATCGCCCGTGTTCTCGAATCCGAAGAAATCGCCGACCGCTACTGGCCCACGGTAGCACTGACCAGCTTCGCACGGGAAAGGGGCGCCCGCGTCTTTCGAGTCCATGACGTCGAACCAAATTATCAGGCTTTGCGGATGACTGAAGCGATCCTGGCCGCCGGGGAGGGCAAACTTAATCGTTTGGTACCTCAGCTAGATAATCTGGCTTAGCGCTGCTATAGTGTCCACTGTGCAAGAATACCTGACCAACTACTGGAAATCCTTGATCGAGCTGGTCGTGGTCGTTGCATTCCTTTCTGTTGGCTACCGCTACCTCAGTGAGCGCAGTAGCGGTCGAACGCTGGCAGGCATCCTGATTCTGGTCGCGATCTACCTGCTCGCCCACTTTTTCGAGCGTCGGCTCATTGAAAATGTCGCCTTTTTCCTGGCATTTGCCCTCGTCGTCATTTTCCAGCAGGAGCTGCGAAGATCCTTTGTGGACCTGGGCAGTCGCGGTCTCTTTGCATCCACTAAAGGAACAGCAGCACTGGTGGATCAACTCCAGCTGGCGGTGCGGCAGCTTTCATCGAAACGATATGGTGCCCTCTTCGCCCTGGAGCGCAGTATGGAACTCAATTCCTACCTTGAAACCGGGGTACCGATCGACAGCCGGTTCACTCCCGAACTGGTGATGACCATCTTCCATCCCAAGACCGCGCTCCACGACGGCGGCATGATTCTGCGCAAGACCCGGATCGAAGGTGCAGGCTGCGTTTTTCCGATCAGCCAGCGCGAGATGGCAGACCGCAGTATTGGCCTCAGGCACCGGGCGGCGATAGGTATGACCGAAGAATCCGACGCTATCGCAGTAGTGGTCTCAGAAGAAACAGGTCACATTTCGATCGCTGTCGCCGGGGAGCTGGAACGCGATCTCACATTGGAGGAATTCAAGGACCGCCTCGAGACACTCTTGCTCGGGGATGATCATGACGAAGATGATGATGACGAGGCTGAAGGCAAAAAAGATGGCTCAAAAGACAACTAATGAGAGCATTCATCACCGGCACTGATACGAATGTGGGAAAGACATATGTCACCTGTCTTTTGTTGAAATCTCTGCGTGAGAGTGGGCACCGCGCTGCGGGCTTCAAACCGATCTGCTGCGGCGATCGCGACGACTCAGTCGCACTGCAGGCTGCAGGAGATCCGTCACTCACCGTAGATGCGATCAATCCGGTATGGCTGCGAACTCCCGCAGCACCCTACGCGGCCAGTATGATCGAAAACCGTCCCATCAACATAAACCACATCGAGCGCTCTTTCTCGCTTCTGGAGCAATCGATGGACGCAGTCCTGGTGGAAGGAGCTGGAGGATGGGAGGTGCCGATCACCCGGGATTTTATGGTCGGCGATCTGGCCTGCCTGTTAAAGCTCCCGGTCGTCCTCGTAGTAAACAATCGTCTCGGCGCACTCAATCACACGATCCTCACCGCCAATGCGATCGCAAACCGCAGCCTGAGGTGTGCGGGACTAATCCTCAATCACGTTGAAATCGAACGGCACAGCGCCACGATCACCAACCGTGCCATCCTTGAAGATGTCCTGGAACTACCGATCCTCGCTGAAGTCATGCATGGCGAGACAGACTTAGCCTCATTCGACTGGTCATTTGCGAAGTAGAATTGGAAATCCAGGCCCACCGCAGCAGCCTGCCGAGCCTGCCGCAACGGCCTTTCATCTAGGGTATTTTCGGGTTAGGCTCAAAATGCCATGAGAACCAACATTCGCAAAACACCGCGTTACTGCTGGGTGACAACAATTGCCACAGCAGTCCTGCTCGCTGCCCAAGCTCAGGAGTCGACCACGCCCGCGCCCCCGTCGTCTGTCGAGGAGCAAATTCCTGCCGAGATCGATGGCGAAGAACTGGTCCGCACGAAAATGCAGATCTTCCGTTCCTACGAGGGCGAATGGGACGGTGTCCAGTCCTACGCGAGCACCGAGGCCAACCCTGCCTTTGAATCGAAAGGCGGCTGGACGGGTAGCTACCAGCTTGATGGTATGTATTTTGAACTGGACGGCTTCAGCGAATTCCAGAGCGGAAAATCTTTGTATCGATGGATGATCACCTACGATATCGCCCTGAAGAAATACCGAGCATGGACATTTAATTCCAATGGCATCGTCACTGACTGGCTGGCCCAGTACGACCCGGAAAAAAAGGAACTGACCTGGCACTTTGCCGATCCGCGCTCTGGACTGCGCGGCTGGCTTACTACGCAGGCACTCCCGAATGTCGTCACTGGACACGGCATGGCAAAGGCCGAAGGTGCCCGCGTGCTTTCAGACTACAGGCTGTCATACACGCGCAAAAAACTCCGAATCTAACAGATCCACCATTTTCGACACAACCTCCCCCTCTCACTGATTTCATCCATGACCACACAGAGTACAGAGCACGACCTGCAGAACGATCCTTTCAGCCCCGTCGAAGATATCATCGCCGACATCAAAGCGGGAAAACTAGTTGTCATCACCGATGATGCCGACCGCGAAAACGAAGGTGACCTCATTTGCGCAGCAGAACTCATCACACCGGACATGGTCAATTTCATGCTGGAAAACAAAGGAATGCTCTGCGCACCCGTGAGCGCCGAAATAGCGCAGCGGCTGGAACTTCGCAGCATGGTGGAGAACAATCGGGAGGTTTTCCGGACACACTTTACCGTCACCGTGGACGCTCGGGACGGAGTCACCACGGGAGTGAGTTCGGCCGACCGGGCGAAGACCATTCGCCAACTGGCAAATCCCCGATCCACCAGCGAGGACTTCGTTCAGCCCGGTCACATCTCGCCGTTGGTTGCTAAGGAAGGCGGCGTGCTGCGCCGGGCAGGCCACACTGAGGCAGCGGTCGATCTCGCCCGGATGGCAGGCTTGCGCCCAGCGGGAGTTCTGATCGAAATACTCAATGCCGACGGCACCATGGCGCGCCTGCCGGATCTGAGAAAATTCTGCCAGGCGAACGATCTGAAGCTCTGTAGTATCGAGCGCCTCATCAACTATCGGCGCCGACTTGAAAAACTCGTCGAGAAAGAGGAAGTCGTCAAAATGCCGACTGACTATGGTGACTTCAACCTTCACCTTTACCGGGTGACGCTCGATGGGCAGCACCATGTCGCTCTCGTGAAAGGTGAAATTTCGCCCGCTAAACCAATGCTGGTGCGCGTTCACAGTGAGTGCCTGACTGGCGATGTGTTTGGCTCCCGTCGGTGTGACTGTGGAGGTCAGCTGCACTCTGCGATGCAGCAAATTTCCGAGGAAGGCTGTGGCGTCCTGCTCTACATGCGCCAGCACGAGGGGCGGGGCATCGGGCTGGTCGCAAAAATGCACGCATACAAGCTTCAGGAAGAAGGCCTCGATACGGTTGAGGCAAACGAACGCCTGGGCTTCCCAAATGACCTCCGCGACTACGGAATGGGTGCCCAGATTCTCTATGACCTTGGCGTGCGGGAAATACGCTTGATGACTAACAATCCGAAAAAGGTCGTAGGCCTCGACGGTCACAATTTAAAAATCGTCGAGCAAGTACCCATTCGTCAACTTCCGAACGAACACAACGCCAAGTACCTGGATACAAAGAAGAACAAAATGGGCCACACCCTCTAGGTCTAGGTCTAGGTCTAGGCTTGACTCCAACTCAGCCACCCCATCGCACCGGTAAAAAAAAACCGAGTAGACCGATCGAATTCGGTCTACCCGGCTGAGTGGCCCTTGGTGGCAAGGACAATTTGGCGGGATCTTTGCGTTCAGTCTTACTTCTGTTTCCGACTGATGCTCTGGCCTTGTGCCAGGCGAAAGTTATCTTTCTAGACTTGGTTGCTCCGCTCAATAGAAATCTCCAACCTGATGAATCAGTTTCGTGACTCCCGTTGAGCGGGACTGTTTTGGCTAGCGTTCAGCGGATTCCACTGACTCGGTCGCTGCCGATTTCTCGCACTCTGCGCAGGGCTTTGTATCCTTAACGGCTTCTTCTTTACAGCAGGGCTTGGTTTCTGCCTTTTCCGCTTCCTCTTTGCCTCCCTTGGCACATTCCTTACACCCTTCTCCACCCTTCTGCGAGGCGAGACAGCATGCTTTTGCGACAGCCGCCCCCTCTGGTGCACTGTCGCCGCTCCCTTCGGCTACGACGACGGCAGCGTGCGTCTTGTCATGCTCCGCCCAGCCTTCCTGAACGAACTTGCTGACAATCCCAGCATGGTTTCTCGCCACTTTCTTGGCATCTTCTGTCTTGCCAACGGTGGTTACGGATATCCCGTTCTCAATGTTGGTGATCTGGATATCGATGTCATCGTAATAGCGCACGAATTCTTCATAGGCAGGGTCCCAGCGTCGGACCATCATCCCCTGCTTCAACCGTTTCTCCATCTGCTTCACGTGAGTCTGGAGCAACTTCACAACAGCAGGATTCTTTGAGGTGGTCCTGGAGGTGTAGCCATCGTCCGTCTGCTTCACGGTACGCTTCAGTTCGTCGTGAGAATCAAAAAGCCCGTGTATGGCTTCCATCGCTTCGGGGGACATCCTGCCACGACCAGGCCCCTGGGCACTCGCGTTTAAACTCGCCACCGCCAGCAACGCCATGGTGGCAGCAGTTCCAATTAATGTTTTCGTTTTCATAAAGATTGTCTCGTCTTAGTCTTCGAACTCAAGGATACACTACACCGTAAAACGCTATATGACTACCCATTCATATAAATCAAACCGCTTCGTGCAACCATTTATTCCATCGATCAATATCAGGAGCTAGTGATCGTTCCGATTTCCTGGTTCAGTTGCCGAAACTCCTTTTTCGGCTTTCTGCTCCTTCCTCTTCTGCTCGACCGAGCAGCTGTCAGCCATTCACGTGGAAATGCCGAACTTGGGTAAAATCCATTTTTGAAATGCAAACCACACGACAATGATTCCGAGGACGATGAAAATGTCAGGCATAGGTTGTAGATGGTAAATTCGATTCCAAATTTCGTTCAATCGCACTTGGCAGCATCATTCATCATCGCCACCATGGTTTCCTCGACTTCTTCAGCCACAGCATCGACCCCGGCTCCACCGAAGAAGGAGAGCATCGCTGTCGGACGGGCGGTGGCCATGACGGTTTCCCCGTCTTCCTCGTAGAGAGAAATGCGACACGGCAGCGCCGTCGAAATATCCATATTCCCGGCGAGCACTTTTCTGGCCTGATGAGGGTTACACACTTCGAAGATCCGGCACTCGCACGGAAATTCGACTCCCTTCTTTGCCATCGTCTCCTTCAGGTCATGCGTCGCCATGACGCCAAAATGATGCGCAACGACTGCTGCGTGCAGATCTTCGCCAGTGCGGTTTATATCCTTCTTTGTTCGGACTTTAATAATATTGTTGCTCATAATTTCTTCGAATGGGTCGCTCTGTGAATTTCAGCTGGCACCTGCCTTGTCGCCGTTCCCGCCTTTTGGTTTCGGCGTGTCCGGCCCGTCCGCTGGCAATTCGGGTTTCACTACCAGGTCGGCAGGGAGGTCGCCAGTAAGAACATTCAGGAATGTAACGATAGAGTCGATCTGATTCTCATCAAGTTTCCGTCCCAACTGATACTCTGCCATCATTGAAGTTAGTTTCTTCAGATCGGTAATCGAACCGTCATGAAGGTAGGGATAAGTCTTGGCAACATTGCGAAGACCTGGCACCTTGAACATGAACTTGTCAGCCTCCTGCTTTGTTACTTCGGCACGCCCTTCATCTTTAAGTTCGGGCCAGGGATTTACCAGGCCGAGCTTCTGATACAGCTGCCCGCCCAATGCAGGGCCATTGTGGCAGGTAGCGCAGCCAGCACCGAGGAAATTGTTCAGGCCGATTTTTTCCGGTGTTGTCAGAGCTTCCTCATCTCCATTGAGGAAAGCGTCAAAGCGTGACGGCGTCACCAGCTTCCGTTCGAATGCGCCTACCGCTCTGGCAAAATTATCGTAACTCACGGGATCGGGATCGTTCGGAAAAACTTCCTTAAACATGGTGACGTAACCGGGAATCGACTGAATCACTTTCACCACCTCATCCGCACTGGGCATCGCCATCTCAACCGGGTTCAACACTGGGCCTTTCGCCTGCTCTTCCACATCCGCCGCACGACCGTCCCAGAATTGGGCAATATGAAGAGCGGCGTTGAAGACTGTCGGTGAATTACGTCCGCCTTTACCTCCCGCATCTCCGGTAGAAAATTGTTGATTGTCCACCCCGTAGGTCTGCAGATTGTGACAACTGTTACAGGAGTTTTTCCGCGTCAGGGAGAACCGGGTATCATGAAAAAGCATCTGTCCTAGACGGACTTTTTCATCCGTTATCGGATTCTTCTCCGATGCCATTTCAGAGGGCAGTGGATTGAACAACTGAAGTAGCGCCCGGTTCGTTATGATATCTTCGCCAGCCACAGCGGTAGGCGTCGCGGCCATCAAGGCCGCACAGATTGTAGAAGTTACTTTCATCTATCAGGATAATCGGGATAAGTTATTGGAGAGTATTCAACGCGAATCAAAGCTGTTCAGCCACGGTACGAAGGAAGGAAGCGCGAGTATTTGCAGGTAGGGTGATTCGCACCCGGTCGAATCCAGCACCGATCGATTCGTGTTCTATGGATTGTTCAGGAATAGACGACCACTCCACCATATCTGTAGTGGCCTGGTAGCCCAACGTGTAGTCACTGGCGGAAGAACGTAGTGCATGGGTAAAAACTACGCTATCTGCCGAATTCAAGGACTCCATCGGATTGACATCTGCGATCAATGGGTTACGCCCGGAAAGATACTCGAAAAGGTTCGTTGCGCCGTCTCTGTCCGCATCGATGTGTGGCAATGATAGATTTTTCGGGATGTTCGCCGCCTCTGCCCAGTCCGCGAATGAGAGAAATGGTCGCAGGACGGTGACCACATTCGAATCCACTTTCTCAAAACCACTGACAACAGCTACGCGGTAGTTCAACGCCACGACACCCGTTGCTGAAGTATCGTTCAGTGTTCCCGCTGTTCTGGGGAGTTCCGACACCAGTTCCCATTGATCGGAACCAAATACCTGGCGACTGACCTCAATGCCTGTTGCATCGGGACTGGAAGGTAACCAGGTGAGAACTGGAAACCCGTCGCCGTCGAAATCAACGTTCAAAACCGGCACTTCCAAGCGCTTGTAGAGCGGGGCGAGCTGGCTCGAGAATTCTGCCAAGTGGTTCTCGGAGCCTTTACGAAGGCTCTCATAGACAGCCTTCACATCTTCCTGATTGCTCAATTCGATTGAGCGCGCTAGATCAGCAATGTCGGTCTCCTCGATGAGGACTCCCACCAGCAACGCATCGACCAGTGATTGTTTCCCCTTCTCCAGAAGCCTATCATGGAGAGCTTGCAGCTCTGGAATCGAGAACTGGCCGGGCTCAGATGGCGTTGAGTCCACCAGGCCATAGGCAGCCATGATGTTTACCATGGCTGCAATGTGATTTCGTTCAGAACTCGCGATGTTCGAGAAAATATTCTTCCCCCAAATCGAATAGAGTTGATCATATACATCCCTGGCGACCTTCTCCTCCTGCCTGATATACTCAATATCCGAGATCTCGACTGGTGTGAGTGCCAACGCCGCAGGAACCATAATCATGCCTGCTCCCGCTGCTGCAACGATGCTCCATTTCAATATACTGTTTTTCATAGCTGTATGCCTATTTGGTTATATAATGACCATAGCGAAGATCCCCAAGCGGGCTACGCATGAAATTCCCAACGCAACGCATTATTTGCTTCCACTTTGCCCGCCAAGCGGCGCGACCGGCTGGCCGACTCCGGCCTTCAACAGAATCATCTCCAGAGGGCACCAGCCTGTAAATGCAGACTGTAGCAAGTTTGCGCCCACGAAAGTGGTAAACCAGAGCCAGCGTGGATCATGATAGTGTGACAGCAGCAGCGAGATCAAAATGAAGGTTCCTGCAACAGCCCGTACGATGGATTCAGTTTTCATGATTGTTCATTTTCTATATGCTTTTATAGCTATATACATATGATGAGTCAACTTGAATTTAACCTACCGGCGGCAATGCCCAGGGTTTTCCCATGTCAGTCC
>JAGROY010000294.1 GCA_020439995.1 Verrucomicrobiia bacterium
AGCTCAAACGATACCAACCAAGGCGGCGTTCGTGCAAAAATTTGAATACCGACTTACCGACGGCGGCGGAATGCCATCAGTCCGAATCCAACAGTAGTAAGCAACGCAGTCGACGGCTCTGGAACGACACCACCAAATGCGTCTGAATGGCTCTTAATAACGGCAGGATCCACCGCCGAGTCATAGACCGTCACGCGATAAAAGGTTCCGAGCATCCCTTCGTCACCGGCCTCATTTTTAGCACCAAGGAAGCCCGCACCAGTCGGCATCTCATACCCTGGAGCGGAACCTGTACCTGCCAGATCGCCGTTGATGAAGACATTCATCGTCGAGCTGGTTGAGTCAAACTGATAGGCCACGTGCGTCGGAGCTTCGGGAGAAACTACGGCAGGAGTGAACAAATAATCCGCAACTCCCAAGTGGGTAAATCCCATCTGCCCCGTGTCGTTCCACTGCTCATAGCGCAGATTCCAAGTCGCATTCGAACCCACGGCCAGGAAGCCGTCTTGGCCACCTCCGACTGGGTCCCCTGAAATAATGAATTCAATCGTCGAAGAGCCCGAGACAGCACCAAAGTCGAATGGAATCGCAGAAACACCATCGACGCTCGCAGGAGAGGAAAGCACAGCAGTTGGTGCGAGAGTTCCTGAGTCAGCAGTGATCGCCGCATCATACAGTGAGAGGGTTGCATGCGCAGTGGTCGCGAGACAAAGAGCGCTTAGCGCCCCCAGGAATGAAGCAAATGGAAGTGGTTTCATAGAGATGTGTTAATTCGTTAGAATTTGTTCAGCATCTACCGTACCACGGAATTCAATCAAAATCGATAATTTTCCGCGAAGTTTTCATTCCTGTCCCAATTCAGTGATACTGTCCCTGGATGACCGCTCCACGCAAAAAAACGACTGGAACCCCCTTCCTTATCGCGCTGCTGTTGACAGCCGTCGCCGACGCTCAGGGCCAGACACCCGGCCTCGACGCTACCGCTTTGACTCAGCCCGCCCACACCCAGAGCAACAGCCTGCTTTTCAAAGAGTTAAAATCTTCATTAAGTGGAATCTCGTTCCGCAATGACTGGCTGGCACCCGCAGCCATGGAATCTGTGCGCACCCTGTCGTTCGCTGGCGGCGGTGTGGCGATGGGTGATTTCGATGGCGACGGCCTCACAGACGTCTACATGTCCCGGCCATTCGGTGGCGGAAAATTGTTCAGAAATCTGGGCGGCTTCAAGTTTAGTGACGCTACGGAAGCGGCGCAGCTGGGTGCCAAGGACAAGAGTTTCTGGGAAGCTGGCTGCAGCTGGGCAGATATCGACAATGATGGCGATCTCGACCTGTCAGTCTGTGCATTTCACGGCAGCAATCGGCTTTATTTGAACACTGACGGGAAGTTCCGCGATGTCGCAGAAGAAGCTGGCATTAACTTTGTCGGCGCCAGTGTGATCATGGCATTTTCCGACTACGACAGGGACGGTGACCTCGACGCCTATCTCGTCACCAACCGCGCCTTCTCGCCAACGAATGCATTCGACGTTACCAGCCGGGAAGTGGCGCAGAAGGTGTTCCCGCAGTTGCAGAAAGACGCCAGCGGAGCGGTCATCGGAATGCCGGATCATCTGAAAGAAGTGTTCGACCTGCAGTGGAATCCTGAAAGGCAGATCAACATGTTCATCCGCGCCGGACAGTATGACAGATTGTTCCGCAACGATGGAGCGGCCCAAAAAGGAGGAGTCCCCCGGTTCACTGATGTCACCGGTGAAGCAGGGCTTAAGCACAACGGAATGGGACTGTCCGCGACCTGGTGGGATTATGACGATGATGGGTTCCCAGATCTCTACGTGGCCAACGACTACTTTGGTCAGGACAAGTTCTACCGAAACCTGGGGAATGGAAAGTTTGAGGACATCGCGGAGTCCGCCCTGCCGCACACGCCGTGGTATTCGATGGGAACCAACGTTGAGGACATCAATAACGATGGCCTGCTCGACTTCATGGGCACCGACATGTCTGGCACCAACCACTTTCTCCAGAAGATTGGCATGGGCGACATGAGTAAAAACGCATGGTTCCTGGACTCTGCAGAACCGCGGCAGTACATGAGAAATGCGGTCTACGTGAACAGCGGCACCGGTCGCTTCATGGAAGCAGCACACCTCACCGGACTGGCGAACTCCGACTGGACCTGGGCCATCAAATTTGGCGACCTCGATAACGACGGGTATTCGGATCTTTTCATCGCCAATGGCATGACTGGTGATTTGTTCAACAGTGATACCCTGAATGCTCAGAGAAGTGATCCTTCTTTAAAAGCAGTCAAGCCGGAGGTGAAACGTGACGCCAACCTGGCATTCAAAAACCTGGGTGATTTGAAATTTGCAAACAAAGGAGCTGAGTGGGGCCTGAACAAGCAAGCGGTATGTTTTGGCGCAGCGCTTGGCGATCTGGACAACGACGGTGATCAGGATCTCGTGGTGAATCAGTTCGAAGGTGAAGCACTGGTGTATCGCAACGATGCTGCCGGCAGGGATGGCAGCAACAGCATTCGCGTGCGACTGGTCGGAACCAAAAGTAACCGCTGGGGCATCGACGCGAAAGTGCGGATCGAAACTTCTGCAGGGAGCCAGACGCGGTTACTCACCTTGTCACGCGGGTTTTATTCTTCAGATGAACCCGTGCTGCATTTCGGTTTGGGCAATGCAACGATGATCGAGCGCCTGACGGTCGACTGGCCGAGCGGCACCGTGCAGCAGTTCAAGCACCTCCCAACTGGCAAACTCTACACCATAACCGAGGCCGAAACTTCCAATGCACAGCCCTTTCGCGAGCGACGCCACTCGTCAGAGCCATTGTTCGCGGAGACAGACAAATGGCTCAGCGCGGAGCAGACCGAGCGCGCCTTTGATGACTATGCCCGGCAACCGCTACTCCCCAACAAAAGCTCGCAACTGGGCCCCGGTCACGCCTGGGGCGACATCGATGGCGATGGCGACGATGATCTTTATTTCACCGGTTCCAAAGGAGTGCCTGGCCGGATCTATTTCCGCGAAGGCGATCGATTTGTCATCCGCACGTTTGCCCCGTTCGATGCGGAGGAGGATGCAAATGCAGAGGACATGGCTCCGGTATTCTTCGACGCTGATGGCGACGGTGACCTTGATCTTTATGTTGTGAGCGGTGGAGTCGAATGCGAACCGGGCGACGCCAGCCTGCAGGATCGCCTTTACCTCAATGATGGCAAGGGCGCTTTCAAAAGAGCAGTGAACTCTCTGCCGGCGGTACTGAACAGTGGGAGCGTCGTCTGTGCCGCAGATGTGGATCGCGATGGTGACATCGATCTCTTCGTCGGTGGGCGCATCGTTCCGGGTAGATATCCAGAGACTCCGACCAGCCAGCTGCTGATCAACAACGGCAGCGGAGTCTTCAAAGATGAAACGCCGGAGCCGCTGCGTGGCACCGGGCTTGTAACCAGTGCCCTGTGGTCAGACATTGACAACGATGGCTGGCTTGACTTGCTGGTCACCCACGAGTGGGGCCCCGTGAAAACATTTCGCAACTCCAATGGCACCCTCACGGATGTGACACCAGTCACTGGCATCGCGCAGTTCACTGGGTGGTGGAACAGCATCACCGGCACTGACATCGATGGTGATGGAGACATCGACTACGCCATTGGCAACTTCGGGCTGAACACGAAGTATCACGCCAGCATCGATCACCCCACGTTGCTCTACTACGGAGATGTCGAAAACCAGGGCCGCCCCAGCATCATTGAGGCAGGCTACGAGGATGAAACCTGTTACCCGCTAAGAGGCCGCAGCTGCTCCAGCAGTGCCATGCCGTCACTTGCGGAACGGTTCACCACTTTCAAATCCTTTGCCGCCGCGACACTGGAACAGGTCTACGATCCCAAAAATCTAGCGCAGGCCCACAAGCTTGCAGCCACCACATTGACCTCCGGCATACTCATCAACACGACCGAACCGGGCCAGATGCCGACGTTCCGGTTCCAGCCGCTGCCAGGAATCGCACAAATCGCACCAGTCTTCGGAATCGCTTTCACTGAAGCCAACGGAGACGGCCATCCCGATCTGATTCTGGCACAAAATTTTTACGGTCCGCAGCGCGAGACCGGCCAGATGGATGGCGGTGTGAGCCTGCTCCTTCTCGGCGATGGCACTGCTAACTTCACTCCGGTATGGCCAGACCAGAGCGGCATCTCGATCGGCAAAGATGCTACCGCACTGACCACTGCGGACTTCAATCACGATGGTATGCCCGACCTGTTTTTCGGAATCAACTCCGGCACGCAAGTCGTCCTCCAGCATCAGGGGAGCCCGGAGAGTTTTCTGAGCCTGCGCCTCCCGCACCATGCTCATCCCGGCTCCCGGGTAACCGTTAGAATGAAAGACGGCTCAACGCAGACTTCCGAAACCTACACCGGTGGCGGATACCTTTCACAATCGCCCTCTCTGCTCTTCTTTGGCCTCGGCAACCATGACGCGGGCAGTGTTGAAGGAATTTCGATCGAAAGCGCCAGTGGCACCAAGTCCTTTTCATTTGATCAACTCACACGCAAAGGCGGCTCGTCGATCATTCCATAGTTGTCGCCGGGCCGAAGATGAGGGCTCAAAAAATACCGACGATCACTCGCAATGATCATTTGAGCCACGAAATTCCCGCACTACTATCAGCGCCTATGGAAGAAAGCGCCACATCCACCACGCCAGCCATCGAAGGTGACGGCGATCATCAAATTCTCGTAAGGATGCTTCGTCCCGAGGATGCCGCAGAAATCGCCAGCATTTCAAAGACGGTGTACAAGAAAATTGACGCAGCCTGGAACGAAACCCAATTCCGCCGCTTGATCGAAATTTTTCCCGACGGCCAGGTAGGCGTTGAGGACAACGGCAAAATCGTCGCCTTTGCCTGTTCTCTGATCGTCAACTACGAGCGCTACGGCGACAAGCATACCTACATGCAGATCACAGGTGATTTCAAATTCACCACCCACGATCCCGACGGCGACGTCCTCTACGGCATTGAAGTCTGCGTCGACCCGTCTTACCAGGGGCTGCGGCTGGGCCGCCGCCTCTATGACGCCCGCAAGGAACTGTGCGAAAACCTCAACCTCCGTGCCATCGTTGCGGGCGGGCGGATGCCCAACTACAACAAGTACCAGGAGCAAATGACTCCCCGTGCCTACATCGACCTGGTCAGCCGCAAAGAAGTGTACGATCCGGTGCTTTCGTTCCAGCTCAGCAACGGCTTTCACGTCAAAAAGGTGCTCACCGATTACCTCACCTATGACACTGAATCGAAAGCGTTCGCGACCCTCCTTCAGTGGGACAACATCTACTACGAGAGAAAGCCCAAGCTGGTTGGACTGAAGCGCACGACCGTCCGGCTCGGCCTTGTGCAGGCGCAAATGCGCAGCACCAGGGACATGGCCGCCTTTTTCGATAATACGGAGTTCTTCATTGATGCGGTAAGCGGCTACAAAGCTGACTTCTGTATCTTCCCCGAGTATCTCAATGCTCCGCTGATGGCCCCCTACAACGATATGGGCCCCGCCGCGTCCATCAGAAAGCTGGCGGAAATGACCGACGAGATCCGTGAGTTCTTTACCCGCAAGGCAGTTGAATACAATATCAACATCGTCACGGGAACGATGCCGCTCTATCAGGACAACCACCTCTACAACGTCGGCTATCTCTGCCGCCGCGATGGCACATGGGACGGCCAGTACAAGATCCACATCACGCCCAGCGAGGAAGATGACTGGGGCATGGTCGGCGGCGATGAGCTGAAAGTCTTTGAAACCGACTGCGGGAAAGTGGCAATCCTCATTTGCTACGACGTGGAGTTTCCCGAGCTGGGGCGCATGCTCGCGGACCGTGGCGTGCAGATCCTCTTCGTCCCCTTCTGCACTGATACATCCACCGGCTACTACCGCGTACGCCACTGCGCACAGGCGCGCGCTATCGAAAACGAATGCTACGTCGCCATCGCAGGCAGCGTAGGCAACCTGCCAAAAGTAGTGAACATGGACATCCAGTACGCCCAGTCGTGCGTGCTCTCGCCATCCGACTTCGCGTTCCCCAATGGAGCCGTCGTCTCCGAAGCCACTGCCAATACCGAAATGACGCTCATTGTCGACGTCGACCTCGACGACCTCAAAGACCTGCACAGCCACGGCAGTGTCCGCAACTTGCAGCAAAGGCGCCAGGATCTGTATACACTCAAGTGGAACAAGTAGTCCGAATGGGACACCAGATCGCAGATCTGTCAATTTGCAACGTAGCGGTAGCCGACGCCGCGCACGGTTTCGATGATTGACGGGTTGGCCGAATCGTCTTCGATACGGCGGCGCAGCCGGGCGATGTGCTGGTCGAGGGTGCGGGACTCGGGAAAATAATCGATTCCCCAGCAACGATCGAAGAACTCATTTCGCTCAACGACCTGTCCAGCACGCTCATGCAGCAGGGCAAGGATGGCAATCTCCCGGGGCGATAGCGCGATGTCAGATTCCGATCTGTTTTTGCGCGCACGCAGTTCTTTTGGGAAGACTGTCAGGTCATCCATTGTGAAGGAAACCTGCTCCTTGCCAGACCCGACAGGTTTGGTGCGTTGACGCCGGAAAATGCTGTGAATCCGTGCTAGCAGCTCGCGCTTGCCGAAGGGCTTACGCACGAAGTCGTCGGCACCCAGTTCCAATCCCACGACGACATCGATTTCCTCGGACTTGGCGGAAAGAAAAAGGATCGGCACGGCGGTGTCAGCCGCGCGTACCTTGCGGCAAACGTCGTAGCCGTTCAGTCCGGGCATCATGATGTCGAGACATAGCAGATCGGGCGCAGTCGCTCGCCACTGGCGCAGGGCATCCTCGTCATCAATCGCCAGGACGACGTCATAACCTTCTCCGGACAGGCAGGCGCTCACCGCCTCCAGCGTTACAGGATCGTCATCGGCCACCAGAATTCTCATTCAGCTACGAGGCTCCTTCCCGTTGTTATCGTCGGCAGACGAAGGACGAAGGTCGCCCCACCCTGTCGCGGCTGAACTTCCAGGGTACCACCCATGCGCCCCGCGAGATCCCGGGCAATCGACAGCCCCAGCCCGGTGCCACTGACTCCTTCGCTCGTGCGCGAATCGAGCCGACGAAACGGTTGAAAAATTCGGGAAGCGTCACGTTCATCAATGCCCGTACCAGCGTCGGCTACCGCTATTCTCAGGTCCCCGTTGGCGTCACGCGCCGCTTCGATGCACAGTTGCTTCCCGGATGCCGCGTATTTTTCGACGTTGGAAACCAGGTTGGAAAGGATTTGCGCCAGCGCATCGGGATCGAGCAGCACTTCCTCCGATGCGGAGCCCTCGCGCGTAACAGCAATGCTACGCCGCTCGAGAGCGGGCGCGAACTGCTCAAGCACCTCGTCAATGACGGTGTCCGGCACCACTGGCACAGCGTGCAGTGAAAGCTGACCGCGTTCGCTTCGTGAAAAAGTCAGCACGTTGTCGATCAATCTGCCAAGCCGCCTGGATTCGCCGCGCACCAGGCCAATGCGTCGGGTGACACCTGGAGCTGAGCCGTTCAAAGCTTCCGCCGCGAGATCTGCGTTAAGTTGAATGTTAGTGAGTGGATTACGCAGCTCGTGCGACACGCGGTTGACGAATGAAACCCGCTGTTCCGCATCTCGCATGGCACGACGTTGCTGCGCAAACGCCAGCATCCCACCCAGCACCAGCATCACCGCGAGCCCTGCCGCACCTGCCAGCAATGGAATATCCTGCACTGCGACTGAGTCGAACTGATCCCACGATGCAACTTCCCAGGTTCCAAATCTTGATGGGACAGGAACAAGGAAATCCGGTGTGCGCTCTGGAATATTGAATGCGTCCCCGCGTGACCATCTGCCCGATGGCACCAGCACCGCCGCATGGCCGCCGGAAACGAAAGATTCTCCCAGCTCAGCCATCAGCCAGGAGTCAGCGACCATTTGCAGCCGTTCCCGGTCGATGTGAAACGCAACCGTCTGTTCGTCGCCCATCGCGATCCAGAACATCGTTGGCTGACCCGGTGCATCGATCCAGCCACTGTCGACACCGGGCGGGATCGCGACTGGAAACTGGCTGGGATTATCGGAGCGATTCGACCCCTCAATATACGGCTGCGGAACAGACGCTGGATCGGGGCCGCTGGTGCGTGGCGTGATGCGAATATGCCGGTCTGCCTTGCTCGCAGCTCCAGGGTGAAGCACCGAGAACTGGGCAATTCCCTCGATGCCTCCGCAGTCGTTTCGAATCTGAAAGTCATCATCGAGCGAAGTCGTCCCGGCAATACGGCGCAGGTGGGATTCGTAGAGCCGCTCCAGCCGGAAGCACTCGCGCTGGAGAGTCGCCGCGAATGCCTTGAGCGGCTCGCGGTCAGGAACGGTGCGCCGAGTTTCCTCACGGATTCCCAGGCGCAGTCCGCTCCAGAGCATCGCCGCCGCAGCGCCAAGACACAGCAGCAGCGGGAGCCATGGAATCCAGTGTTGAGCACGCATCGAGCGAAGTCTACAGAACTAACGCCGCACGGTCACGAACATCAGCACTTTGTGCTTAAAATCCGGCTGCCCATTGTCTCCGGGCGGAGTCATCGTCGACCACAACCTTGTCTCGCCGACTTTGAGAGTCTGTTGTGATGTTGTTTTCATCGTGTGAAAAATGGGATGAACACAGTCAGGCTTTCCCTTGTCACGGTGCGTCACATTTGTGCCAACAAAAGCAGTGATTTCAGGAGTTACGTTCAGATCGCAGATACCGCCCACTCCAAAAACCGTAATCATATCGACTGTCGCTCCAGTATTCACTCCTCCCGAGCCCACTGCCTGCCCTACGTCACTCCAATGGTGGTCTTTTGCAAAGGTAAGCTCGACGATGGAACTTGCCCTCAACTTCTGTCCTGATCGTCCCTGAATGACTGCAAATCCAACATTTCGGGCTCTGTCGGAAGAAACCCACTTCCCCGCTGTCTCTCGGGCAGTCAGCGGAATCTCCCCAACTGTCTGTGTATACGCCCAGCGGTCATAGTCCTCGGATAGCACCTCAATGTGCTCAATAGTGACACTTTGCTGATTTGCCACGTCAGTCGCCTTGTTCGGACGTACATAGGAACGTCCGCACCTTACAAACGCTAGAATCGAGCGATCGTTGGCTCCATTGAATGGCGGCTGGGTGCCAAGAAGCATATAGTGGTCTGGGATGCATGTCACTGAGGTGCTGAACTGCATCGTTTGAAAGAGAGGCATATAGGTGTCGCCTTGCTGAAACCAAGAGGGCTTGGGAGATGCGGGGGATTCACCTGCGTGCTTCACTATTTCAGCGGCAACTCGGAGATCAATGCTTCCATCGTTGAGGCTATATACGGGATCAATTTCCACCACAGACCCGAACGCACGTTTCCCCCATATAGCTGGAAACCCTGATTCCGCTCTCCAGCTTGTCGCGTAAGTGAGTAATCCCAGTGACTCAACCTTACCTGGCTGACCACTCCTGGTGGCCAACAAGCTCGTCTCAAATACCGATGCTTCACCTGCCTCGATCCACTCCTGCACCCGCTGTCGCAGCGGCGTTGCATCCGTATCAATACCGGGATCGATCGCATAGTCAACGAGCTTCACTCTGGGAACATCGATGTATTCCAGCTGAACGACGATGTTATAGATCTCACTATCGTCATCCTCTTCCCCCTCATCGACCGCCGCTTTCTCCGCACTTGCCACGTTCTTTACGAACGGATCCTTCTTGTCGTTTCCGGGTTGCTGAGCTGGAAGCGCCGCCAACAGCAACAACCAGGTACCGGCCGTGCCAAGCACAAGCCACGTCATTTTCGAATTTTTGATAGTCGTTTTCATCGAAGTCACACTACACACTTGGCTGCCGGATGTGTCTCATGGGTGTGAATGTTGTGTAAAAGTTCTGTGAAAACGCAGCTCCCTCGATCGGATCTGACTGCTGGCGCTACCACAAAAAGTCGGTCCATGGATCGACTATACATCGACATTTCATCACGACTCTGTCATAATACCTGTCGATTTAAGCGCATACTCTGCATAGTGGTGAGTGCCAGGATTTCTGGATTGCCCCCTTCCCCGCGCCTTCGGAAGGCGTCGCTGATCGAGCCTTCTTGCGCTTCAACTCGACCTCGACACGCAGTTGCGTGATCTCCGCGCACAGCAGTTCGATCACGCAAAGCAACTCTTCACGGCTGGCCGCTCAAATTACATCGCCAGTAGATGTTAGGATTCTTGAGCATGGCGGAACGTTTTTCAGGAGAACAGTGCAATCTCTCCACAATCAGAATGGGAATAACTCTTTTGCACTGTACCAGCCAAATGTCTGTGATTCCAGCGTCTTATGAGCACATCTTGACTAATCTAATCCGTGGCCCAAATTCGAGTGCGCCCCCATAGGTTCGACATCAGCGCAGCCGAGGACATCAAGAGTGCCTTTCTCCCATCAGCCCAATTTGCCTGGTTCCGAGTTCAAGATCCCTCCAGACGCTCCCAAAATTGCTCAAAACGCTCATTCCACGAATCGACATTACATGATGTCTTCATACCGGTTCCGGCTTCCCACGATATGGGGCCGATCAAGAGTCGAGCTACGCCAGATGAAATACGGGCAATCGTTATGGAGATAAGGGGATTCGAACCCCTGACCTCGTCATTGCGAACGACGCGCTCTACCAACTGAGCTATACCCCCGTTTCGATTGCAGAGAAATGTTAGTGAAGCCACTGTCGGGCGCAACACAAAATTGACGACCGGGAGTTGGCATTGGCCTCCCTCAGATTTACTGTTCCTGAAGCGCGGTAAGCACCGCCTTGGTGGATCGACGGTAGTATAGAAACAGTCCTCCTTGATGGAGCAGGGACGCCAGGATCACGCAACCGTAGACGACCAGATACATCTGTCGAAGCAGCGACTCCATGCCCGCTTCGCCCACGCCCAGTGAAAATACCAGGCTGCGGGTGTCGGCCGGTAGCGTTGCCAGCATTTCGTGAAAGTTGAAATTGACGATCTGAAAGACGCAGTAGCCGCACAGCACCCCCATCAGCAGCAACTGCGCTCCCTTGATGCGGTCACATCCGCGCGCATCGCCCGCTTCCAGCAGCTGGCTGCCATTGATCTCGATCACACCGGCCAGCGTGACGAGGGTTCCGATCAACGAGCTAAACCAGTCGCCCATCACAAGTGTCACCAAAGTCGCCGGCCCGCCGATCAGCGCGATGCTCCATCCATTGCAGATCGATATCTTTTGGACTTTGCTGAGCGTATCTCTGGGGAGTGGCGGCGGTTTTTTCAATGAGTCATGGTTCTGGAACGCCAGTTCGTCACCGATGACGTCCAACAGAACGTCGGCTCAAACGAGCCATACGCCACCGGAACTTTCCAAATGCTCACAATCTTCGACACACCATCAGAACCCGCCACTGCGACTCTACTGGTAATGACTGGAAAGGCCACCAGCCTCGTCGCCCCAGATTTCTCTGACCCGGGCATCACGGCCACAGGCATTCCGGTAGTATTTGTAGCGTAGCCCGTTCTGCTTGTAGTAGTCCTGATGATATTCTTCGGCTGGCCAGAATTCCTTCAGCGCGACAACCTCGGTCGCCACCGACTTCTTGAATCGCTGTTCAACGGCCGTCTTCGCTGCCTCAGCGATGCCCTTTTCCTCCTCGTTGGAGTAGAAAATGGCTGATCGGTAGGATCGTCCAGAATCACAAAACTGGCGATCGACTGCAAAGGGATCAACCGTGCGCCAGAAAGTATGGACCAGTTGTTCATAACTCACCTTTGATGGATCATAGCGTACTTCCACAGCTTCGGCGTGGTCGCCATGGTTTTCATAGGTAGGCTGGTGCAAATCGCCTCCAGTATAGCCGGATACCACCTCGGTCACTCCCTCCACATGTTCGAAGTCGCTCTCGACGCACCAGAAACATCCACCTGCAAAATACGCGATCGCGCCTCCGCTTTGAGCGAAGGCACTTGCGGTAGGCACAGTTTTTTTGTCAGCTGTGCTGCAGCCTGTCAGACTGATCGCGAGGAGGCTCAGGAAAATAAAAAGGGATCGATGCATGGGTGTAAGAGGAATGCCCGTGCCATTTTCTTCCCCAAAAACTCAGATCGAAGAATCGCAGCTGAACTCAGCAATAGGCAGCGGAATAATCACCAGCCGCCTGCGCTCTTACGGAAAATGAAGTCGATGAAAACACCGCTCATTCTTATTGCCGCAGCAATCGCGCTCGTTGCCGCATTTGCTTGCGCCAGGAACCTGCGCCCGCCGGCCGCAACTGAACGCAACGCCGAGCAGGAGAACGTCATGCGCACAGATGCCGCCACCTTTGTGAAACCAAGTGACGCAGAACTCCGGCGACAGCTCACCGAACTGCAGTATCAGGTCACGCAGCACGAGGGCACCGAGCGCCCGTTCAACAATGAATACTGGGACAACAAGGCTGACGGCATCTACGTCGATATCGTTTCGGGTGCTCCGCTGTTTTCATCGAAAGACAAGTACAAATCTGGCACGGGCTGGCCGAGCTTTACACGTCCTATCAACGAGGACGAAATCGTCGAAAAAGTCGACAACCAGCTATTCGCCACGCGCACCGAG
>JAGROY010000295.1 GCA_020439995.1 Verrucomicrobiia bacterium
GCCCAGCGCGAAGAGCAGCAGCGCCAACGTCAGCGTGCGGAGGAAAACGCCCGTCGCGAGCGCCAGCAGCAGGAGCAAGCTGCTGCTGAGAGACGTCGCGAAGACTCGCGAAAGCAAAGTGAAAGCCGGAGCAGATCGGACAGCAATCCGCGGTCGAAAAGGTAGATGTTCAGTTTCTAAATTCTGATTAGAGTTTGACCCGGGGCTGCCATGGCACCTGCCCGGCTGCTTGGATGTGATCCATAAGCAATCGCGTCAACTCTTCCGCGACCTTTCCTTTGGCGGGCATCGGATTGCGTTCAAGTGGATCAGCGTCAAGGTCGACGAGTTGCATGGGGTCGAATGGGCTGCTCTGCTGCAGCTTCCACTTGCCGCGGCGGATCGCATAGTAGGCGCGGCCCTGGTAGCGGTGGTTGCCTTCGCGCCGCACCCAGACCATTGGGCGCTCAGGGTTTCCTGGTTCGTTGCGAAGCCATACCGGTGCGAGGCTTTGGCCATCGACAGGATGCTCGATCTTGATCCCGGCGATTTCACAGAGCGTTGGCAGGAAGTCCATCGTCATGCCCAGAGCGTTCGAGCGCTGAACCGGGATCTTGCCTGGCCAGACCGCACAAGTCGGAACGCGAATGCCGCCTTCCCAGTGATCTTGCTTGCCACCGCGCAGGGCACCATTGGACGCTCCGTGCGGGAGGGATCCGCCGTTGTCGGAAGAGAAAATGATCAGCGTGTTGTTGTCGATGCCGGTTGTCTTGATCGTGTCGAGCACTTTGCCGATCTCTGCATCGGTATGTTCGACGAATGCAATGTTAGTGGCCCGTTTGATGTCCAGTCCGGGCTCGCGGGCCGTCACTTTCTTCAGCCAGTCCTCAGGAGGCTGGATGGGAAAGTGCGGAGCGTTGTAGGCCAGGTAAAGGAAAAAGGGAGCTGTATCGGTTTTGTCCGCTGCGCGTTCGGTGATGTAGTCTGTCGCCCATTGGGAAAAGATCTCAGTCGCATGGCCCTCGGGAGCCACTTCCTCCGTATTCCTGCGCATCCAGTTCACGCCTCCCCGGCGGTGCGTCCAGTAGTCGTCCATCATATCACCAAGGAAACCGTGAAAAAAGTCGAAACCCCTGGAGGTGGGAATGTTAGGGTCTTCGAACCCCAGGTGCCATTTGCCGACCATTGCGGTGTGGTATCCGCCGGACTTGAGCGCCTGCGGCAGTGTCGATGCCGCAGGATTGAGGTAGCCCCAACTGTCGTTCGGCCACTGGCGGATGACGCCGGGGACTCCCGCTTTGTCAGGGTAGAGTCCCGTCATCAGGGATGCGCGCGTCGGTGAGCAGACGGTGCAGTTGGCGTAGAATTGATCAAAGCGCATGCCACTCTCCATCAGCGCGTCAAGATTCGGAGTGCGTGCCTGCTTTGCCCCATAGCACCCCAGATCGCCGTAGCCTAGATCGTCGACGAGTATGAGAACGATGTTGGGCTTTTCGCCAGCCATAGTTGCAGGGGCGATCGCCAGGAATGCGCAGATCAGAGTGAGAATCGGGTTCTTCATTGGCGACAGGGTTGCGACTGAATCCGTCGATTGCAAGATTAGACCTGAGCCGAAGAAGCCACCCTTCCGCATGATTGACGGTCTACGAGACTGGAGGGAAAAAGCCCAGCAGGAAGTCTCGATCTTCAATCTGGGGAAGGGTTCAAGCGGCCGGTGGAATGTCGATGTTGCGTCCCGGGCGAATTTCGAGGTTGTCGGATGAACGAGATTATTGCTATCCTGCAGGAATTATGATGATCCGAAATTTCCTCCTCACCGCCAGTGCTCTCGTTGGCGTGGCAACGTTCTCCTTCGGCGGTGCCACAACGCTGGTTCTCAAAGGCAAAGAAGGCCCGGGCAAGGGCAAGCATATCGTTCTGGTATCCGGCGACGAAGAATACCGCACGGAAGAATCGATGCCGATGCTCGGAAAGATTTTGTCCCAGCGTCACGGCTTCGACTGCACGGTATTGTTCGCGTGGGACAAGACCGGTACCTACATCGACCCGAACAATCAGGAGGGGATCAAGGGCTGGGATGCTCTCGATACCGCAGACCTCATGGTCATCGGGACACGGTTCCGCCGTCCTTCCGAAGAGGATGCGAAGCACATCACCGACTTTTTGAACAAAGGAAAGCCTGTCATTGGTATCCGCACCTCCACCCACTCATTCAACGGCGATGGGAACTTCGGTGGGACGCTGAGCTATGGTGAATTCGGGTTGAAAATTCTCGGTGAGCAATGGGTGAATCATCACGGCGGCCACAAGTCCCAGGGTGCACGGGGTGTGATCGAAGAAGTGCAGAAAGATCACAAGATTCTGAACTCGGTGAAGGATGTGTTCGGGCCGTCGGATGTCTATGGCGTCGTCCATCTCACTGATGCCGATACCATCCTGATGCGTGGAGCTGTAACCGAATCGCTGGATCCAAAGTCGAAGAATGTTGACGGCAAAAAGAACGATCCAATGCAACCGCTCGCCTGGCTTCATCCTTACACTGCACCCAACGGGGAAACAAAGGGGCAGTCATTTTGCACAACGATGGGAGCCTCCGTCGATCTGGTGAACGAAGACCTTCGCCGCATGTTGGTGAATGCTGCATATTTTTTGCTGGGGCATGAAGTTCCCGAGAAAGCCGATGTTGACTACGTGGATCCGTTCTACCCAAGCTTCTACGGGTTCATCAATGATGCGAGCTATTGGAAAACCGCTGACCTCCAGCCGGAAGATTACGACCTCGGCAAGGCTCCACACGTCCCGGACTCTAAGGGCAGCCCTGAGTGGAACTTCCGAGACAAGCCATAAGCTGGCCCAGGTTTCTTTTCGCCGATGGTGCCCTTCAATATTCTAGATGAGGACTACTTTCCCGAGAACCTCACCGACGAGGCAACCGATCTGCTGGCTTCTTCTAGGAATGTCCGTGTCGAGAGGATTATTTCCTTTGGTCATCGATCTCCTGATGGCTTCTGGTATGATCAGGATCACGACGAATGGGTGGTCGTCTTGCACGGTCAGGCGCGACTGCTAATCGAGGGTGCGGACAAACCGGTTACAATGGCGGTGGGCGACTCATTGTTGCTCCGTGCCCACCAGCGGCATCGGGTGGAGTGGACGCCGCCAGGTTTCCATACTCTGTGGCTGGCTGTTCACTTTGAGCGCTCGGAAGGAAGCGAAATGTAGGCGGATGGGATTGAGCGGGCCATTCACCTGCAGTTCATATGAATTGTGAAGTGATATCCTGTCCGTCGTGATCGTTCGTCATGTTTTTGACTCCACCCTCAACTACCAGTTCCGAGCTATCTGCGTCGCCGAAGCCTCGGTGTCGGCGGCCTCGTCCTGTTGGTGTCTGCGGTTCGGTGCCTACGATTCAGTGGCTGGTCGTGTGCGTTTGGGTAGTAGCGGCGGCGCAACTGCGCGCCGAAGATTTTTTGGATGAAATGGAGAGTGCCCTGACGTTCAGTGCGTTCGATGATGAGTTACGCGTTCACGTCAGTGGCCTGTTGGATCTGGAGGGCTACAAGTTCGACCAGCCTGCGCCCGGACTTTTGTATACAGAAAGTGATGCGCTTTTGAACCCGCGGCTGACGCTGTTCGTTGATTCTCAGATTGGGCCGCAGGTGTACGCGTTTGCTCAGGTGCGGCTGGATCGCGGATTTGATCCCGGTGATGAAGGAGGGGAGATGCGACTGGATGAGTATGCCACTCGCTTCACGCCATGGGAAGACGGGCGATTGAATCTGCAGATTGGAAAATTCGGAACTGCCGTGGGGCAATGGGTTGCACGGCATCTTTCCTGGGAAAATCCCTTTGTGACGGCACCGCTGCCGTACGAGCACCGGACGATGATTTATGATTCCGAGGCGCCGGTTTCTCCCCATGAGTTTCTGGATCAGATCGGCGAGGCTGAGTATGACTACAGTCCTCTGATCTGGGGTGCCAGCTACACAACTGGAGCATCGGTCTCCGGTCAACTCGGCGAGCTGACCTACGTGGCGGAGGTCAAAAATGTGGCACCCGCAGCCCGAACTGCGGCATGGGACGCGACAGCGGTGGGATTCGATCATCCGACATTCAGTGGACGATTGGGTTACCGTCCGAATGAAATGTGGAACATGGGGATCTCCTTCAGCGATGGCCCTTACTTTCATCCTGACGCGGAGCCAACATTGCCATCTGGCAGTGGGATTGGCGATTTCCACCAGACGATCATCGGGCAGGACATCAGCTTTGCCTGGCACCATCTACAACTTTGGGCGGAGTGCTATCAGGGCAGGTTCGAAGTTCCAAATGTGGGTAATGCCGACACCATCGCCTACTTTGTCGAGGGAAAGTACAAGTTCGGGCCACAGCTGTATGGGGCGCTGCGATGGAACCAGCAACTCTTCGACGATGTGCCGGACGGCGAAGGCGGACGTGAGGACTGGGGCCATGATCTATGGCGCGCCGATGCTGCGGTCGGCTACCGCTTAACTGCCCATACGCAGGTGAAACTTCAATACAGTCACTCACATGAAGCCTGCGATGGCCGTGGAGCCAGTAACTTGTTGGCAGCCCAAGTAACCGTTCGATTTTAGAAAACAGCGTGCAACTCGATCGCTCCACCCCATGAGAATACTCGTTATCGAAGATGAGCCGCAGTTGGCGCGCCACCTTACCCGTTCGCTGATTCTGGAAGGGCATGAAGCCGAGACGCGAAGCGACGGTGAGACAGGGCTCCGGGCGGCCCTTGAGCAATCTCCAGACCTCGTCGTCTTGGACTTGAATCTGCCTCGGCTCGATGGCTTCTCGGTGCTCGATCGACTTGCTGAGGAAAAGTGTTCGTCTCGTGTGCTTATTCTGACCGCGCGCGGCGAGATCGAGCACCGTGTCAGAGGCTTGAAGGCCGGTGCGGATGACTATCTGGCGAAGCCGTTCTCAATGGACGAATTGATGGCTCGAGTTGAAGCTCTGGGGCGTCGCGGAATCACACCTGTCGCCACGAATCTGCTTGATGTTGCTGACCTTCATCTCGATGTCCGTGAACGACGAGTGCTGCGGGCAGGCAAGAGCATCCCGCTGTCGATCCGTGAGTTCGAAGTCCTGCAAGTGCTGATGGAAGAGCCGGGCCGGGTGTTTTCGAGAACGGAATTGTGCAAGCGGGTCTGGCATCGAGAGCACGATTACGATTCCCGCACCGTGGAAATCTTCATCACCCGCCTGCGCAAGAAGCTCGACGCAGGCTTCGACACACCGCTGATCCATACGGTCCGCAGCGTCGGCTACACCATTCGTCCGCCCGAGTCGGCGACTCACTCGTGACCCATCAAGTTTTTGTATCAATGAACCTCTTGCTCGTTGTTGCTTTCGCCGTTCTCGTTCTATCCTCTCCAGGCATTGCCGCTGCTCAGGCGGTGATTGAGGGGAAAGTAAAATTGCCCAAGCGCAAGGCTCCTCCCGTCGTCGTCAAGCGCTATGAGATCGTGGGCAAGGGAGGTGTTCTATCGCCCGATCCTCCAGTTGCGATTGTTTATCTGGAGGGGACGTTCGCGAAACCGAAACAGGCACTGCCGGTGAAGAAAATACTGCAAAAGGACCTTGTATTCGACCCGGCATTGCTGCCGATCCAGGTTGGCACGACGGTCGAGTTCCCGAATCTGGACGAGACCTTTCACAATGTTTTCTCGTTCTCGAAGGTTAATCGGTTCGATCTTGGGCGCTACCGTGCGGACGAAGAACCCGTTCCGTCGCGGCTGTTCGATAAGGCCGGACTGGTGACTCTGCGTTGTGACATCCATGAACACATGCGCGCACTCATTCTGGTTCTTGATACTCCCTACTTCGTAACCACAGACACAAAAGGGCGATTCAAACTGGCTGGACTTCCTGCTGGAAAGTACAAACTCAGAGCCTGGCTGGATAGCAAGACGACGCTCGAAGTGCCCGTCGAACTGGTGAAGGGAGAAGCGTTGAAGGTCAATTTCGAATGACTCATCCTGCGGCGGGGCTCAAGAGGTCACGTAGAGGCTTTCGCCTGAGGGTGTTAGCTGCAATGATGATTCTCGTTTCGGGAGTCACGCTCGTCGCCCTCTATGTCGCTCAACGGAAGCTCACCACGGAAGTGAATCGTGACATGCAACACGTTTTTCGAGCAGAGCTGTTGGCATTGGATATCCTGCGGACGACTCGCCATGCTGCAATGTCTGTTCGATGTCAGGCGCTGGTTCGCAGGGCGAGGATTCAAGCGGCTCTTGAAGATGATGCCCTCGACTTATTGTATCCGAGCGCCAGAGATGAGCTCAGTGATCTGCGGCAAGATGTCAGCCCCGATGGCAGTCCGGCATTGCATGCCGAGTTCTACCGGTTCCTCGATCTCGATGGCAGAGTGATTCCTCCCCCTGATGCGAGCGGAGAAGGGCGACTCACTCCCGATGAGGAGGCGCAGCTGGTGCTCCCGGGGGCGCAGAGAAAACAGCAGTTTGGCTGTATTGTGAGGAATGGCGATCGAGGGGAGGTCAGTGTCAGGGAAATCATTGCGACGCCCATTATTTCTCTAGAGACCGATCAGGTTCTCGCTGCGCTCGTCATTGGATTTGATCCAGTGATGGTTGGAGAAGGGATTGAATCGTCGAGTAGATCCATGTTCAGTGGGGTGTGGTTCAATGGTCAGCTCTTTGCGCCATCACTCGCTGAATCCATCCAGGCGGCGCTCGCATCAGCGATGTCCAGTGTCCTGAAGGCGAATGCGGACGACATCGAGCACAGTCTCACGATCGCGGCGGGTGGAGAGGAGCATCGATTGTTTTACCAGCGGCTCAATTCGGGATCATCCTACGCTCCCGTCTACGAGGTGTGCCTGTTTTCCCTTGCGGATTTGGTCGAGCGCGAGCGGCGGCTGCGCTGGCAGATTCTCGGTGCAGGATGTGCTATGTTGATGGTTGGTTTTTTCGCAAGCCACTACTTCAGTCGCCGTCTCTCTGTGCCTGTCGAAATGTTGGAACTGGATTCGGAGAGGAATCGAGTTGGCCGCGAGCGCGCCGAGACGGCTCTTGAGCAAAGCGCCGTCGAATTACAGCGCTCAGCCCGGTTTTCTGCTGACGCGTCCCATCAGTTGAAGACACCAGTCGCCGTGCTTCGAGCGGGCTTGGAAGTTCTCCTTGCGAGGGACGATCTCCCAGAGGGGGCACGGGACGAGATCGCGGACTTTATTCACCAGACATATCGGCTGGGTGGTGTCATTGATGACTTGCTGCTGCTGTCGCGAATGGATGCCGGTCGACTCCAGCTTGATTTCGAGCCGGTGAATCTTGCCCGAATCGTTGAGGGAGAGCTTGATGACTTCGACGTCCAGCCTGACGCTCTGGGGATAGCGATCGAATCTGAAATTCCAGGCGGGGTGCACGTCCTCGGCGAGCGGCGCTATACGACAATGATTGTCCGGAATTTGCTGGAGAATGCGCGCAAGTACAACCGGTTGGGTGGGGTGATTCGCATCACGCTTACGCGGGACGGTGACCATGTGCGTCTGTCAATCGGGAACAATGGCAATCCGATACCGGTAGAAGCTCAGGGGCATATTTTTGAGCGCTTTCATCGCGGATCGGCAAATGAGAACGTCTCGGGACATGGGCTGGGGCTGAATATTGGCCGTGACCTGGCGTTGCTGCACGGGGGGGATTTGCGCCTTGCGACGTCTGCTAATGACTGGACGGAGTTTGAGGTGAGTTTCAGGGGCTCGCCCAGATCAATTGACCTTAAATCGCCCGGTTTCCCCTGTGAACGCAAACCGTAACAATCCTGTTACGGTAGGATGGTTGCTGGAGAACTGGTCGAGCACGAGGTTTTCGATGTTGGCCGGAGTGCGTTGTCTCCAGAGGTCTCATTTTTCACGATGAACACACGATCAAATAATGACATCAGCGGGGCTTCAGAATCGCGATGGCAAATCCAACCATTGTCGTCGATATGTCCGTGGTACGGGTCGGGAAGTGTGTCGTCGGGAGGGAAGTCGAGAGTAACAGTGTCGTTACGCTAATCTCATTGTTTAAATTGCTGCGAAGTGACAACGTTATATCAGATCGAATCAGTGAAACCATCGATCTAACTCTAAATAACCAGAAAAGATAAAAATGAAACAGCGAAAAGAAAGAATAATCACGAGAGCGATGATCGTATTGGCGTTTGCAGCGGTTTGGGCAATTCATAAACCTTTAGATGTTTTTGCAAAAGGAGGCAGCGGTGGTGGTGGCGGTAGAGTCAAAGTTACCGAGTACAGGGTGACCGGTTACGTTGGTGCGATTGACTATGAGAAAGGTACGATCCAGATTGGAGCGTCTTACTATGGCTCTGGTGAGCTAATTGTGACTGATTCCACTGATATCTCCCTTGATAATGTCAGTTGCTCTCTCGACAACTTGGAGATTGGAGATTGGGTGGAGGCCCGCTATGTCATTGAATTTGGCGATGAGGGAAGTGGCTTTGTGTCGATTGCGACAAAGTTATCGGCGGATTCCCTGCCCACCTCATAATTCTTGCGATGGTTGGTAAACCAGGATTCTTTCTGGTTTCTGGTTTCGAACTGGATTTACAGTAGTCAGTGGCTGCCTGATACGGGGTGGTGATGGATCGCGCGAATAAAGCCGCTGAACTTGTGTCAGCGGCTTTATTTGTAGTTTTAGCTAAGTGAGGTGGATTTCATGGATTAAAAGTTATGGATGCCGTTTGTGATGCGATACCTATGGGCATGGGAAAGTTTGCCTCCATTGCCCATTGAATGATTCTCTTGACGGTGTTTTTAAAAATAGGTGAGTCGATTCAAGTTCTGTTTATGTTCGCCATGATAACATGGTCGTGTGTTAGATGAATTCGCAAGGCTGTAATCTAGCTGCGGATTGAATAAATAAGACAAACTACAAAATGCCGAAGATTATATGAAGAAATACGTTAACTCAATATTGGTAGGTAAGCGCAAGTTTCAGGGGGCATCCATGACTGTCGCGACAGCATTTATTCTTCCAGTGCTCGCATGTGCGGGAGGTGGTGATGACAAATTGCCCAAGTTGCCTCCGCCAATAGCCACGGCAGTAGCTGAGGTGTCGCCTGGATTTATTCTTGGTGAGGCTGTCTTTCGCGAAGACAAAGGATATTACAAGATCGAAGGTAAAGATGCCTCAGGGAACGATATTGAATTGCGGATCTCCCCCGATGGCACTGTGATCAAGCATGAGGTGAATGGAGTCGAAATCGTTGGCGAGAACCACACGATCGACCTGCCTGCGGCCGTTCAGAGTGCGTTGGAAAGTGCATCTCCCAGCCTGTCGGTTCGCGAGTCGGGGTTTGACGAGCTGAACAATGTCTACAAGATCGAAGGGACGGACGCAAATGGCGGCGAAGTTGAGTTGCTCATTGCGCCGGACGGCACGGTGGTCAAGCACGAGATAGATGGTGTCCACGTCGTTGGCGAGAACCACACGGTCGACCTGCCAGCGGTCGTTCAAAGTGCGCTGGAAAGTGCCTCGCCAGGTCTATCGGTTCGCGAGTCACGTTTCGATGAGCTCAACGATGTGTACAAAA
>JAGROY010000296.1 GCA_020439995.1 Verrucomicrobiia bacterium
ATGCGTGTGATCTCGGCAGAAATCTCATCGGCGCGGACCTTGGCTTTTTCCAAATCATCGCCGAGGGCGCTTTCGATTTTGGCGAGATTCTTCTTGGCGTTCTCGTCACCGGTCGCCGCCACGTAAGCGATCCACCCATAGGCTTCTACGAAGTCCGCCTTCACTCCATCGCCATTCGCAAACATGATGCCGTATTCGTGCACCGCCGGCAGATACCCCTGCTGCACCGCGAGACGATAGTAGTCGAGCGCCCGGGCATAGTCTTGATCCACGCCATCACCCTTTCGAAAGATCTGCCCCAGTTGATAAGTCGCCTGCAAATCACCCT
The DNA here is from genome assembly GCA_020439995.1 of Verrucomicrobiia bacterium. GTDB lineage: Bacteria > Verrucomicrobiota > Verrucomicrobiia > Verrucomicrobiales > DEV007 > JAGROY01. Next base: position 329 of record JAGROY010000296.1, read on the forward strand.
GCTTGCCAGCGGCCATGTAATACTCGATCGCCTTGCGAATGTCCCGCTTCACGCCGTCCCCTGACTGATAAATCAGGCCCAGATTCGTCTGCGACGGACGCCACCCCAGCTCCGCAGCAGCAGCAAAAAGTTCCACCGCCCGCTTGATGTCCTTTTCCACCCCATGCCCCTGATAATAGAGCGATCCAAGAAGGTGCATCCCCGTGGGATCCTTGGCATCCGCCGCCGCTGAAAACTCCTTCTTCGCCGTCGCATAGTCGCCCTTATTGTAAGCCACGATACCGGTCTTCAAATCCGCATGAGCCAGCCCGGGACAACAGTAGGCTGAAATGGCACACAACACAGCCATCAAGATTCCTCTACGTCCGCGATCAAAATGATTGAAAAGCATACAAAAGGTTGCGCTATCACCGGGAACTCGTCAATCTCGTCTTCCCCCCCCCCTTCCAGTTGAATCGATCAGGTCAGGGGGAAAGCAACACAGGAGAAGTATTGAAGATGACAATTCAGCGGGTAATCACATTCGGAGTCTTCACTGGAGCCGTCGTTCTTGGAATGATAGTGACGATTGGTGCGAGAGCACACTATCAAACAGCAGAGGTGAATGCGGCGGCGATCCCGGAAATCGATTTACCACCCGCTTCGATCGCTACAGGGAAAAATGGAAGCGGTGCGAATTCGCTGCCAATCGAATTCGCACCGCAGCTTGAGAATACACCAACAGCGCACTCCATCCAGGATCTCGTCGATCTGGCGAATCCTCCGCATGGCAACTTCGCCCGCCTTCGGGTACGGATAGCCCTTGAGGGGGCGACGAAAGAGCAACTGGCAACGTGGCTTAAGAACGGGGAGGAGGCGCTAGTCGGCCCCAGCATGTCGAAAGCACTTAAATGGATGCTTGTCCGGGAAGCCCTGGAGGAAAGGATGGCGCTGGTAGATCCGCTGACACTTGTCAAAATCTTGACAGCAAAGTTGGAGAAGTTACCACAGGGATCCAACTCAGGAACTCTCAGTTCGCTCGCCCGTCTCCCCACGGATCAAGTTGGCCCCGTTCTGGAATCCCTGCCAGACCGCTTCCGTTTTGATTTCGTTGCCCGCCACCTTCAGAACATGAATGCCGACAATGACATTCACCTGGCGGCGATGAAGGATGCCTTTCTGAATCAACATGCGACTGAAGAAGAACGGAAGAGTCTGGAGGAATTGGATCGAGTAAACGCGAAGCGCAGCTACATTCCCAGTGAGGCTATTCCCGAAGATGCTGCCGCTGCCGAATCTCTTATCGCAGAACTGCCTCCGTCCCAGCAGGGGGATGTTTGGCGGCGGTTCTACTACAGAATACTCTCGGGCGAAAAGGGCTCACCCGAAGCAAGCCTGGAGAAAGCCGAGCGCGCTGGAATTGCTGACCGGGATCCCAGCGTGATCGCTAGATTCTATGAATCCGTGGTAGATCAATGGGTTTACACGGATCCAGATGCTGCGATTCGTTGGGCAAACGGACTCGATGGCGAACTTAAATCAGGTGTAATGAAGGACCTTTTACAAACGATGGCCCGGTCCGATCCAGAGCGTGCAATGGTTCAAATGAATACGCTACCGGCGGAGCGGCGTGACGCTGAGACAATGGGCGAAATCGCGTTGGCAGTGTCAGATTTCGATCCGAAGGCGGCTGTTGAATGGATGTGGTCGCAGCCTGCTGAAGCAAGGAGCAGGATCTGCACTATTGGAGAGAGGTGGATCGCTCAAGATCCCGTCGGTGCGGCTGCGTGGCTAACGGATCATCCCGAAGCGCTGGCCGCCGAGCAGGGTGCCGATTCTCTGGTGAGCGGCTACCTTTTAAATGAAGATCCGTCGCTGGCAGTTCAGCTGGTCTCAGAACTGCCGCCTTCCGAAACACGATCTCAACTGGCATCTGACCTTACGCATAACCTTGCAGCCGCAGATTTTGAATCGGCTCTCGATTTTGTGGATCTCATGCACGATGATCCGGCGGCTCGGAAACGTGGAATTGAGGGCATCGCGACATTTGCAGTGGAACAGGATTCACAGCGAACGATCGACTGGATCGCAGGATTGGATGCCAGTGATCAGAACGTTGCAATCGCATCGATGATCTCAAGCGGCAGGGTTGCCAATCCGCAATTTATCGCCGAACTTGCCAGTGGCTGGCTCGGAACGACTGGCCACGAGATTACTTCAGAGGTGCGTGCAGGGATACAGGCCATCGGCGACGCGCTGGCCGTTGGTTCGCTGGCCGATGCGCAATCCTGGGCAGCTACCCTTCCAGCCGGTCAGGCTCAAGAAGCAGCCATCACAGGTATCGCTACGGCTTGGCTGAATTCGGAACCCGCCGCCGCCGCCGAGTGGATCGGATCGCTGCCATCAGGTGAGGTAAAGGACGCTGCCGTTGTCCAGTTGGTAGCAGAATCTCTCAGCGATCCGGGAGCAGCGCTGGCCTGGGCGGCGGGGATCAGTAGTTCTGCGAAGCGCATCGAAGCTCTGAAGCGAGTCGCGAATGACTGGCACACCTACGACCCGGCAAACGCCGCAGCTGCGATCAACCAATTGAATTTGTCGCACGAAGAATCGGCAGCCTTGAAGGAGGTGATGCAGCCATGAAAACGCTCGCCGCTCTCACCGGACTCACGATTGGTGCCGTTATCGGCTGGTTCTTCTGGCCGATTGCTGGGCCTCCGAATCGTGACGGCAGGACAAAGGAATATTCCCAGGAGTTGGCAAAAGCATCCGGCACCGAATCGATACAAGCGCGTATTGACGCGATCGCATCAGCACTCGCAGACGATGCGTATGACTACGAAAGTTCGCGAAGAGCATGGAGCATCATTGAATCAATGTCGTTGAACGAGATCGTGGAGGCAGTGAAAGCCCTGTCCCAAATGAAGGGTAGAAATCCAAGTCAGCGTTCCGCATTCGGTCGCCTTCTGGAACGCTGGGCCATGCTCGATCCCGAAGGCTATCTGGATCATTGCGAGCTCGACAACGCTGGCACCGAAGGGCCCAGCAACAACGTTATGGCCATTGCATTCACCTATTTGATGCAACAGAATCCTGATGCGGCGATCGAGCGCCTCCGCGAATTGAAATCGCCGAACTTGAGGGACAGCGCACAAAGGGCGATCGCAGACCATCTCGCCGCAAGCGATCCCGAACGCCTGTTTGCCTTTGCGCAGCATACGGCGTTTTTCCGTAGCGAGTATGAAGAAGTAGCGATTCGTGAGTTGGCGAGGAAAGATCCCGATCGGGCAGCAGAGCTGTACCTGAATTCTTCTAGACTCCGCGGAAACAACTTTGGTGCCCTCTTGAAAACCTGGTCGGAAAGTGATCCCAACGCTGCCCTGGCGTGGCTTGAAAACCACAAAGACTCTGCCAAAGTTTCCTATAGCCTGGGAATTCAAACTTTAGCCGAATTGCTGGCACCAAAGGATCCGTTGCGAGCACTGGAACTGATCGACCGACTGCCGAAGGGAGATCAAAGCGCTTACGGATATATGAATGTCGCGCAAGCACTCCTGAATACCGATCCAGAAGCTGGACTGTCTGTCCTCGATGCTCTGGCTCCTGGAAAGCAGCGCAATAGTGCCCTGTCAAGTTTCGGAGCAGCCTGGGCATCCAAGGATGCATCCGCAGCAGTGACCTGGGCGCTCACTCTTACCAACCCGGCTGAACAGGCGAACGTGTTCAAAAGCATCGCCAATTCGCTGGGCAACTACGATCCCAAACTGACAATGAAAATCATAGACGCCATCCCGGGTGGAGCACAGCGCGACAACGCATTTAACCATTACGTCAAAGGCTACCGTTCGGGCGACCCGCTGGCGATGGTTTCGCTGGCCGAAAGCTTAGAAAATCCCAGACAAAAGCATGTCGTAATGAAGGAAGCCGTTCGGCGCTGGTCGGAATCGGACGCGCCGAAAGCAGTGCGTTTCATCACTGAATCGGCGAACCCCGCTCAGCGCCCCGATCTGACCAGAACATGGGCGCAGAACCTTGATTTCTCAGGACCTCCCAAGGCGCAATTGGAGCAATTGCAGGCAGCGGTTTCTGGACTCGACGACCACGAGAAACGCCCTTTCATTGACGCCTTCATGACTGTGCAAGGTGAAAAACTACCACCTGCGGTAAAGGCTGGGCTTGAGTCCGGTCGCCCACTTGAGCAAGTGATCGATGACACTGCACCAGAGTGAAATATGGACATCTACGATTCCATCGGCAAAAGGGGCTTTTAAGGGACGGGGATTAAAATGTACCGCTCAAATACCGACTCGACAAAAGCCGCACTCCCCAGTGCCAATCCATCCACGAAATACCGCACCCGATGCCGTAGCAGCACAGGTGCTGGCAGTTCGAAATCACGCGCCTCCTGTGCCCGCATCAACTTGCGAAAGTGCTCCTGTTCCGGCTGACCAAGAATGAATCGCCTCTCAATCACCCGTTTCGGAAAGGATCCATCGCAGCAGCTGTCAGCTCGAAGCCCACCTGGCGTGACGAAAGCCCGAAGTCGTCGGCAAATTCCTGCGACAAAGCGGCAGCCCGCCCCTCATCCATCCCGAAGATTGCTCCCAGAAGTATCACTGCTCTGCAAGTTGAAGCTTTTACAGCAGAAAAACATGCTCCACGTCTACTTGGATTGCTCACGAATTTCTCTCGGATCGGAAAGCATTTCATATCCTTCGAGGATCTGCGAAACCGTAGCGAGAGTCACGAGAGTCAACAGGGTTTACGCAAGTAGCGATC
>JAGROY010000297.1 GCA_020439995.1 Verrucomicrobiia bacterium
GCGCCGCGCGATGGGCAAGAAGAAGTTCGACGTCATGGCCCAGCAGCGCGTGGTCTTCGCCGACGGCGCCAAGGGGCGGGGCATCGACCCGAAGATCGCCACCAAGGTCTTCGACCTGATGGAGAGCTTCGCGGCCTACGGCTTCAACAAATCACACTCCGCCGCCTACGGAATGATCAGCTACCAGACGGCGTACCTGAAGGCCAACTACCCGGTGGAGTTCATGGCAGGATTGTTGTCCAACGAGATCAACAACACGGACAAGATTGCCGTGTTCGTCAACGAATGCTTCAACATGGGGATCGCGATCCTTCCTCCCGACGTCAATCGAAGCATGCAGAAATTCGCACCTGAAACTCTGCCCGATTCGGAAGGGAAGGGGGGCTCGATTCGGTTCGGACTCGCAGCGATCAAGAACGTCGGCTCGGCAGCCATGGAGGCTGCAATCGCCGAGCGCGAAGCGAACGGGTGTTTCAGCTCGCTCGAAGATTTTTCGACGCGGCTCGATTCCAAGGTTGTGAACAAGAAGGTGCTGGAAAACCTGATCCGGGCAGGTGCGTTCGATTTCACCGGTGAGAAGCGGGAGGCGTTATTTGCGCGGATTGATTCGGTGATTGCATCGGCTTCGATCGCGCAGCGAGATCGTAAATCGGGGCAGGGCAGCCTTTTTGATATGATGGAGCTTTCCAGCCCACCTCCAGAGCCAGCAGCAGATTCATCGTCTGGCCCGATCGTCGAATGGACACGCGATGAGATCCTTGGCATGGAAAAAGACCTGCTGGGATTCTACGTCACGGGGCACCCTCTCGATTCGCACCGCTCGAAAATCGAAACTGCGGCGATCGCAATGTTAGGGGGGCTTGATGAGCTCAAAGAGGGGAAGGACGTGAAGCATCCGTTCATCGTTTTCATCAGTGACATCGCGGTGAAATATACGAAGAAAGAAGGGAAGCCGTTCGCGATTCTGAATGTCGAGGATTTCACCGGCCAGTCTGAAGTAATGGTATGGAACGATGTGTATGAAAAATGCGGACGTGGCTTGGAAAAAGGAGCTGTTGTGTTCCTGACCGCAAAGGTGGAAACGGACTCGCGATCCGACATGAAACGCCTGACTGCCGCAGAGATCCAGCCAATCGAGCGGGCAAAAATCAAGCGAGGTGCAAAAGCAGTCAACCTTCCACTCGCGCCAAACAGTGCGGGAGCAGCGGACGGCGCGGCTTCTTTGGACTACGGCAATGGAAGCGCGCTTGTCCTCAACATCGATTGCAAGGCTACCAATGAGCAGGAGATGATTAGGATTCGAGAGATTCTTTTGGGGCACAGGGGAAGCGTGCCTGTGGAGCTTGCCATGCAGTTTGGTGAAGGCCCGGTCATCACCCTTGAAGCAGATTCCGAGCTTCGTGTCACTGATACACCGACGTTGCGCTCGGCTCTCGCAGCGTGGCTGTGATTTCGAAGCTGATGTGGAACTGGCATCCCGCCGATAGTAGCAGGGAGTTGCACTCCGTGACTGGGGGGCACATACCCTTGTTGCCCAAAGGCAAAAGGCTCGCTCGAATCATGATAGCCCAGGGCAAACAAAGCGCCGTCCTGGGTGGTATCTAAGCCGCATCATCTCGCAGATCGTATTCAGCACCAAGAATAGAGACGACGCTGTGAGTATGAGCCAGCCCTACACGCTGGTGCGGTGTTTTTTTGATCCCAGGGCGGCGCTTCCGGCGCTTCGCTTGCCACTGGGCTGGTATAAATGAGCCCGTTGGGCTCCAGGTTCATTGCTGAAATGGCCTTCCACAAATTGCCGGTTGGGCTTTGTCGAGTTCAGCTCCAGAATGTCCAAACCGTATGGGGCGTTTCAGAGAAACGCCCCCCAGTAGGGCGCTCCGAAGGCCGTCCGGCTGAGGACACGTCCGCAATCAACAATCGGGTTCAGATTCTCAACCCGACAAGGGCTGACGGAATCTGACCCCAATCGTATTCCTCGGAGATCCGCCCTGCTGAATAATTTCCCCCTTCCTGCCCCTTGCGTTTTCGGAGTCCCTCGGGCAGTGTCGGCGCTTCCCGAGCACCCCCGCTGCGGGCCCGATTGATTAAAACTACACTCTCATGTCCCTATCCACCATCGACGATGTCCGCATCGCAGAACTGAAGCCACTCATTGCCCCCCAAGTCCTTATGGGTGAGCTATCGCCGAGCAGCGAGGACATTGAGTTTGTCGCGAATGCACGAAAGCAGGCTGAAGCCATCATGTCAGGCAAAGACGATCGGTTGCTTGTGGTCGTAGGTCCTTGCTCTATTCATGACAGCAAGGGTGCTCTGGAGTACGCCAGCCGTCTCAAGTCGATCGCTCAAGAACTCTCAGCCGATCTTCAGATTGTGATGCGGGTTTACTTCGAAAAGCCGAGAACCACAGTAGGTTGGAAAGGATTTATCAATGATCCAGACCTTGACGGCCGGTTCGACATCAACAAGGGGCTTCGACAGGCCAGGACTCTGTTGCTCGAACTGACGAAAATGGGAGTCGCTGCCGGAACCGAGTTTCTAGACACGATCAGCCCGCAGTACATTGCTGACCTTGTCGCATGGGGAGCGATCGGTGCACGCACCACCGAGAGTCAGATTCACCGCGAACTCGCATCAGGACTCTCTATGCCTGTGGGATTTAAGAATGGTACGGCGGGCAGTATCGGTATCGCAATGGATGCCATCAACGCCGCTAGGCATCCCCATCATTTTCTGTCAGTCACCAAGCAGGGAGTGTCAGCAATCGTAGCGACGAAGGGCAACGATACCTGCCATGTCATTTTGCGCGGTTCCAAGTCCGGCCCCAACCACGATGCAGAAAGCGTTGCGCAGGTCGTCCAAGAACTGGAGAATGCCAACCTCGCACCCTTCGTGATGGTCGATTGCAGCCACGGCAATAGCCTCAAAGACCATCGCAATCAGCCGAAAGTGGCCGAAGAGGTGGCTGGCCAACTACGCGCTGGTTCTAAATCGATCACCGGTGTCATGATCGAAAGCAATCTTGAGGAAGGTAGCCAGAAGATGCCGGAGACTTTGGAGCAACTCGCTTACGGTAAAAGTATTACCGACGCCTGCGTGAGTTGGGATACCACTGTGGCGATGCTGATGGGCCTGAGCGAGGCGGTTCAGGCTAGAAGAAATGCCCAAAAGTCGAGTCAGAGAGGCGACTCAGTGAAAAATGGGGCACGAAAAAGTCATATTTAACAGGTAGATCATATTTTTCACGTAAATCATGATGGCGGAAATCGGATCTTTAAATAATCTTAACCAAATTGTTCATTTTTTCTTGAACAAATCCTATTGCTCCGTATCTAACCCTTAACGATGCCGCAAACCGCTACAAAACTTGCAAACCGCTCTGGAGCATCGCTGGGATCACCCAGCGGCTCGGACCAGTTAAATTTGCTTGAGATCGAGGTCATCGATCTTTTTGTAAACGCGGTGAAGACGCTCGGCTTTCCTAAGTCAGTGGGCGAGATTTACGGGCTTTTGTTCATTTCTAAGGAAGCGCTCCCGCTCGACACGCTGGTCGACCGGTTGCAGATTAGCAAAGGTTCAGCCAGCCAGGGGTTGCGACTCCTCAGATCGCTGAATGCGGTCACCTCCATTTACGTCGCAGGCGATCGTCGAGATCATTTTGTTGCAGAGACGCAGCTTAAGAAGCTCGCTGCGGGTTTTATCCGGGAAGAACTGGAGCCGCACATCTCGTCGGGTGCCGATCGCATCGCTCGTTTGAAGCAGAATCTCGCGGAAATGGCTGAAGCGACCCCATCTACGGATAGTGCGTTTTACGAGGAACAAATTGACCAGCTCGAGCGCTGGAACACAAAAGGTCGTCGCCTCCTTCCACTGATCGCAAAATTTCTTGATTGAACGAGTTCTCCGTTTAGCAATCTCAACACGTTGATGTCCTCCGCAGGTTCACTTTTTTCTGACGCTCATGTCTCCTCCGATGATTCGGAGGAGCTTCCTGAGGCGGAGTACCTGTGGCGCTGCGTTCACACAAAACCGAAGTGTGAGCATATCGCAGCACGCCACGTTCAGATGATCGGTCACGACGGCATCGACGTCTTTTGTCCAAGGGTGCGTTATTGCAAGAGCACCAAGAGAGGGAAGGTCTGGTTCGTCGAGTCCATGTTCCCCGGCTACATATTCGTCAAGTTCGACCTCTACAGGTCACTGAGAGCGGTGAACGGTGCACACGCGGTCACAAGAGTGATCCGGTTTGCAGATCACTTTTCTGTGATCAGTGACTCAGTGATCGCTGACCTCCGAGAAAACTTCGATCAAGAAACCGAACTGATCACCGTCCACCAGACGCTGGTCGAAGGTGATGAAGTCGAGGTTGCCGAAGGTGCACTCAGAGGAGCAACCGCCGTCGTCACAAAAATTCTCCCAGGCAAAGATCGTGTGAGAATACTTCTTGAATTCCTCGGCGGTAGCCGCGAGATCGAAGTTCCGTTGATGTCCGTCCTCGGCAATCGAAATGTCAGGGGTGAAGCACTTCCGTCATCAAAGTAGTGATCCATCTTTCCCTCCTACTGTAATCACTTAATTTGCCTTCTTTTCCATAGCTGACCTCATTCACCCGCCAGGCCAAAAGTCCTGCGAACGTGAAAAGTCAGTGTCCTTTCAACCACTCAATTGGTTTTGTCTGCATCACAGCAGCAATCGACCAAGGGCGGCAGCGTGGAAGGGGAGTCGTGCGTAGCACGAGTGGGAAGGTGCGAAGGTAAGAAAGTGAAAAAAGTGACATACCATGGACGAGGAGCCTGCGATTTTGGAGTGCGCCCGGCTCGACGGCGCTTTTTTACCGGACAAACATTACTCGAACAGAAAAGCTTAGTTCCTGTCGCAGATGACATTTTGAGCGAGCTCCCTGGAGGGCAATTAATCCGGGAAGGATTGATCGATCATCAAGCCGGACGACGCACAGTCGCCAGTTGCTTAGTCGAAATGGCAGCTCCCGTCGGATAAGAGCAGGGCTGCTCAAGAGCTCACAGCAAAGCGCTGAAAAACAGTCTGAGTTGCTTCTCTACAGTACGCTGCAATATACCGAAAAAGATCGAGCCTTCTCCAAAGACAACAGCCTCCTCCTATTGCTAACCAGCTTCGAGCGAGCACTAGACTAGACTAGACTAGGCAATGAAGGTATGAAATTGGGAAAGTAAAAAGACTCCCAAGAGCGTTTGTTTCCCCTTTCCCCCTCAGTATTAATTGGAAGTCACCTTCCCACCCAGGCGAGGCCTGGAGTTCCCACCTTCCCACTCAGCCAAAGGCTGAAATTCCCACTCGCGCCTCGCGCGATATTCCCACTCGCGCCCCGCGCGACCATGAACTACACCCTTTCCCATCTCGACCAACTAGAGTCTGAGGCGATCTTCGTTCTCAGGGAGACCGCAGCCCAATTTGGTAAACCCGTCCTCCTGTTTTCCGGAGGTAAGGATTCGATTGTGATGGCGCACCTTGCGTCAAAGGCATTCTGGCCAGCGAGGTTGCCATTTCCGCTGATGCATGTGGACACTGGCCACAATTTCGACGAGACAATGGTCTTCAGGGACAAGTTCGTAGAAGCCATTAAAGCAAATTTGATCGTCGCAAGTGTTCAAGACTCGATTGATAAAGGTCGAGTGATCGAGGAAAAAGGCATCAACGCCAGTCGAAACGGTTTGCAGACAGTAACGCTGCTGGATGCAATCGAGGAGCATGGGTTTGATGCTGCTTTGGGCGGAGGACGCCGAGACGAAGAAAAGGCAAGAGCAAAAGAACGCTTCTTCTCGCATCGCGACGAATTTGGTCAATGGGACCCGAAAAATCAGCGACCTGAACTCTGGAATCTGTTCAACGGTCGCAAACACCACGGCGAACAATTTCGAGTCTTCCCGCTAAGTAACTGGACTGAGATGGATGTATGGCAATACATCCAGCGCGAAAAGATCGAACTGCCCTCGCTCTACTTTGCCCACGAGCGAGAAGTCTTCGAACGCAATGGTCAGATTCTCGCCGTCACTGACTTTCTCAAAGCGCAGGAAAACGAGAAAGTAGAAAAACGCTTGATCAGATTCCGCACCATCGGTGATGCCACTTGCACAGGAGCCGTCGAGTCACCCGCCGCCACGCTTCAGGAAATCATCGATGAAGTAGCCTCTGCCCGAGTAACTGAGCGAGGAACCCGTGCTGACGATCAGCGCTCCGAAACTGCCATGGAAGATCGAAAAAAGGAGGGCTATTTCTAGGATGGATTTACTTCGTTTTACAACAGCCGGATCCGTCGACGACGGCAAAAGCACTCTTATTGGACGCTTGCTCTACGACAGCAAGAACACCTTTGATGACCAGATGGCTGCCGTCGAGGCCTCAAGCAAGCAGCGAGGCGACGAACATGTTAATCTGGCGCTGCTAACAGACGGGCTTAGAGCAGAACGTGAGCAGGGGATCACCATTGATGTCGCATACCGATACTTCGCAACTCCCAGAAGAAAGTTCATCATCGCCGACACCCCCGGGCACATCCAGTACACTCGGAATATGGTCACGGGCGCGTCGACGGCAGACCTTGCCGTAATCTTGGTCGATGCCCGAAACGGCGTGATCGAGCAAAGTAAGCGACACAGTTTCATCTCAAATCTTCTCCGAATCCAGCACTTGGTAGTCGCCGTCAATAAAATGGATCTTGTTGACTACAGCGAGGAGCGCTTCAACGAGATAGTGGAAGAATATAAGGCATTCGCATCTAGACTCGATAGTATCGTTGATATCACCTTTATTCCGATCAGTGCACTGAATGGCGACAACGTCGTGGATAAGTCAGAGAAAATGCCTTGGTACGAAGGCGCAACATTTCTTTACCACTTGGAGCACGTTTATGTCGGATCGACTGAGAATCATGTGGATGCTCGGTTTCCTGTTCAATGGGTAATCCGTCCACACAGTGATGAATTTCACGACTTCCGAGGCTTTGCTGGGCGCATTGCAGGTGGGGTATTTAAGCCGGGTGACGAAGTAGTGTGTTACCCATCCGGTTTCACCACCCGAATCAAGCAGATTTTCAATGCCGAGCGCAAAGAAGTCGATGAAGCATTCGCTCCAATGTCAGTAACCATGACATTGAACGACGAGATCGACATCAGCCGGGGGGGGGTTGTTGCGAAGTCGAACAATGCGCCACAAATATCTCAGGACATTGAAGCGGTTATTTGCTGGTTTTCTGAGCAGAAACTCGATCCGCGCGGAAAATACATCATTCGACACATGACGACAGAGGGAAAAGCGATCATCCGGGATATAAAGTACAAGATCGACGTGAATACCCTGCACAAGATTGAGGACGACAAAGGAATCGCACTGAACGAAATTGCGCGCATCCAGCTTAGATCATCCGTCCCACTCCACAACGACCCCTATCGCCGTAATCGCAATACCGGTTCTTTCATCCTTGTGAATGTGGGCACGAATGAAACAATCGCAGCAGGGATGATTGTTTAGGTGTCCTCTGGTTTCTCCATATTTTGTAACAAAATTACCGTGGTTGATGATAGATGTTGTTAAGATTCCAAAAGTCCAGCTTACTCATTCTAGCAGTCGAAATATAGAGTAATGAATGTTCTCGTAACGGGCGGAGCGGGCTTTATCGGTAGCCATCTTGTTGAAAGACTTCTTAACAGGGGCGACAAAGTAACTGTTGTTGACAATTTCGATCCATTCTATTCGCGGGTCTTAAAGGAGGCAAACATTGATTCCTTTCGGTCAAATTCCGATTTTGAATTGATTGAAATGGATATTACCAGTGACGGTCTTTACGAGCAGCTTTCTGGCAGGTGTTTCGATTCGATAGTTCACCTTGCTGCAAAGGCTGGGGTGCGTCCGTCTATTACTGATCCAGAGGGGTACTACCACGTAAATGTAATTGGAACCCAAAAGCTTTTGGAATACTCGCGCTCAAATGGGCGGCCGCGCTTCGTCTTTGCTTCGTCGTCGAGTGTGTATGGGATATCCCCTGAAATTCCTTGGAGTGAAGACTTAAGCGTTCTTAAGCCGATCAGTCCATATGCTGGCACGAAGGTGTCAGGTGAACTGCTGGGGCATGTTTACGCGCATCTTTACGGTATTTCATTCATTTCGCTTAGATTCTTCACAGTTTATGGGCCTAGACAGCGTCCCGATCTGGCTATCAGAAAATTTGCCGAAGCCATCGCTGGGGGTCGTTCGATTCCTGTGTTTGGCGATGGAACAACCAGTCGCGACTACACTCATGTATTCGACGTAGTGGATGGGATTCTAGGTTCTCTCAGTATAGATGGAATTAAATACGATGTGTTTAATCTTGGGAATGACTATGGAATCACTCTTGCGCGCATGATTGAATGTATTGAGCGTGCAGTGGGCAGGGAAGCAAAGATACAGAGACTTCCTGAGCAACTTGGTGATGTGTCAATAACTCGCGCTTCCATATCCAAGGCGAAGAAATTCTTAGGCTACGCGCCAAGAATTAGCTTCGACGAGGGAATTACAGATTTCATCGAACAGCTATCTGGGTCGTGAACTTCCCTAGGTAGTCGATTTTATCCAAACAGTATTTTGGCGAACGCACGACCCATTGTAGGCATTGGTGCTGGCGGTCACGCGAAGGTGCTGGTCGAAGCAATTTGCGCGGTCGGTGAATTTACACCGATTGTTCTCACTGATTCGGACAAGTCAATGCATGGGGTGGAGGTGAACGGAATTTGCGTCTTAGGGGGGGATGATGTGCTCGAGGCGCTGCGCCGTTCTGGTGTAGAACATGCTTTCGTAGGTGTCGGGAGTGTCGGTCCGGGTATGTTGCGGTCCCGGTTGTACGAGTTTGCTCAGAGTATCGGTTTTCTGATGCCGACGATTGTTCATCCCTCAGCAATCATAAGTTCTTCTGCAATGCTGGACGATGGTGTCGCGGTTTTGGCTCGTGCATGTGTCGGGCCAGGGACGATGATCAGTAGCAATGCGATTGTCAATACTGGAGCGATTGTGGAGCACGATTGTTCGATCGGGGCGCATGTGCATGTATCTATTGGAGCTGTTCTTGCTGGCGGTGTTTGCGTGGCCTCGGGAACATTTGTTGGTGCTGGAGCTGTCATTAAGCAGGGTGTCTCAATTGGTGCCAGTGCTGTCATTGGTGCGGGTGCTGTAGTAGTCCGTAATGTTCCCGATGGTGCATGTGTCGTGGGGGTTCCCGCGAGACAGTTAAAATGATTAGCCGTTGATCGATTCAGAAAGGTAGAATCCAACCAGAAGTAATCAGAAGTAGTATTGTTGACATTACAGAAACTAATCGGTAAACAAAATATTCATATACTAACGGATAGAATACGATCGTGAGACTCAGTAAATCAAAAGTCACCGTTACTGGCGCAGATGGGTTCATTGGTAGTCACTTGACGGAGGCGCTTGTTGCGATGGGATGTAGGGTAAAGGCGTTGGCGTACTACAACTCGTTCAACTCATGGGGATGGCTCGACGCCTTGCCCGGGTCCGTGCTAGATAACGTCGAGGTGGTATCGGGCGATATCCGTGACAGGGGGTCAGTGGCAAAAGTGCTAGAAGGATCGGATTGTGTATTCCATCTCGCCGCGTTAATCGGAATTCCGTACAGCTACTATTCTCCGGAGAGCTATGTTGATACAAATATTCATGGCACTCTCAATGTGCTTGAGGTTGCTCGGGCTGGTGCCTGTGGGAGAGTATTGGTCACATCAACTTCTGAAGTGTATGGCACCGCACAATACGTCCCAATTGATGAAAGTCATCCTTTTCAAGGGCAATCTCCCTATTCGGCGACAAAAATAGGTGCTGATAGAATTGCCGAATCTTATTATCGGAGTTTTGAGTTGCCTGTGACGATAGTGCGCCCCTTTAATACATATGGACCACGGCAGTCCGCTAGGGCTGTAATACCGACTATCATTACTCAGCTGAACGCAGGTAGAGATGAAATAAAACTGGGCAGCTTGAACCCAACCCGAGATCTTGTTTTCGTAAGGGATACAGTGGCAGGCTTCATCGCGCTAGCCGAAGAGGATGCAGCGATTGGTCAGGAAGTAAATATAGCGACGGGATGCGAGATTTCTGTTGGAGATCTAGTGCAGAAGATTATTGCGATGGTCAGGCCTGGTTCAAAAGTGATATGTGACGGTGAGCGATTGCGACCGGTCCGGAGCGAGGTTGAAAGGTTGCTGGGATGCAACAAGAGAATGAGAAGCCTTACGAAGTGGGTTCCCCAGTATTCACTTGATGCCGGTTTACAAGAGACGGTCGAATGGTTTTCAGCGCCCGGAAATCTTAGTAGATATAAGCCAGGCATTTACAATGTCTGAAAGTAACTAATTTCGACACCCGAGGAATGCTATCCGATCCGATCCCTTTGTGCGTGCCAGAAATGTCCGGCGGTGAATGGGGCTATATCCGAGAGTGTCTAGACACAAATTGGGTGTCGTATGTCGGGCCATTTGTTGAGCGCTTTGAGAATTCGATTGCTGCCATCACGGGAGCAGAGCATGCCGTAGCCATGAATTCGGGCACTGCCGCCTTGCATACCGCATTAGCGATTTCCGGCGTAAAGAGTGGAGATGAAGTGATTATGCCAGCAGTGACGTTTGTCGCACCTGGCAACGCGGTGCGTTATCAGGGGGCGTGGCCCTCATTTGTCGACATTGACTTGGAAACATGGCAGATGGATGTAGACAAGCTTGCTTGGTTCCTCTCGGCCTTGTGCGAAAAGCGGACGGAAGGTTTGTACAATATTGCTACAGGGCGCAGAATTGCTGCCCTTATGCCGGTGCATCTGCTTGGTGGAATGTTTGATGTTGATGCAATAGCCAGTCTAGCCTTCGAGTACGATCTTCCATTGATCGAAGACGCCGCTGAATGTCTCGGAGCAAAATATCGGGGCCGGGGCATAGGCGCAGAGGTGCCTTCGATTCCCGGTTGCAGACGAATAGTGTGCACGAGTTTTAACGGAAACAAAATCGTGACGACCGGTGGTGGTGGCGCACTTCTGACGAATGACTTGGATTCGGCGATGCAAGCCAAGCATCTGAGTACCACAGCTAAAGCAGATCCAATTGAGTTCTTTCATGATGCGGTTGGATACAACTATCGCTTGACAAACATTGCTGCGGCAATGGGGGTCGCTCAATTGGAGGTGCTGTATCGGTATGTTGACCGGAAGCGGGCAATTGCAGATAGATATTCGGGGGCTTTTCAAGGTATTGCTGACATCATTACGCATCCCGAACCTCCCGATACCACGTGCACTTACTGGATGTACACTGTCCTTTTGAATCGAAGAGCGCGACCGGTGGTGGACGCGCTCCTCGCTGAAGGGATCGGTAGTCGGCCGATATGGCGACCATTGAATGTATTGCCGGCATTTGAAAACTGTTTCTCAGGAGATTTGACTGCAACGGAGTTGGTTTGCGAACGGGCTATAAGTCTACCCTGCAGCGTGGGCTTGAGTGAGTCTGAGCAGTCGCGAGTTATCGATGTGGTGAAAGGAGTTTTGTTTTGATCGTTTCCAAATGAGTAAGCTTGAGCAACTGGACGGATTGCGCGGACTGATGGCTTGGTGGGTTGTTTTTGCTCATTTGGTTTCCTTGACTGGGAACACGGGTGAATACAGGGTAGTAGACGTTATCGCAGATGGAAGGACGCCTGTAGAAGTTTTCATGATGCTCAGCGGGTTTGTGATCTGCTTCCTTTTTGTAGTGAAGGGGCCTAAATTCGCTCCGTATCTTGTATCTAGATGGTTCCGCCTCTTTCCGTTGTTTTGTGTCTGCTTGATCGTAGCATATTTCCTGATTGGATTCGAGCGGGCTAATTGGAGTAGTGAATTCTGGAGCGTTGACCCGGAATTGTCGTCCCGTTATCTAGGAAGAATCGATAAGTGGAGAAACGAAGGGCCATTGTATTTGTTTTCGGCGTTGACATTGTTTGGGGGGTGCATCCCCGCAATTGTTCTGCCTAATGCTGACCGCCCATTCTTGCCGCCTACTTGGTCGATTTCATTGGAGTGGCAGTTCTATCTGCTGGCACCTTTGTTAATTTGGTTCATAAAGTGGCGCAAGATGAAGTTTCTGTTGATTCCCGTTCTGATTTGCGCGCTTTTACCAGGAGAAAAGTGGAGAATCATTAATGATTCTTTTGTTTTAGGGTTTCTTAAGTATTTTTTGATCGGCGGTATATCATTTGCTTGGTTCAGGAAGGACAAAAATGGGGAGATTCCCATATTAACTTCGATTGGTTGTTTGCTTTTTGCATTCATAGCTGGAGAGGTTTCGTTGAAAATCTGGGCAATCGTTCTTGCCGTGGTTTCGGTAAACGTTAGGGGCAATTCTCGCCTCCTTGGGGGGCTTGACCGGGTTCTCTCAAGTAGGCCTTTAAGATGGCTTGGAGCCATTTCGTATTCAACGTATTTGTGCCATTGGCTGATCATCACGATGTATAATTACTACCATATCGTTTATGCTGCTAAAGGCTGGTCTTGCATCCAAGCGGGCGCATACGGATTGATCGTTATTCCTCCCTTAGTTCTCGTTTTCAGCATTGTACTTCATTATGCAGTCGAGCAGCCCGGGATCAACTTGGGAAGATTCATTTCGAGGAAACTGTGGCCGACTGGTTAGTCGTGTAGGTTCGTTGGGTGATCTGAACGGTCGATGCCAATGCTCCGAGAATCCTGATGTGTATATGAAGGTTTTAGTAATTGCGGAGGCTGGAGTGAATCACAACGGAGATTTGGTACTGGCCAAAAAGCTCATTGATGCAGCTAAGGCTGCGGGTGCTAATTTTGCGAAGTTCCAGACTTTTAGGGCCGATCGCTTGGCGACGGATACAGCTGTCAAGGCGGGATATCAGAGCCAGCGAACGGATAGTAATGAATCACAGCTGGAAATGCTCCGCCGTCTTGAGTTAACAGATGACATGCATTGTGAGCTCATCGGTTACTGTCAGCAGGCTGATGTCGATTTTCTGTCTTCCGGTTTCGATATTGAAAGCATTGATTTTCTGAACTCTTTGGGGCTCAAGCTTTTCAAGATCCCTTCAGGAGAGATTACCAATTTGCCCTATCTCCGGCATGTGGGCTCCCTAGAGAAAGAGGTTATCCTTTCGTCTGGGATGGCTACGATGGGAGAGATTGAGGCAGCGATTACTGTAATCGAGCAGGCGGGAACGCCACGTTCGAACATCACAGTGCTGCACTGTACAACTGAATATCCAACCTTGATGGCCGATGTGAACTTGAGCGCCATGTGCCGTATCGGTGATGCCTTCGGTGTGAGGGTGGGTTATTCGGACCACACACCGGGTACTGAAGTTGCTATTGCTGCTGTAGCTCTTGGGGCCACAGTGATCGAAAAGCACTTCACATTGGATCGCAATCTACCCGGCCCGGATCATCAGGCGAGTCTCGAGCCTGAAGAGTTGAAGTTGATGATAGCTTCAATTCGCAATATTGAAGTTGCACTTGGAGACGGGATTAAGCGTCCCACCTCATCTGAGCAAAAGAACAAAGATGTGGTGCGGAAATCAATAGTAGCGAGTTGCAGTATTCGGGAAGGAGAGATTTTCACCTCGACAAACGTGACGACGAAGCGGCCTGGTATTGGGATTTCCCCTATGCTCTGGGATCACGTATTGGGTCGTGTTTCCCGTCGCGATTTCCAACCTGATGAATTGATCGAGTTGTGAGTCGGAAGGTTTGCGTAGTCACTGGCACTCGGGCAGAGTATGGGCTACTGAGATGGGTCATGGAGGGGGTCAGGGATGATTCTGCAATGAGTCTTCAGGTTATAGTGACGGGTATGCACCTCTCTCCAGAATTCGGACTGACTTACCGGGAAATCGAAGCTGACGGCTTTAAGATTGACAAGAAAATTGAGGCACTCACCAGTTCAGACACTCCGGTGGGCATTGCAAAATCCATTGGACTTGGAATAATTGGCTTTGCTGATGCGTTGAGCGACCTCAAACCGGACTTGCTTGTTGTGCTCGGGGATCGATTCGAGATTCTTGCCGCTGTCTCTGCCGCATTGGTAGCCTGTATTCCTGTCGCTCACCTTCATGGCGGCGAAACTACCGAGGGCGCGTTTGATGAGGCGATCAGGCATTCCATTTCCAAAATGTCCCATTTGCATTTTGTTGCGGCAGAGCCCTACCGGCAGCGCGTTGTCCAGCTTGGAGAACATCCGGATAGGGTCTTCCTGGTGGGAGGGCTTGGTGTGGATGCGATCCAGCGGATGACCCTGCTTACGCGTGAGAGCCTTGAGGAATCGCTGGGTTACAGCTTGGGTAGTAAAAATCTGCTTATCACATTTCATCCGGTAACGCTTGAACTCGAATCACCAGCGAACCAGATGGAAGAGCTGCTCACTGTTCTTGCAGAACTGGAGGATACGCGATTGATCTTTACTTTGCCAAATGCTGACACGGATGGGCGTGCCCTGATTCGATTGGTACGTGATTTCGTTCACCAGCACCCTAATGCATGTGCCCATGAATCGCTGGGGCAATTGCGTTATCTTTCCTGTATGAAGTATGTGGATGGTGTTGTGGGGAACTCATCAAGCGGTCTGATCGAGGCGCCTAGTCTTCGAACTGCTACTGTGAATATTGGTGATCGACAGCGGGGAAGGTTACAGGCGGAAAGTGTGATCAGTTGTAATCCGAATTGCAAGAGTATCCGGGAGGCTATTCGTCGCCTATACTCTCCGGAATTCAAGGTTCGATTAAACGACTTGAAAAATCCTTATGGCGATGGGGGGGCCAGCGAACGGATCATTGAGACCCTCAGGACTGTGGCGCTACGGAGTATTGTGAAAAAATCCTTTTACGACCTGCCTTCGTTCGGCGATAACGCCTTAGAGATGGGAAAACGGAGGGACTGAGGGTGGTGAATTCAACGAACGAAATCTGGCGCCGAGCGCTCTTGCCGCTTGATGCAACCATTCAGGATGCAATTCGTAATCTCGATGAGGTTGCGATCAGGGTTGTGTTGATCATCAATCAAGATGGTGAACTTGAAGGGACGGTATCCGATGGGGATATTCGGAGAGGCTTGCTGAGGGGGCTAGACCTTTCGAGTCCGATTACCAGCGTGGTGCATCGTAATTCGATCGTGGTGCCCCCTGCAATCGCACGGGATACCGTATTGCATCTGATGGTAGCGAATAAGATTCAGCAGGTACCTGTGGTTAATGATCAGCGGCAGGTTGTCGGCTTACATTTGTGGGACAATGTTACTGCACCTCCAGATCTCGAAAATCTAATGGTCATTATGGCTGGAGGAATTGGTGTGCGATTACGGCCACATACGGACAATTGCCCTAAGCCTTTGCTGCCAGTTGCGGGAAAGCCAATGTTACAACACATCATTGAACGGGCGAAACACCAAGGATTCAGTAAATTTGTCCTCGCCATTCACTATCTGGGACATATGATTGAAGATTTTTTCGGAGCCGGTGAGAGCCTGGGAGTGAGGATTAGTTACCTGCGCGAGCCATCGCCACTAGGGACGGCTGGTGCCTTGGGAATCCTCGATCAGCGGCCTGATTCACCCTTTGTGGTAACCAATGGTGATGTACTCACTGACATTCACTATGGCGAATTACTTGACTTCCATGTTCGTCGTGCTGCTGCAGCGACAATGGCGGTACGTGTTTTTGAGTGGCAGCACCCTTTCGGAGTGGTTCAGACCAGAGGAGACGAGATTATTGGTTTTGAGGAAAAGCCTGTTGCGCGCAGCCATATCAACGCAGGCATTTATGTCCTTGAGCCTAAAGTCCTGGATTTCCTGGAGGAAGGTGCCAGATGTGACATGCCTGGTCTTTTTGAGTTGTTACAGGCTGGCGGAGAGAAGACCATTGCATACCCTATGCACGAGCCATGGCTAGATGTCGGTCGTCCGGATGATTTGAATCGTGCGAAAATAGAGAAGGAAGAGAACAATGCTGCGAACCGAACCAAATGAACCACGGCATTTTTCAAAATCCAGGTGTATCAATAAGCCGCCTACTTGTGGTTGGCTTGGGAAGTATCGGGAAGCGCCACCTCCGGATAGCTCGCCACTTTTTTCCATTTGCGGACATTCGCATCCTGCGACATCTCCCTGCCGATTCAATTCCCGAGTTCGCCAACGGGTGTTTCTCGACGGTCGACGATGCGATTCTGTTTCTTCCTGAGATCGCCGTGATTGCAAATCCGGCTACGCTACACGTTCCGATTGCACAACGTCTTGCTGAGCGTGGCGTTCACTTATTAGTGGAGAAGCCGCTTTCTGCAAATGTTGATGGCGTTGATATCTTGCTTGAGACCTGCCGAGCAAGGAATGTTGTTTTACAGGTGGGTTACAACTTGAGGTTCCTCCCCTCCCTCCAGCGATTTCGGGAAATGTTAAGAGCCAATTGGATAGGTGAGGTGCTGTCACTGCGATGTGAGGTAGGGCAATGCTTGACCTCCTGGCGGCCTGGTGCAGACTACCGGAAGAGCGTGACTGCACGGCGAGAATTGGGCGGGGGCGTGCTTCTCGAACTTAGCCACGAATTAGACTATTTAAGGTGGATTTTTGGTGAGGTCGTCTGGGTTAGCTCACATTTGAGTAAACAAAGCCACTTCGACATAGATGTAGAAGATACTGCGCATTTGACAATTGGATTTTCTCCTGCGGAAGGTGGACGCCAACTCATTGGAGTGCTAAGTATGGACCTCGTGAGGCAAGACCATTGCAGGGTCTGCACTGCTATTGGAGATAAGGGCACTCTCCGATGGAACGGCTTGACCGGAGTCGTCGATAGCTTTCCGGGTGATAGTAGTAGTTGGGTTGGTGTATTTCGCCATCAGCATCAACCTGACGAAAGCTACCTGTTAGAATGGATCGAATTCTTACAGAGTATTCTGGACAAGACAGTTCCTTCGTGTTCCGGTGAGGACGGTCTTGAAGTGTTACGGATTGTGTCCGCCGCGCGCGAATCTTCGGAGTCAGGGAAGCGGGTCGCCATTTGTGCAGTAGAGGCTAAGGAGAACGGATCGGAATGAGTATCGCGGCATTCATCTTCGCTCGTGGAGGCTCGAAAGGATTGCCCGGAAAGAATCTCCGATTGCTAGGAGGAAGGCCATTGATAGCTTGGTCGATAAGTCAGGCTCTCGCTGTGAAGCGGATCAGCAAGGTGATTGTCTCGACTGATTCAACCCAAATAGCTGAAGTTGCCCGGGAGTATGGAGCGGAGGTGCCATTTCTGCGTCCTAAGGAACTGGCTTCGGATGAAAGCCCTGAATGGCTATCGTGGCAGCATGCGCTCAACTACGTTAACGGGACGAGTGGGAAATTAGACGCGATGGTATCGTTGCCTTGCACAGCGCCTCTGAGGATCCCTAGTGATGTCGATCGGTGCTTGGATAGATTTGAAGCTGGCGATGTTGACTGTGTTATCGCAGTGACAGAGTCTCACAGGAGTCCGTTCTTCAATATGGTGAAATTGAAGTCCGATGGAACTGTTGGATTGGTGAATCCACCTCGATCTGCTATTGCTCGTCGCCAAGATGCTCCGGAAGTCTATGACATGACAACTGTAGCCTATGTCGTAAGGCCATCGTTCGTGTTGTCGCGCAGGGGAATCTTTGAAGGGCGGGTCGCTTCAGTGATAGTTCCTAGGGAGCGATCGATTGATATAGACACTCTCCTCGATTTTCAGATTGCAGAGTGTCTGCTGAACTCAATCTCAGATCAGTCATGAGTTCGATTGCAAGCATGATTAACTTAAAGGGGCGCAGGGCGCTGATTACGGGTGCAATGGGGGGGCTGGGATCTGTTATGGCAAGCACGCTGGCTGAACTTGGTGCTGATTTGGTCTTGGTTGATCTTCCGGGGAAGGACTTGGGGGAAATGAAGGAGCAGCTAGTGGCATTGTATGGGGTTGAGATAGATTGTCACCAGTGTGATCTCGAGCGACCGGAGCAGCGCCAGGAGATGGCACGATCATTGATTGAATCTGGACACGGACTCAGCGTATTGGTAAATAACGCTGCTTTTGTAGGAACTTCGGGGCTGGTCGGATGGGCGGTGCCTTACGAGCAGCAGGCGAGTAACACGTGGAATCGTGTTCTTGAGGTCAACTTAATTTCAGTGTTCGATTTGTGTCAGAGGCTGACACCTCTTCTCAGCAGCAGCTGCCATTCGAGTATTGTCAACATTGCCTCGATATACGGACAATACGGGCCGGATTGGAGTTTATATGCCGACACCACGATGAGTAACCCTGCTGCATATGCAGCATCAAAGGGGGGGTTGATACAACTTACGAGATGGTTGTCAACGACCCTTGCTCCGACGATTAGAGTGAATGCCATTTCGCCTGGAGGAGTATTAAGGGGGCAACCTGCGGAGTTCATCGAGCGCTATAGTAAACGCACTCCAATGGCTCGGATGGCAACAGAGGAGGATTTTCGTGGGGCGATCGCCTATCTGGCAAGCGATCTGTCCCTTTATGTTACTGGTCAAGTATTGAACGTGGACGGCGGGTGGGGAGCCTGGTGAGGTTTAGAAAGCAGCAGGCAATTGCATCGTGCCGCTACGTAGCGTCAAGATCAATTTACTAGCCAAGAGTCAAAAATAATGAAGCGACAGATTTCAAATCTAATCAACAGTGGATTAAACCCAATTGGACTTCAGTTGGATCGTTTTCGAGATCCCGTTGATCCTGGTAACTCATACATGAGCGATGAGAGAATGAGAGAGAGTCTGGTTGTTCAGTTGGCTGGGCTTGCAATGGAGGAGCTTGCTAGTGTATTCAAGTCTGGTAAGACAACTGAAGAGTCGATGAAAGACGATGTAAGAGTGTTTCTTGAGCTGTTTAAAGAGTGTCCGATTGGTCAGAATTCCGGCGGATCTGGATTCCATAATCTCTTTTGGATCTATATGAGCGCCCGTGTCTGCAGGCCAGATTTGATCGTCGAAAGCGGGATCTGGAGAGGCAAGGCAACATGGTTTCTTGAGCGGGCGTGTCCAGATGCCGAAATTCATGCATTCGATATCAACTTGGGATACATCGACAAGAGGAACTACAAGCGGGTAAAGTTCGTCGAATCTGATTGGTGGAGTTATGGTGTGTCTGTTGAACAAGGCCAGTCAGCGTTAGCATTTTTTGACTGTCACATCAGCCATATGCTTCGGATCAGTCAAGCTCACGAAAGGGGGTTCACGCGTGTCCTTCTGGATGATGACCTTCCAGTAGAGAAACTTTATGTGGATGGTTCGCCTCCTGTTCCCACGGCAAACATGATCGTCAATGGTTATAGCGGCGACTCAAAAATAGAGTGTGTTCATCGCGGAAATATAATGAATCTCGATCTAGGAACAAAGGGGGACAGAGAGACCCTCGCTTCGCTAGTCGACACCTATCGTACGTTCGCCAGCGTGGCTGAGTTGTCCGGCTATGGAGGCTACACACGCTTGTCTGCTTTGACTCTACTTTAGCTTGGAAATTCCTTCACTGCGTGAAATTGTTTCTGTGGTGCGGAATTCCTTATCGGGGCGCCGGTATTGGGCGATGTTTTCGGCCAATCTCTCTGCGGTCGTGGGGGGACGGTTGCTTGCCTTGGTTACACTCCCCGTCTGGACTCACTACCTGGCTCCTAGTGATTTTGGCATTGTTACCAGCCTGAAGGCCTACACGAACCTTCTTGTCACATTTACCGGCCTCGGGATGAGTGCGGTTATTCTCAGGCTTGGTGTAGAATTAAGACAAACGATTGAGGAGGTTGCGGCACTTCGTTCCACCGTTATTGTTGTGGTTGTTGGGGCTGGTGGATTTCTTGTCCTATATGGGCTACTGTTCGGGAAGGCTAGCTGGAATTCCCTTACTTCTGGATCTATTCCCTATTCGCCTTACGTACTGAGCATGTTATTGCTGGTGGTGGCGGTAAACATTCATGACGTGTCTCTGGGGGCATTGAGAGCAGAGGAGCGGCACGGTCAGGTTTCATGGCTGATGTTTCTGAGGAGTTGCTTGGAGGCCGGTACGGGGGTGATTCTAGTCTTGTCACTGGGATTCGGTGCATTTGGCCTGTGGACTGGCTACGTCATCGC
Source organism: Verrucomicrobiia bacterium (assembly GCA_020439995.1). Classification (GTDB taxonomy): domain Bacteria; phylum Verrucomicrobiota; class Verrucomicrobiia; order Verrucomicrobiales; family DEV007; genus JAGROY01. The sequence continues at coordinate 20,132 of JAGROY010000297.1, forward strand.
CGCTTCGGTCGCTACTGCGATGGCATTTCGCTCGTCTTTTGCAGGGACGAAACTTATTGTTCCAACGCGTAAAGAACTGTCAGGCAGCCTTCGCTTGGGTGTTCCATTCATGGTTCAGGCGATGGCGTCGATGGTCATGTTCGCAAGTGACCGAATCATGGTTGAATCGATTCGAGGCCTGCGTGAAGCCGGTATCTATGGTTTAGCAGCTGGTTTGGCCATAGCTCTTCACATGGTGTTCGTCACCGGAAGTAATGTTTATTCACCAAAATACTATCGACTAAGGGAGAACGTGGAGAAAAATGGCAGCGCTTTGGAACAATTCACAGACCTCTGGATTTTACTTGCCAGTTGCTGCGTTATTATGGCTACCATCCTTGGCCCCTCGATTGCTCGCTTGATTGTTGACGAGCGGTACCACGAAGGACTGGTTTCCATGTCAACGCTCGTGGTAGCAATTTATTTCGTGACACTTTACCAATTCGCAGTCCGACGGCTACTTTTTTTTAAGCAGAGCGGGCGAATCGCATTTTGCGCCACTCTCGCTGCAATCAGTAATGTGGTTTTCAATTTGATCTTCATTCCCCGCATGGGGGGGCATGGTGCTGCTCTGGCAACGGTTGCGTCTTGTGCGATCATGCTTCTCGTTTCTGGATTTGTGAGTGATATTGTGGTGAGCCGTATCATCTTGCGCCGCGGGGCGGTGGTGCTTTGCTGTGTGGCCTTTAGCGGACTAGGAATTTGGGTTGAATCTGTCCGGCTGCTGCAGCCGATTCAGGTTCTCGTCACGTCTGCTGTAGTGATTGCCGCTTTCATAGTAATCGCGATCATTACTTTGCCTTGTTGCCGTGACCACATCACCAATTGGCGAAACCAGGCTTAGCCTGTCACTTGTAATGAATCCAATCTTGCTATTAGCCAAATTCTGAAGCTACGCCCTAGGAGATGAAGCCAACTTTGTTTTGTCAGCAGTACGTCACTGGATCGTTTTTCCATGCGGTGGAACTGGAGTTCATGGAACGCATCCTCGACAGTGGTGGAGAAGTGGAGGTGCTTGCGTGTCTGAAGCCAGATTTCGGTTGCGACATCAATCCGGCAAAAGCAGAGCTTCAGTGCTGGCTATGTCAGCATCAGTTCAGGAGGGGCATGTCTGCAATGGGAGGCAGAATCCAGTCTGTGCGGTCGTATGGAGATGTCCTGACCGCTGAGGATGAACACCTGATACAAACGATGGTGTCGAAACTCCCTGATTCAATCGAGAAACTCAAGGAGGTAACCTTTGAGGACTTCGACTGGGGGATGGGAGTGTGTTCCTCCCTGATAACTCGCTATCGAGATCATCATCTGGATTTGGCACGTTGTCACGATGATCTTGTAAACATCGCATCATGTTCGCTTCAGACCTATCTGGCAGTTGATCGTATGCTCCAGCAGCGTGCGTTTGAATCGGTCTTTGTCTTCAATGCGCGTTACGCAATGTCCAGAGCCGTGAGGAGGGCAGCAGAGAAGCATGGGACGCCTTGCAGGATTCACGACACGGGCGCCAAGGCTGGTACATACACGATTTACAATAATGCCACCGTACACACTATCTCTGTCAGGGAGGATGAGATTAGGACGTTATGGGCGAACGCGACAGATGACCGCGAGTCAATTGGTCGGAAGTTCTACGCCGCTCGACTGGATGGTAATGACATGGGGCTTGGAACGACGGTAATGAAGAGCTTCACGACAAGCCAGCAGCGTGAAACTCTGCCTGCCTCGTGGGATGAGGGCGTTCGCAATATTGCTCTGTTCTGTAGTTCCGATGATGAATTTGCTGCCATTGGCAAGGAATGGCAGAATCCGATTTACGACCACCAGTTGGATGGGATTCAAAGGATCGCCCGGGCAGTCGACAGTTTGGATGGGAGTCCTGCCAAGCTGTATATAAGAATGCATCCCAACTTGTCCGGGTTGGACAACCAATTCATAAGGGCGGTTGTTGCGCTAAGCGGGGATAATGTAGAAGTGATTGCTCCAGAGTCTGATGTGGATAGTTATGCTTTGATGTCTCATGTAGATAAGGTGATCACATTTGGTTCGACCATTGGAATTGAGGCTGCTTACTGGGGGAAGCCATCAATTCTTGTTGGGCGATGCCTCTACGAGAATCTTGGTGCAACATGGAATCCGAGGACACATGAAGAGGTTGTGGAAATGATGAGCGGCAATTTGGATGGAATGCCTGAGATCGGAGCGATCATGTATGGTTATGCAACGCTCACCAGGGGCGAACAATTGAAGAACGCTAGCTATGGTTCGGCGATACAGGATGTGCGCTATCGCGGAGTTCATTTGAATGGTAATCTCGCTGTGAGGACTCTTGCCGGATGGTATCGCAGAATCAAGGGAAATACATGGGACCGGACTTGGAGAAAGACGACTAAAAATCTGTTGTGAATTGGGAACGTTTCAATCAGGGACGTTGAGCAAATTAGTGTCATCGCGAGAGTTTCAAAGACGAACTTAGAATAGGGATGCAAACAAATAGGCTAATTCAAGGTATCTTCGCATTTGCAGTCGCCATGGTTGTCGTAATTGCGTTGTCGAACGCTCTGACTTCTGGTGAAAATAATGTTGGTCAGATCGCGAAGATGATGACTGTCAGCATTGGACTGTTCGGATGTATACTGCCGAACCGCGCATTTGTAGTGCTCATTATTGCCACGGGCTATCTCGATCTGTTGAAGCGATTCATGATTCTCGATGCAAGGCTGAGTCAAGTGGATTTGTATTATGTTCTGGGTTTCGCTCCTGTTGGAATGCTAGGGATCTGCCTCGGCGTAATTCTCCGATTGAATGTAACTGGGGGGGCAAATCGCAGATTCGCGATTCTTTTTGGAATGAGTTTGCTATTGTTCGCAGTCCAGGCTGGCCGAAAGATCGCTGCATTAGGTGGAGGGATGGCAATGCTTGGCGACTTGGCGAATGCTGGAGCCTATGTCACAATGCTGTTCGTTGTTCCAGTTCTCTTTCCAGCCATTGAACAAAGGGTGAAGCTGCTGAAGCTTGCAACTGCTATATTTATTCCAGTCGCTGCTTACAGTATCTATCAGTTTTTCTTCGGCCTCTCGGCATTCGAGACAGAATATCTGATGTCAGGCTTCACCGGCGAGATTAGGCACCTTACGCATGACTACGCTAGAACCAATTTCTCTACCCTGAACTCTACCCAAGCCGTCTCGGTAATGTGCGCAACAATGGCCGCCATCTGTTTGAGCAGATTCGTTCCAAGGTCGGGTGCTGCCAGGCTAGAAAGCCTGTGGCCCAGATACATTGTTGTGCCACTTTTTGTAGTTGCTTGTGCCCTGACGTTGACGCGATCGGGGTGGCTTGTAGGATTCATCACATTGTTCTGTCTCATAATGTTTCGGCGACGGGGAACAACTTGGGTGGTATATATTGCCGGGGTGATGTTCATTGCCTCCCTGTTCGTGTTCAACGACGTGTGGGATGATTTGTTTCAGACTCAGTTCGGAATTGGTTACCTTGGAGACAGTAGTATGGGGCGTACCGTCCTAACGACGGGAACATGGAGGGAACGACTTTCCGGTTTCAAAACGCTAATGACTCAGTCCGAAATGTTGCAGCCGTTTGGATACATCTTCAGTAAGGGCAGCTTCCAGACGGATGCAAGGTTAACACATGACTTATTTACCGAAACCATTTTGTTGCTGGGATATGTGCCCGTCACGTTCATTC
>JAGROY010000298.1:0-3795 GCA_020439995.1 Verrucomicrobiia bacterium
GTGCAAACCTATACAAAGGTTCACGTCGACCGATCAACCACCTACCCGAGATGGAGTTCACGCACGCCTTGAGCCAGTTGCACAAACGCCACTCTTTAAAAACATTTCAACTATAAATTCTGCGTCAGTAGCACGTTCGACTAGGAGGCGATTTATAGTCTTGATGAACTTCTTGGTTATCTTCTCGCGCTCCTCGGGAAACGAATCGATAGAGAACGCTTTCCGCCCAGTCACCGGATCATATCATTGTCCGTCTCCCGGATTTGGGAGTGGTGCCCATCGCGACCAAGAAATAGCATCGCCGCCGTAAGGAATAATGTGAGGATTGCCGCTGTGACAGGCAATGATCCGCTCATAGTCAACGAGCCGTTCAGAACTCGATGGAGAGAATATTGCCCCACATAGATGACGATCCCAGACGCACATGCCAGTACCGGCAGAGAGGTTGACAACGGAGTGCGCTTCCGACTGGAGAAACAGCGACTGATGATCGCGAATAGAAACAAAGTGATTAAAGCCAGTGCCACCAACACTTCGATAGCAGCGACTCCGATTTGCAAATGATTCCATTCTGAGGAGCCGAAGTATCGCCCCGTCGTCAGTCCGACACCGACCCGCGCTTCCGATAGGATGACAAATCCTGTGCTGATCATGACGTAGCCAGCGATGCCTGTAGCCACCGGATCGAAGATTCCTGATCCACGGATCTTCCGCCAAGCACGAAGAGTGATGACCCCTAACAATATATGCACGAGGGGATTGATCCAAAAGGTAAGACGGTGGAGTGCGAACTCTCCGAGTGCGAAGTCCCTATAGCCAGCCGCAGCAGCATCGGGAATACTGTGTCTCAGGATTGCTGGAACAACAATCGACACCAACGCGTGTCCGATTCCCAGGCAGATGATCGCAGCTATCAACCTTCGGTCGCTCTTCTGACATCGCTCTACTAGGTTGCTGATCCAAGCCAAGCGTCCCGAAAGGGCACGATGGCAGAGAGCAACCAATGCGAGCATCAGGGCAATCCAAACCACATAGGAACCAACGGTTACGGCACTGACGTGCTCGATTGTAGCGTTGCGATCAGGTTCGAATATTGCCCATGGATTCGGCTGAGCCCAGGGAAGGGAAATATCCTGAGTCAGTCCGACCCGCCACAATAACATCTTTGCGAGAGTGCTCAGGATGCTGACCAAATAGACGGCGCACGATAGTGCAGTAAACCCGGTAATGATTGCAAATAGCCGCCGCTGCCACGGAACGTTCGTGTGCACCTTTCGGAACTCGACATTCAGATGGGCACCTTCTCCCAGATGAATCGTTGCGAATGCGAATGCGGCTTCAGGCGAATCGCCTTGAGCAACTTGGGTATCGATCATTTCGCGAAGATGGCTTTCCAACTCTCGCAGGGACAGATGATCGATTGCATCGCCCTGCATCGTCTCGACCCGCCACCGATTGATGGATGATTCTAGGTTGAACATGCCGTGCCCTCCCACAGTTCTTCGAGCGCTCCCGAAACAGCGCGCCAATGTGTCTTGTGTTGCTCGATCGCTTTGCGCCCAGCGCTTTTCAGCCGATAGTATTTCCGATCGCGGCCCGTTTCCGATTTCTTCCACACGGCGCTGATCAAACCCTCCTGTTCTAGCCGGTGCAGCACGGGATAGAGCATTCCATCCGTCCACTCCAACTGCCCGGCTGATCGCTCACGCACCTGCTGGATGATCGCATACCCATAGCTGTCCCCTCGAGCGAGAATGGACAGGACGAGCGGCTTGGAGGAGGCAGCCACAAGTTCTCTTGGGGTTTTATTCATAATTCAATAATGCATAGCTAAACAATGTATGCAAGAAATTTTCAGTAAGCGCGATCTTCTTGAGCCGGTCAGACCGGCGTGAATCTCAATTACCAGAAAAATTATCCTAGAAAGGAAAATGGGAAATCGGCCAGCCTCGTTGCCCTTTGAAGGCCAACGAATCCCCATCGCTCCGCTATGAACCTTATGGGTGAGCACTCATTGATTCAGAAAACGTTGCGTCAGAGACAATTGGCCAGTTGGCCAGTTTTAGCCCCTTCCATCGCGTTTTTTAGGATCTGTGATCGCTATGGCAACCGAATTATCGCTCATCGGGCACCACGACCGTCCTCCTGTGCCTTGAATCTGACCTGCATCCCCCCCTTCGTCCGAAGCGCGGCTTCCCATCCTGATCTCGAATCATGATGCGGCCACCTCAGGCATCAAGGGTCTTGCTGAGTTGGCTTCCAAACGTTTTCCGTTGTGGCTGCTTCCATCAGGCCAATCGCTCCGTTCAAGCTTCTGTTTCATTGTCCCCCTCTTATTCGTTCTCAGTTTCCTCCCGAGGATGCCTTTTTGAGGGCTAAACTCACGTCCTCTCTGAAGATCAATCTCCGGCCCGCTCCACTGCCTCTCCCACACTCGATCACTCGTGAGGCATCGACACCGTGTTGTCGGTGACTTCTTCCAAGGACGTGGTTCTCACCCAAGGCAATCCCTTCGGGGAGAAACTTTAAACTCTTTAGGAGAACAAACATGAAACAGAAACCATTAAAAGAACTTCGCGATGGCTCGATCAAAGCCACCATTTGGGAAAACGCTTCAAAGAAAGCTGACTCCAAACCCTTCCACACCATCAGCTTCTCCCGCATCTATAAAGTCGAAGCTACATGGAAGGAAACCTCAAGCTTCGGACGGGAGGATCTACTCAAAGTCCAGCACCTGGCACAGGAAGCCTACCGCTTCCTCGCTGAACTCGAAGCAAGCGCTCCCAAAGCAAAAGCCAAGACTAAGAACGCCTAGCCGTTCAGCCCAGCTTCACAGCTGGGCTTCTTTCTCACGCCTTCCCATCCTCTCGCAACAGATCCGCAAGACTCACTCCAAGGTCGCGAGCAATGCGAAGTAAAAACAACAACGTTGGGGTCACATCTCCATTCTCCATATGCCTGATTCCCGAGCGACTAAGCCCTGTCCTACGAGACAGTTCGGCCTGCGAGATTCCCTGTCCCAATCGCTCGGAACGAAGCTTCTCGACAATGTCCCGCACGATCTCGGTTTCTTCCATCAATCACCCATAGTAAATGGTTGACTCTTTCCTGATATGGTCTTATAAGGCCATATGTGGCACCACCTCTGTGCCTCACTCCCCCCTTAACCACTCATCATCATGTTCGTTAGAAGACTCGGGCCCGATCCACACGCTGGAGGCAGACAAAGTGCAGGAGCCAACGGCTGCCCTGATATCCTTGAGATGGAAGACGGCGATTTCGCCGTCATCGGCATCGATATTACCGACGCCGCGACATCGAAACTCCCCCCTTCGGCAGGATGCGGCAGCGATGAGCGTATCGTGCGCGTGCCTCGTCGCACCCTGATCGAAGCGAGGTTCGATATTCCTGATCAATAACCGGGTTTCGTCGCGCTCCGATTCGCGCTAGAATCCCGCCCATGGATATTCTCTCATGGGCGGGAGAGAACTGGTTCTCGCTCATTCAAACGCTTGGGATTGTTGCCGGCTTCGCGATCGCCTCTCGATCGTTCCTGCTCGATTCCCGCGCCAGAAGAGTCGAGGTCTACTTGACCCTGACTCAAGCACACAGGGATATTTGGGAGAACGTGGTTACCAATCCGGATCTTGCTTCCGTGCTCGATCCCGCCAGAGACATCGATTCCAAACCACCGACGGATTCCGAAGAACGCCTCGTGCTTCTCGTTCTCCTCCACACAGCTTCAGTTCACCGAGCCTCTTCCCTCGGCGTTTACCCACTCTGGGAAGGGCTCAA
>JAGROY010000298.1:3880-11741 GCA_020439995.1 Verrucomicrobiia bacterium
CTCTTTATCAAACAGCTTATCGCTGAAGACGGTTTGTGAGGGCGTCAAAATGACGGCAAGGAATGTTGACAGAGAACCGCATCGATTCCGATCTTCTCGAAAAGGTGCCGCATGACGTGGCCATGGCTTCGCGCCGTCTCGAAAAGACACCGACTTTCATGCACTCTGGATAATATGTTCATATGAACATTATAGCCAACGCTTACTTATAGTTCAACGCAGAATTGGGAACGTTTGACATCTCCTCTTAAATTGCCACTTTACTACTTTACCCTTTAAGCTCGTGCATCCACTTCCCTCGACCGTCCTGAGCCCTCACCTCTTCAACGATCTCTTTTAGCTTCTCCACGTTCTTCTCGTCAAACGCAGCAAGGGCAACTTTCAGAAGAAATGATGTAGGAGCGCGGCGAGGAATCAACCCAGCCTTTCGAAGAGCGTCCTCCACTTTCTCGGCTCGCTCTTGGTCTTGCGGGTGAAGTGAAACGCTGATTTTCTCTGCCTTCTCGTGCACAACACTTCTCTTCTTTGTTTTTGGCTTCTTCTCTGCAACAACAGCTGCGGCCTTCGACTCAACTTGCGGCGTACTCACTTTCGTGGTGGTCGCGACCTTCGGTTTTTCCTCTTGTTGTTGAAGAGCTTTGGCGGCTTGGTTTTGTCCAGGTGCCGTCGGTGCCGCCGCCATTGCCATTAGCCGTTCTCTGGCCTCGTCACGTTCTTTTGAAGCGTTTCCTTTGGTCATGACAGTATCTCCAATGCGAGTTTGAATATGATTCCCTGCGTTTTTGAATCGAGCGCCCTCCAGCCCAAAAGCACAGCACGTTGAATGGATTGCCGGTCGGGAATTTGAGTGTTCATCACCGGCACGCCCATCGCCTTTAAAAGGTCTGGTGCGTCCTCTGCAAAATTGGTGCCGCCCTTTACCATGTTGAGCACGAGCGCAGCCTTCGCGCCTTCCTTCATGAGACCGAGCACAACTTCAACAGTGGCACGAGCCGCAGTGATGTCGCCAGGGGATGGCGTGCACGGCATCACAATGCGATCCGCCTCTGAAATTGCTTGGATCACACTCTTGTGATCGATGGACGGACGCGTATCGATCAACGTAAACTCCCCTTCCCCGTCGGAAATCCCGTCCCGCTCAAGATCAATCCATGATGACACGCTTTTTTGCGGGTCGCGATCATCAACAGACACCTCTTTCCCGGCATCTCGAAGCGAGAGCGCTGTCAAAAAGCACAGGCTCGATTTTCCAACGCCTCCCTTTCCACTTACAAAAGCGATCTTCATAGGTTTACTACTTTCAATCTTTACCACGTTTCCTCTTTAACCAAAGTTAAAATTTACTATTTCAATACTTTACTTCTTATAATTAATTACCACCTACGTAAAGATTATAATTTAATATTTACTACTATGGTAAATTACTACTTTAGCAAAATACACTTAATCGAGCAACTCGCATGTAACCGACCCTTACATTTACCACCTTGGTAAAGTAGTAATTTACCCCTTATTCAGATCACCTTTTTTTAGCATCTCAGCCACCTTCGTAAAAACCAGCATTTTGCGGATTCTCGGCGCGTCGAAAGGGCAGTTCTTGAGGGCAACTGTTTCAATTTCTGCCTGTTGCTCCTCCGAAAGGGTATTGAATACCTTCTCAGCAGCCCTCATTTCGCGCTCAGCGGCTTCCTCTCGCTCTTTTTCGGATTTTTCGGCCAGTTGCTTAGCTAGTGCCTTCTTTTTCGCCACAGCGGCTTTCTCGGCCTTCTCGCGAGCAAGCTCCTCAGGGCTCTTGTAGCCGTCTGGAGCAGCAAACTCTGGATCCGTGATCGATTTCACCAAATACCCTGGGACAGACTTGATTCCTCCAGTCTTTTTCTTGGCCTCCAAACACTCATACCAAGCGAGGCGTTCGCGCACTCTTGCCTCTCCATGCTCAACAAGAAGTCTTCTCGCTACGGTTCGCCCCACGCCGTATTTCACCAGTTTCGATTCCAGCTCCGTTTCCTCTTCGACTGGCATCTCAAGATCTGGCTGTTTCTCTTTGCTGAAGCGCTCAAAGTGAATCTCCCATTTGCCACGACCTAGTTTCCTAAAACGTTCACTATCAGGGCAGGCCATGATGACTTGAGCATCCTCAAGCTGTTTGATGGCCGGACGCATCTGCCTCTTTAGCTGCGCCACGTCCTTGTAGGCAGTCTGGCTGAGGCCGATCTTGTGAAAAGCGAACTTGTTGAGATCAAATTTCCACTTTGCACGCTGGAAAAATCGTTTGTCCAGGAATCTGTAAATCCTTCGTGCTGTAGGCGTTGAAAGTTGCCTATAGAGATCAAGATCAAGCGCTTTCAGATTGCCCGCAGTGAAGCTCTTGAACACTTCCTTGCCCCAAATGATTTCGGAAGGCTGCCCATCCTTACCCCAGGTCACGCTTTCAATCAGGTGGAACCCACCGGTTTTCCAATCTGCTGAGCCTTTGTCTCGCCAAGCATTTTCGTAGTAGAGAGTCACACCCAGCCATCGATTTACTGACTCTTTGATCCTCTGGTAGTAGTAATCATCGTTACTCCAGCCAAGAACTGATATGACTTGGTGTCGGTTAAAGTTCATTGAGGGGCTTTGAAAGCCTTGACCTCGACTCAAGTTGATCAGTCCAAGAATCACTTCGTCATCAAATGACGTTGGCAGCCCATATAGATCAGAACCTGTGATGGTGAGACTCCTTGGCATAAGCTGACCAGTCTTGGCGTCCTGAATCTCATCCTGATACGTGATCGTCTTGATCTCAGGATTCATTCGGTTGGCCAAAGCTGCGATAGGGAACTCTGCAATGTTGAGTTCGTCCTTCCCCGCGCTGATCGAAATGAATCCTGGGAACAGGTTCAATTGTTCCTTTCGGGAGCTCTCTAGTGAGGGATCTGCGGCCTTTTCGTCTTCACTCATTCTTGAATATCCTAAAATCACAACAACAACAGAATCCTCCGTGTTGTTTATTAGTTTTAATTACATACATGTTTAAAGTTTATGTTCCGGAACACTCTTTAAATTCAACATGTTACAGAAGAAAACCTGAGTCAATTCCCGTAAAAACCTGAGTCAATTCCCGTATAGCAAACTATGAAACCTGAGTCAATTCCCGTAAAAACCTGAGTCAATTCCCGTATGGTTTTCGCGAAACCTGATTCAATTCCCGTATGAGGCGTTCTGAGTCGCCTATTAGGAGCAAAACCTGATTCAATTCCCGTATACCAGACGGTGAAACCTGAGTCAATTCCCGTATTTTATCTCGAAGAGACTCCCTATTCTGAATTCGATACGGATTCCTAGCAGGAAACGCAGGTCAAAAACCTGAGTCAATTCCCGTAATCCGCCGCTGGAATCCCCCCGCGCACATGAAAACACCCTGTTTTCCGCAACAATCAGCCGGATTTCTGGCTCCGATACGGATTCCTAGCAGGAAACTGCCACTCAAAACCTGAGTCAATTCCCGTATCCTCCCAACCCCACCCGGCGCAGACAGTGCAACTGGCTCGCACTCCGGTTCGCAAGCTCCCCTGCGCCGCAATCCAGCCGCACAGACTGCTTTTTCATCCCTCCAGCCCAAGAGGGGCTCCGGCCATCGCCTTCAGCTAAAAGACGGAAGCCCTTCGAGATCCGCCGCTTTGCCCCATCTCCAAGGGCATCCTCTGAAGGCCATGGCCTCCGCCCCCGGAGACAAGAAACTCCAGCGCCTTTCGGCGAGCGAGGCGAAGGCAACAACCAGGGGCAGCCTCAAGTCCGGAGCGCGGCATAATTCGCTGCGCTCAGCCTGGCGGCACTTATACGCCCTCCTCCCTTTGACCCAGCCCCTTCAGGTTGTTGCGGGTGGCAAGGATGGGTTTTGCGTTGGCAAAACCTGCCTTTGAATCAAAGGCCAGTGCAGCAAGGTGACAGGAGAGGGGATTTAGGGCATAACAGGCTCAGGAGGAATGATTCATGATGGAGGTGAGTCCGGGACGAGCGTGGCCAGAGGGGCCGCGCTTCCCGTTGGGAAGAACGCTCGCGACCCGTGGGGTGGTGACAGAGGTGAAGATGGAAGCGGTCTACGAGGCCATGGCGAGGCACGAGAGGGGAGACTGGGGCGAAGTGCCGCCCGAGGACAAAGCCCTTAATGATCAGGCCGTGGAAGACGGTGGCCGGGTGCTCTCGATGTGGCGCGACGAGCACGGAACGAAGTTCTACATCATCACCGAGGCGGATCGCTCGGTGACTACAGCACTGCTTCCGAGCGAGTATTGATCATTCGAAGCCCATGGCCGCAACCGTCTGCAGGAGCGTTTGCACTGGCAGGAACAAGGTCAGCGGCTGATCGGGCAGCGCTACAAATCCAAACTTCTCATAAAACTGCGCCACTGAGGCGTCCTTGGCATCGACGAACAGCCCTGCCACTCCCACCAGGGCAGCGCCTTCGGCTGTTTTCTTGAGTGCCAGGAGCACCAGATCCTTGCCGATTCCCTGACCCTGGTGTTCACGATGCACGGCGAGCCGGCCAAGGCGCACCGCAGGAATTTTGCGCGGCAATTTGCGGCCGAGAGACGCAGGAAGTTCTTCGCTTTCCGCCTCACACGCCGCCAGGGAAAAGAACCCCAGCACTGGTTTCGGGGCAGGGGAATCGTCCTCAACCAGCACAAAGACGCGTGAAATCCCTCGCTGCGCATGTTGCCGCGCGACCTGCCGCAGGTAGTTGTTGAGCGCCTCGACCCCGCAATCAAAACCCTCACGATCGTGCTCGGCACCGAGCGTCTCCAGCTGGTTCATTCGCCGAGACTCACGCGAGACGACAATGCCGCTGCCGCCTCAAGAGCATAGGCACTTGGCTGCGGAGGCTGCTCCATCAGCTCCGACAGAAACTGGGCATCGCGTGCGGTGAGCTTGATGCTGCGTTCTTTGGCAAGGACGTCACCGGCTTTCTCGACGGCCGCGCTGACGACGAAGCTGTTGACCGGGACTCCAAGGAACGCCGCCGCTTCCTCCAGCATCGATTGCACCGGCGCGGAAACGCGGGTGGTAATGCGTGATTTGGGTTCTGGGACAGCCATTAGTGTTCTCCTTCAAAAAAAATGGTTAACGGCTTCAGTATAGCAAAATGGGAGGGTGGTGTCAATATGTCACCACTCCGATAGATTACTCAAAGGAACACGTGATTCTGTACAGGAAAAGCTCTCGTGGTGTCGGGGGTCGGTTCAAAATGTACCACCCGGGGTCACTTCAAAGTGTACCACCCACGGAAATCTGGAGTTAAGGGTGAAGTGGGGTGGAGTTCAAGTTTGGACTTGAGTGATTTGCTTGATGGTGGATGGATCTGGGCAGCTGGCGAAACGGAGGAAGGCTCTGCTGGAGAGCAACTTTCCAAGGGATAGCCAGTGGTTGCGACCGATGGTCGTCGGAGCTGGCGGGTTCCTTGGATTTCCTGGAACCCGCCAGTCTCATCGGCAGGCCTGACAGATCGACCAGAGGAGCAACCCATGCCTTCTTAAACTCCAAGGCTGAAGGCCTTGTCCACGGCGTCCTGGTTGTGGTGTTCATGTTGCGGTGTTCATGTTGCGGTGTTCATGTTGCGGTGTTGGAGTTTGATTTGGAGGGTGTGGACTGCTGAGCTGCGCGGTCTTTGAGGCGGTAGCTTTTGCCGGTAATCTGGATGATCTCGGCGTGATGGAGGAAGCGGTCGAGGATGGCGGTAGCGGCGGGGACGTCTCCAAGGAGTTTGCCCCACTCTTCGATGGGGCGGTTGGAGGTCATGAGGGTGGAGCGCACTTCGTAACGACGCATGATGATTTCGAAGAGGTGTTCTCCGCTCTTGGGGGGCAGTTGTTTGATGCCCATGTCGTCGATGATGAGCAGATCGCAACTGAGGTAAGCTTTGAGGGCTTTCTTGTGACGCAGGGGATGTTCGCTCTCGGCGCTGAGTTCGGCTACGGTGTCGAAGATCGAACGGTAGAGAACGTTCTTGCCTGCTTTGATCAGGGCGTAGCCGATGGCCTGGGCGAGATGGCTTTTGCCCACTCCGGGCGGGCCGACGAGGAGCACATCGCTGCCTTGATCGACGAATTTTCCGGTGGCCAGTTGGTAGATGTGTCGACGGTCTATCTTGGGATTGAAGGAGAAATCGAAATCTTCGAGGGTTCGCAGCTCGCGGAAGGCGGCGGCTTTGGTACGCCGGGCGATGCGGCGCTGACCTCGGATGTTGAGTTCGTCATCAAGGACGAGTTCGAGGAATTCGTCGTGCGTCAGATCATGGCTTCTGGCTTCTTCAAGGCGTAGTTCGAGGGTTTGCAGCAGGCCTGAGAGTCGCAGGCGGCTGGCTTGTTGTTTTATGGTATTGTTCATTTTCTATTTTGAATTGTTGTATGAATGTAAGTGTTATCTTGTCGGTGGTTGCGGTTGAGTGTTCGTGTTATTTTCTCCGGTTGAGTTAGTGGAATGTTAGACTTTTCAGTTGTTCTGTTCGAAGCCGACGATCTGGCCGTAGGTGTCCATGTCGCGAATGAGTTCGTGGTTTTCCAGGAAGCTGAAGGCCTCCTGCTGAGCGGGTGCTTCGACCCAGTTTTTGAGCTCCCGGAGGCGGTATTGACCGTGGTGGCGGGCCTGGCCGCAGGCTTGGTTGAGGGTGGCGCTGTCGTGGCGGGGCAGCAGCTGGTGAATGACTCCCATGAGCACGCGCAGGCCTGCTTCTTTGCGTTTGAGCACGAGCCCTCTGGCCCACAGGGCGGCATCGGGCCCGAGTTTGGCGACGCGTTGCTCCCAGTGTTGCAGGCTTTCCTGCACGCTCCTGGGGGTGCCGCCGCACCCGAGCACTTTGGTGAACTGGCCGGGGGCGAGTTCGACGTGCACGGCGACTTGTTCCATGCGCTGGTTGAAGAGGTGCACCATGCGCCCGTCGCTGCGCACCCATAGTTCGCGGTTGATGTATTCGGGTGGCACTTCGTAGTAGGCGCGCTCGAACTCAACGTAGCTGTCGCGGTGTACTTTACGCCTGGCTTCGACAAAGCTGGGGAACAGGTCAACTGGCAGCGGCTGCAGGGCGGGCGCTTCGCTTTGTTCAAAGTGGACGCCAACTTGCTTGCGCGTGGTGCCGTGGATGCGCTTGTCGGCTCGTGTCTTCTCCCAGTGGCGCAGGTGGGTGTTGACGGCGAAGAGTGAATCGAATGCCTTACCCTTGAGTGCGCTCTCTTTCACATAGCCGACGCCGCTCTCGACTTTGCCTTTGTGTTCGGGAGTCCGCGGCAGTGTAGGCAGGGCGACGACTCCATAGTGCTCGCAGAAGTCTGCGAACTTTGGATTGAGTTCGGGGTCGTAGTGGCAGGGCTTGAGGACTCCGGCCTTGAGATTGTCGAGCACAAGCAGGCGTGGCACACCGCCCCAGTGGCGAAAGGCGTTTTCGATTCCACGGATGAAACTTTCGGTGTCCTGCCGCAGCATGACTTCGGTGTAGCCCTTGCGCGAGTGGCTCAAGGTGACGCGCAGCACGTGAACTTTCTTTCGCTTGCCTGCCAGTTCGATCCACAGCGTTCCGTAGTCGACCTGGGCCTCTTCACCGGGTTCGCATTCCATGCGCCAGACGCGCTGTGGATCGGTTTGCTTGAGTTTTGCTACGAAGCGTTTGACGGACTGGTAGGAGTGCTTGAACTGGTGATCATCGACGAGATCCTGCCAGATGCGTTTGGCGTGGAGCTGGGCTTCGAGCTTTGCCTCGATGATCTCGCGATAACTCTCACAATGGCTCTGCCGACCACCATCGGAACCGGGGCCGCTCTGCTGCTCGTTGCCTTCGTCCCCCTTGGTGACCTTGTTCTGAGCCGGGCTCGGCAATGACTCCAGTTCGGGG
>JAGROY010000299.1 GCA_020439995.1 Verrucomicrobiia bacterium
CCATGCTCACCAATCCGGCGGCACCAGTCGCTGTCTTCATCGCAGATATCTGCAGCAACCTGCTCTGCGCGCGCCACTTTTTCCGAGACACCGGAAACCTGAGCGATGGCAGACAGTTGCCTCTCAACCGCCCAGGCAAGGTTCACCGCAGTGGGGCGGGTGGCGCGATATTGGTTGCTGAATAACTTGCACCGCTCCGCTGGCGTTCCTTCGCAAACCGAAACATTGGTGATCTTCCCCATCCCGCTAAATCCAATGGGAGGCACCGAGCAGTCCTCCAGAAGCAGAACATCGGAAAGATCGCGAGAATTTCATAAGCATTGATATTTCGGACCTCGGAATTCACGTAACAGCAAGATGAAGAAATCGTCCGCTTGCTAAAGTGTGCTACAGGATCTTATTCTTGAAAAACAGCATCGATAAACCGGCAAGGATCAGAGGGAAGGTCACTTTGATCGCCTGCAAGTCCACTGCGAGGGGCGCGGCACCAGCGAGGATAAGCAGGGCGGCCGCCAGAAACAGCATCTTGCCCAAAAGGAAGGCGCAGATGAAGCCGATCACTCCACCCGCCAACAATATAGTGCCGACGGTTTTGTTATCCTTCCAGTCGATATCGATTCCGGATTTCTCCTGAAGGGCGGAAGTTTCGCTCTCCGCGTAGGACGATGCCCCGCTATTCATCAAAATGCTGGTGCCGAATCCAGCCATTAAAAGCCCTCCGAGGAGGATTACGATCATGCAGATTTTCTTCATAGGACAGTTTGTTTATCGACAAGCAGGAGCAGTTCTCTTCTCGCTTCCAAGGATCTAAGGCGTGACTCCGGCTTGCTTTGCCTTCCAGGCGTCGAACTTAGCTTGGACGGCTTTAGCCTCTTCTCCGGTCAAACGTTTAGCAGGCGTTATTTTCCCACTGCCATATTTTAACGTCAGCTCATCATTCTCAATCTTAACTACTTCCCAGACACCGACCATAGATTCTGATGTGAATGCTGTGCCATTTGGATCTTCAGTCATGTCGGAACGCGATTTGTGTGTTTTATACGGCTCCGCTTTCCCCATGTCACCAATATATATATCTTTGTCGCCCATGATAAAGGCGTTGTTATGCTCAGTGAAATACCACACATGGTAATGGATGTCATCGACCGTCGGTGTTTGTACCGTTAGTGGCTTCGCGTCCGAGTGCAGTTCCACCCCCTGTTTGGCCATGACGCGCGCACGAATTGCTTCCGCTTCGGTTTTGGCTTTTTCAGCCAGTTGCCCGGCCTGAAGTTTCGCCTTGTCGGCGATTTCTTTGGTGGCATCCGGATAGAATTTCCAGGCCAGCGCGCCGGCAACGGCGAGCAATACAATAAGGATAACTAACTTTTTCATACTGGTTTTACTGGGGCTGTAGTTGCTGGGAATAGATCGTCGCCATCCCGTCATCTGGTTTCACGGATTGCGTAGGGAATGATCAGGGAGAAAAGAGGTTTTTTTATCCGCTTCCTGCGCAGCGTCAATTGTCGTTTAAACGTGGCTGAGGCTGATCAATTCGAGGATTCTCACTTGAAGAGCTGTTCTGGGATGCCGTGTTTTTCATCCCAGTCGGCCCACACCACATCGGTATGGTTGAATGAATGCTCTACAACGGACCATTTCCCGTTGGCGTCTCGTCTAAGCAGGCCCGCCGCATCGTTTTCCACAAAGTCCGAATCTGGATCGTTGAGCAATCCCGCCTTCTTCCAATCGATTTCCTCGCCGTTCGCCAGTTGCAGAGCGCAATGGATGAACGCCCAGTCTCCGAAGACATTTAATGTGTAAATCACGAAGACGATGTCCTGCCCATTGACTTTCTTCATCATGGGAACACGAAACGCGTCGCAGATCTCTTTGCGGAGCCGGGATCCTCGTTCAGGAGTGGTGATCTGCCCGCCCGCGCCAAACTTGTCGTGCTCTTCAATGTCTTTCAGTGAGGCGACGTATAGCCCGAAGCCGTGACAATGCAGACCGGTACCCGTGGCCACCTTTCCCCGTACCGTTACCGTTTTTCCTCGGTGACGTTCCAACCCGGCGGCGTCCCCTTCGAGCAGCTTGACCTCGATCCCGTCCAATTCCCGGTTCGTGTCGCCGGGGTCAAAATCGACCGCAGGCTTCACGACGATAGGTTTGTCGGTGTAGAGATAAAGGGGAAACACCGCGTTGCCGTCGTCGTCATGGGTTTTGATTTGCTCAATCTTCCCTGACAGCGTGGCACGTCCCCTAAAGACCACTTCCACCGGCGCGGGTTTCGAGTCCTGAGCAGCCGCACTGCCAGCAACTGGCATGTCTTCATGCTTCCCTGAGAGGCTGCCGGTCAGGTCTCCCGGCGCTTGGCCCCAGCCAATGGCAGTTGTCAGTGCCAGGAGAAGCGTGGTCTTTCGCATCGTGATTTTCATGCTGGTTGTAAGGGCTAAGGAGCGGTTCCGAATCCTACGATGCGTCGTTCTTCACTTCGACAGTGATCGCGAAGCCGTCGCCAGTTTTGCTGCCGACCGACAACGTAAACGGAAGTCTTGGGTCCGAAGATGACTGGCCGCTGACATAGCGCCCTTTTTATTATCGTCTACGGTAAGCACAAGCCTGCACCACTTGGTCTCGTCGAACCTGGCCGCCGAATACCCGAGATACGCGACGCCGGTGCAGTCGTTGTCAGGCCGAATAAAGTAGTCTCCGTCGTCAGAATTGTTGCCGCGAGTCTGAAAGATGGAGCGCCAGGAACTGCGGCTTGCTTCAGGGGAGAGAATGTCGGCCACAATCGAGTATTGGTTCACGTATTTTTCCCCGGACTTGGTTCTGATGCCGTGGACGCAGGCGATACGGTTGGCTTGTGCCGGAGGTGGCGTGGTGATTACGCCATTGAGCACCGTGCCCTGGTCGTCCGTGACGGAGGCGCTGAATGCAGGTGCCACACCTCCAAAGGCCAAATCCTGCCCAATCGTGGCCTTCTGTGGATTTGTCGGATCATCAAATTCCCAAAGCCCTTTCAGAGTTGCGTCGTCCGCAGACGCAGCAATTGGGAACTCAACGAGGAATGCCGCCCCGAGAAACAGCGATGGCAAGAAGTGCAGGATTTTCGCTTTTGACATGATGAATGAAGCCGACGGGTTTCTGAAATTGGATACGAAGGTGGAGGCAAGCAACCGGGACACGTGATTCTCCGCTTCGTTTTACGGCTTCCATTTCGGGAAATCAGTGAAGATCAGAAGTTTTTTCAGGTTTTCTGGAGAGAAAATCCGATTATCCGGGTATTGGAGATCACGCGTTTGAAAAAGCGGTCGCCGAATTGGGTGCCGATGCAGAATTGGGTGCCGATGACTTTTCCTGCCGCGTCTACTTTTACAGTCTTACTTCCGCTCTGGAAACAGTTTGCGCAATCCGGCCTCGGACGCAGTGCAAATGCCGCGCTCGCAGATCAAACCAGAGACGAGACGCGCCGGCGTTACATCGAAGGCATCATTTCTGGCAGTGGAGCCCTCGGGAGTCAACCGTACGGACTGAAGCGAACCGGAGGGAGACGATGCTCCTTCGATCCCAGTCACCTCGTCAGCATGGCGCTGCTCAATTGGGATACTCATTCCATCGCGGGTGTCCCAGTCGATGGTTGATGATGGCAACGCCACGTAGAATGGCACGTCATTGTCCCAGGCAGCCAGCGCTTTCAAGTAGGTGCCTATCTTGTTCGCGACATCACCGGTGAACGTCGTCCGGTCCGTCCCGGTGATCACGAGATCGACCAGGCCACGCTGCATCAGGTGCCCACCCGCATTGTCGACGATAACGGTATGTGGCACGCCGTGCTGGCCCAGTTCCCACGCCGTGAGCCGCGCCCCTTGATTGCGGGGGCGTGTCTCATCCACCCACACGTGCACCGGAATTCCAGCATCGTGCGCAGCATAGATCGGCGCGGTCGCCGAGCCATGATCGACGAACGCCAGCCAGCCAGCGTTGCAGTGAGTCAATACATTCACCACAGAACCGGCAGGTTTACGGGCGGCGATCTCCTGGATCAGCACTAGGCCATGCTCACCAATCCGGCGGCACC
>JAGROY010000300.1 GCA_020439995.1 Verrucomicrobiia bacterium
AGCGTTACCTTCCCAAGCATGAATTTCAGCTGAATAAATGGCGTTCACTCCGAAATTGTTTCCGAATTGGGTTGCAGGTAGACTGGCACATTGAGTAGCGTCGGAGCCGTAAACTTCGAACTTTACTGTTCGACCAAACTTGTAATCCCCATTTTAGACATGAAAAAAATCCCACTCGGGAGGAGTACGATTGGTATCCTCTCGCCCTTACTTGCGCTTGCCGCACTCACCACTGCTGCATTGGCAGCCCCAGTTCCCGTCAATAATCACAGCTTCGAAAACCGTGAGCTGGGTGCAGGAGGTTGGACGAACGACCTCAATGACCCCACTTTGAACGATATCGATGATCCTGACTGGATCGGCCAGGCGGGTCCGAACAGCGGAAATGCTTTCGTCGAATACATTGGTGGATTCAAATCCGAGGGCAACCAGCACGTCGGGATGGCTGCGGGCTACTACGCTTTTCAAAACACCGGTATCCCCTACGAACCCAATACTCTCTATACACTTACAGTCGGAGTGGGTTACCGAAATGCTGGCCAGTCGGGTACCGACTCCATGTCAGTAATTGGACTGACAGTACTGGATGAAGCACCCAGTGCAGACGCGTTTCTCGAAGGAATCGACACCAACGACCAGCTCGCGCTCGATTCACTGCTGGCTTCGAATGCAGTGACGGTCGATTCAGTGGCGCTCAATGATGCCAAGGGTTTGACCTTCACTGATGTCACCGTTGAGTTCGCCACAGACGATGCTGTGCCCGCTGGCAATATCGTGATTTTCATCGGAGACGACATTGGCGGTGCGCGCTCCCACTTCGATAACGTCCGACTGGATGCCACCAGCAACTTGAATCCTGACGGTGACAATATCCCGAGTGAATGGGAAACCGGCACAGACCGAGGCGTCGCCCGTGGGCTGGATCCAAATGTCAACGACGGCGGTGAAGATCCCGATGGCGATACCCTCACCAACTTTGAGGAATTTGAATTGGGCACCCACCCGCAACTGGCGGACACCGATGGCGACGGCCTGAAGGACAATGAGGAAACAGTGACCGATCCGCTCAATGCCGACAGCGATGGCGATACCCTTCTGGATGGGGCCGAAGTGCTCACCCACACCACCGATCCAAACAACACCGATTCGGATGGCGACAATTTCGAAGATCAGGCGGAAATTGCTGCGGGCAGTGATCCCAAGCAATCTGGAAGCGTTCCAGCCGACAACGGAGATATCGTGCTCGGCGTTAATTTCGTTGGCGGCAACGCTGACAGCCCCGGAGCCTCCGTTAGTGGTATCGCGGGCGTAGTCACTCAGGGCAACTGGAACAATGCGCCAGGAGGTGCCGGCGACCCGATCAGCCTCGTAGACAGCGCTGATGCAGCGTCGATTCTTCGCGTAAAATGGGCGACCAACGGCCCGAACGCTATTGGTGCAGAGCCTGATGCTGGAGACGCCGCTGCCAGCCTCATGCACGGCGTGCTACTGCCCCGAGGAACGGGCGCGGGGGGCGACGATGTCATTACTCAAATTGAACTTCGCAATATCGCCTACCCCAGCTATGACCTCTACGTTTACGTCGTGTCAGACGGGGCTTCGGAAGCAACAATCACCGCCAATGACGAAATCATTGAAGCCGTTGTTGAATCGTTTGACGGAGAGTTTGTTCAGATCGTTGAGGACTTTGATCCAGGAAACTACATCATCTTCTCAGGTTTGACCGGACCAACCCTCACAATCACTGGTAATGCAAATTCGGGCAACCCTGGCATCGCTGGCTTTCAAATCGTGCGTTCGACTATGGACACTGACGGCGATGGAATGCCCAACATCTGGGAAGAAGCGAATGGCCTCGATCCAGACGTCGACGATTCAGCCTTAGATACTGACAACGATGGTTCAAACAATCTCGCTGAATTCAAAGCGAACACCGATCCGCAGGACAATGACTCCGACGACGATGGGCTTCTGGATGGTGTCGAGACGAACACGGGAACCTTTGTCAGCGCAGCAGACACTGGCACCAATCCCCGCTCCCGGGATACTGACAAAGATGGTCTGAGCGACAAAGTCGAGACCAATTCTGGTGTTGTCGCCAGCGCAACCGATTCCGGCACCGACCCAAACAATGCTGACACCGATGGCGATGGAGTCTCCGACGGAACCGAGATCGCGGCCTCCACCAATCCATTCGACAAGAACAGCTTCCCAGCTTTTCCGGTGCCCATTGCCTACTGGTCATTCGACGACGGCGCGCAGGAAACTGCCGACCTGATCGGCTCAACACCGGGAACCGTAAATGGTGGAGCAGTCTTCGTAGAGGGCCACACGGGCAACGCTGGCGACTTTGCGATCCAGTTTGATGGCATTGATTCGTCAGTCACGACGGAAGCGTCGCTGGGAGGACTTGACGCCTTCTCGATGTCAGGATGGGTGAAGTTCGACGTCGATCAGCCAGCAAGAACGGGTTTTTATGGACAGAACGACGTGATCGAGTTCGGCATGATCAGTGCCACGTCCATTGAATTGTGGGATCCTACAGCCGGTGCCCTTGGGATTCCATTTGGTCCAACGTCAGAAGGCTGGGCACATGTCGCCGTTGTTTACGATGAGAATGAGCGCATTGTTTACATCAATGGCGAAAATGCTGGCTCCAGCGGCCCGGGTGTCCCCACAGCAGATGGTGCTGACCTGTTCAACATCGGAGGCGATGGCATTCAGGACGCGACCGGCAACTTCTTCACAGGTGAAATCGATGATGTCGCCATCTGGGATCTCGCCCTGTCGGAAGCCCAGATCAAACAACTCGCTGAAGGAACCTTCAATCCGCTCGGTGGTAAGCCGGGAGCTGCAGGCGACGTCTTCCAGATCACATCGATTGTGATGGATCCGGCTTCTCGCAATGTCACTGTAACTTTCCCCTCAACCATCGGGATCTCCTACGCGGGAGAGTATTCCGACGATCTCGAATCCTGGCTGGAGTTTGAAGATGCCACCGCTGATGAATCGGAGTCGAGCTTCGTGCAAGCTGCTGTCCCTGCAGATGTTACCGCGCGCTACTACCGCGTGAAGAAAACTGAGTAACACCCATCAGAAAACTGCATTCATATCAACTCATGGCCGACGGTGAATGGATCACCGTCGGCCTTTTCTTTGATGAACGATCACGCCGTAGTCGTCTTCTTGAAATCTCCCGAACCAGGTAAGGTCAAGACCAGACTAGCCGCCGACATCGGGGATGCGCGCGCAGCAGAAATCTACCAGAAGCTGGTCGCTGCCACGCTCGCGAACCTACCCTGGGAAAAGGCACAAATCATCCTCACTTTCACCCCGGCTGCAGCCGAGCAGAAAATACGGGACTGGCTGGCACCATTCATTCCGCCACACGCATCTACCCGGTTTTCCCCTCAAGTGGACGGCGACCTCGGGCAACGTCTGGCCGCTGCGGCAAAGGACGCGCTCGATGGCGGACACCAGACGGTGACTCTAACAGGAACAGACTGCCCGGATCTTACCCCCTTTCACTTCGAGCAGGCATGGGCACTCCTTTCCGTCGGGGATACTGGCGCGGTCTTTGGTCCGGCGCTGGACGGAGGCTACTACCTGGTTGCGCTCAAGGAGAACGCACCGTATCTTTTCCACAATATTCCGTGGAGCACGAGTGATACTCTCAGCGAAAGTTTGATGGCGGCAGGGCGAGCGAATCTCAAAACTGCGTTACTCGAACCTCTTCGGGACATCGATACGATTGCTGACCTCACTGACACTCACATCATGGACGATTCACTCATCCTTCTGGCTCCCATTTATCAGGAACGCGTCTGGGGCGGCCGCACGCTTGAGACGCTCTACCATCGAGAATTGCCGACACCCGATGCTCCGTACGGAGAATCCTGGGAAGTGGTCGACCGGGCGGAAGCCCAGAGCATCGTCACTGGTGGAAGGTTCGCTGGCAAGTCCCTGAACGCTCTTTGGCAGAATCATCGTAAGGAAGTGTTCGGCCCCGCAGCTGCGGGCTGGGAGTGTGATCGCTTTCCGATTTTAGTAAAGATCCTTGATGCCCGGGACAAACTCTCCATCCAGGTACACCCGCCAGCAGATATTGCACCGATGCTCAGCGGCGAGCCGAAAACCGAGATGTGGTACATCGTCGACGCAGATGAAAATGCCGAACTCTATGTCGGGCTAAAGAAAGGTGTCACCCGTGATTCCTTCGAGCGCGGGCTCGATCACGGTGCCACAGCTTCCCAGGTTCATGCCATCTCCCCCAAAGCTGGAGAGTTCATTTTTATCCCCAGCGGGAGGCTGCACGCCATCGGAGCAGGCCTGCTCATTTTCGAAATTCAACAGAACAGCGACACCACCTACCGCGTGTTCGACTGGAACCGAGTCGGGCTCGACGGCAGCCCCCGCCAGCTGCATATCGAAGAGTCGATGAAGTGCATCGACTTCTCAGACATCGAGCCCGAAATGACCGCCGCTCAGGGTGACCTGCTAGTCGCCTGCGACTACTTCAACGTTCAAAAAAAGGCTATCAACAGCGGCACCGCAGAGACCATCGCCGCACTTGGCGAGTTCGTGATCATCGGTGTCGCTGCGGGAAGCATTGAAATGGAAGGTCGCACTTTTACCAACGGCGACTTTTTCATCATACCAGCATGCTTAACCGGATCTCGGGAAGTCACGTCAGCAACTGGCGCGGAAATTCTGATTACCAGACTCCCGTAGTGGACAAGGCGCCAGAGCTCGACAATCACCATTCTCCGTCGGATCTGGATTCTTTTTTATGCGCCGCATTGACACCTGCCTCCGAACTCCCAATGCTCGCTGGCGATGCACCCATTGTTCGATTTAACTGGAAAAACAGCACTGATCACAGGCGGTGGCCGCGGTCTGGGACAGGCCATGGCGATGGGGTTCGCCGAGGCTGGTGCCGATGTCTTCATCTGCGCGCGCAGTGGGGATCAACTGGCTGCCGTGCAGGCTGAAGTTTCAGCAGCGACTGGCAGGCGGGTCGAGTATTCCGTCGTCGATGTCAGCGATCGGGAGCAGGTCAAAAAATTGGCCGTCACTGCTTTGGAGAAAATGGGCAGAATCGACATCCTGGTGAACAACGCGGGCATCAATCGGCCGCAAGCGATCGTAGCCATCGATGACGACGACTGGGACACACAGCTGGAAGTGAACCTGAGCAGTATCATGGCCCTGACCCGCGCACTGGTGCCGCAAATGAAGGAGCGCAAGTGGGGCCGGGTGATCCACATTTCATCCGTGCTGGGAGTCGGCTCCAAAGAAGCACGCAACGCTTACTCGGCGACCAAGGCAGCCGTGATCGGTATGTCAAAAGCCAGCGCCCTCGATCTCGGCCCGTTCGGCGTCACCGTCAACTGCATCGCCCCAGGCCCCTTCCTGACCGACCTGCCAATGAGCCTGCTGGACGACGCACAAAAGCAACAATTCTCCGACTTCACCGCCATGAACCGCTGGGCAGATCCCCGGGAAATCGTCGGCCCCGCTCTGTTCCTCGGCAGCGATGCCAGCAGCTACGTCACCGGAGCCACTCTGCTGGTGGACGGCGGCGCCTATGCCCGGGCGCTGTAGCGCGGCAGCTTGCTCCCAGATGGAGCAAATCGATCAGCGAGCAGGAGTGAGCCTCAGGGCGAGGTGTTCCGTCCAGCACTCAGTGTTTCCGACCATTGCGCTCATTACTACGGCCAGGTTCAGTGCCCATCTTTTTTGCATCATCGACCGCCTTTCCGCACAGTTGTGGCGAGGGGCGAACGGAGGTTTCTCACGTGTTTTTGATCTGAAGGGCGCCGGTCTTGACGGCGCTTTTTTGTCGGACGAACAGTGCTCGAACAGAAAAAGCTCTCATGGAAGCCTGAGCACTTCAGACGAAGCCGTCGGCGGGGGATGCCTGTCCGCCCCGCGGCAGGGACGGGATCTCCGAGCCGTCCGGCTGGGTGCACGCCAGCATCACAAACCGCCCACCGAGAACCATTGCACACCAGCACTTCAAAGAAACGCGCTGGGGGGCAAACTCTGCTGAACGCCCAAAGCGTTCCTGCAATCGAAACGTTCACCCAGCCGGACGTTTGAGACAAACGTCCCTGCCCCAATACGGTAGGATTCAGCCGCTAGTACGAGTTCCATCGGCTTGCTGGTTTCGTGAGACAATCATCGCGTGACACCGGTCAGAAAGCGCAGGGAAATGTTCGGCAAGCTGGCAAAGGGACGCTTCCATCTCCGACGGATCCAGAAAAGGATAACAGTCAAGATTCAACGCAACGAACGCCCGGCGCTCATCTTTGCATTCGCTAATCCATCGCTCGGCATCACGCGAGATCTGCGCTCCGTTGTCGGATGTGCTCCAGACCATTACGGCCAGAATAGCAGCTGTGTCTTCCCATGGAATCTCTGGATGTGACAAATCGAGAATTCTCTCAGCAATCCTCTCTTCGCCCAGTTCCCTGATGAGTTGGTCGACCAAGTCGAATATTGTCTGGGAGAACGACTCACTGTGGTCGCATCGCCGAAGCTCTCGATAAGCCTTCTCCAATGTGTCAGTCATTTCTCAACGCCCAAGAGAATGCCATCCGCTGCGGACGAAGCACACGCGACTTCAGGTTAACGGTTGAAATTAAAAATGTCCATTCTATGAATAAACAGGGGCGCTTGAACCCCTTTTGGTTTTCGCCCATGCTGGGCGCACACGAGGCATCGCTCTCAACCCTGTCACGCCGCGAGTCCAATCCTTCATGATCGGTCAACCTTCCACCGGCAATCGAAGCCTCGCTCCCGGGCAGGTATGAGAGGGCTTCGGCGTTGATAAAAGAAAACTGATGATCTACACAATCAAACGCGCAAATTTACTCGCCGATCAATTCCGGAACTTTAAGACAAGCCACATTCATCATTTAGCGGGACTGTGTGCAAATTTGGAATTTTGGATCCACGAAGTCGAAGAAGCCTTCAACGCACTCGACGGATACCACGAACGTTTTCTTCTCCTGCGAGCTGCGCAACGGGAGTGGGTAGAGCGATACGATATAAAAGAATATCAATTCTGTAGAATCTGTGGAGGAAGGTGCGAGTTCGACAACGGACCCGTCGCGCCTGCACCTCCACGGAGGACTCCCAGTAGTGAACTAGAGAACGCGCGGGTTGAGTTGAAAGACGAAGCCCGGGAATTTTTGATGCGGTGCTATCAGGCTGGAATGTTGGACGAAGACAGTCTGCGGGAAATGTGTGCTCGCATAGGAACCGGAGTCGAGTACTCAGAATTGAAGTATTGACGCAAAAGACAGAAACAATTCCGTGCAGGCAGCGCCGGACGTGCTGGATCTCTCAGCGTGAAACCTGATTCCCTGATTCCCCTGGGCTCATTCCGGAGGTTCAGGGGCCAGAAGCCTCAATCATGGGGCCACATTCATGCGCGGGAATCTTCGCCAACCGGTTTACATTCAAAGTGCCTGCCGCTTTCAAAAAGAGGTTGTGGCGGAACGCGGTGGTCACTAGAGTCCCTTCAGAGTTGGCTGCTCTTCGGCGCAGGCAATCCGGGCGTAATTGCATAATAAATGTGCGTATCGTTCGTTTCATTTTTACCATCACAGATACCCAGACGACTATTCTCATGGCCAATCCCACCGAAACGCGGATTCAGCGAATCACAGTCTCGCAGCTGTCGGCGAGTCACAAATCATTTTACCAGAAGGCCCAGGCTGCGGTGACCAGCCGCAATGCGGACTACGCGATTCAGATGCTCCTGCCCATTGTCGTTGAGCACCCGGGGTTTCTGGAGGGGCGCAAACTGCTGCGCAAAGCGGAGGCGATCAAAAACGGGGCACCGAAGAAAGTCACGATGAAGATGCTGGTGGGGTTCAGGGGGAAGGTGCAGAAGGATCCGCTTGCTGCGATCCGGGAGCTCGAGGAAAAAACCTTTATAACCGAGCCTTTTCACACGGAAGCGGCCGAGATGCTGCATGAGGCTGCTATTGCGGTGGGAGATCTCGATCTCGCGGCATTCGCCCTGCAAACGGTCATCGACGGGCACAAGGGGCATCCCAAGATGATGCACAAGCTGGGTGAGCACTTTATGTCAATCGGGAGGGCTGATCAGGCGGTCGAGGTCTATCAGGAACTCATCAAGCTGGAGCCCCATGACGGAGCTGCGGCACGGGGCCTTACCAACGCTCAGGCGCAGGCGACGCTTAATGCCAAAAACTGGAGTTCGGCGACGAGTGCAAAGGAATTGCTGAAGGATCAGGATGAAACGGCTGAGCTTGAGCTTGATGCGCGCACCGGAATGACCCGCGATCAACTTGAGCAGATGCTGACCCGCTGGAGTGCTAAGTATGAGGCGAATCCGAACGACCTGCAGGTGGTGCGGAAAGTCGCTGACATTTGCATGAGGCTCGAAGATTTTGACACGGCTGCGCAGTACTTCGACTGGGCGGCGACTCTCAATCCCGCAGATGGGGGACTGAAGCAGCAGGCGGTGAATGCCCGCAACCGTGCGACGGATCGCAAGATTGAGGAGTTGGAGAAGACAATTGAAGCAAATCCGACCGGCCCGGATGCCGAAAGGCTGAAGCAGGAACTCTACGAATGCCGCGCCGTCGGCACTGAGGAACGGATCGCGAGTGCCAAAAAGGCTGCTGACAGCAACCCGACGGATGCAGGGCTACGGTTCAATCTGGGCGCTGAGTATTTTCGTGCCGGGAAGCATTCTGAAGCGATTCCGGAATTGCAGAAAGCCAAGAACAACCCTGGTTACCGCGTGCGTGCCTTGGGGATGTTGGGTAAGTGCTACGCTGAAAAGAACATGCTGGACCTCGCCCGCAATCAGTTTCAGGACGCACTGAAAGAGGTTTCCCTGATGGATGAGACCAAGAAATCGCTACTCTACGATCTGGGGATTCTATGCGAGCGGATGGATGACAAGGCTACTGCTCTCGATTACCTGAAGCAAATTTACGAAGCCGACTACGGCTACCGCGATGTTGCGCAAAAGGTTGAATCTGCCTATGCCGACAGCTGAATTTTAGCAGAGCGAACGTGGGCGGGGTGTGATTCCGACTTTCGCAATGGGAGCGTCCGCGTATCGTGGCGTATGCAGAAAGTTTTCTCTCATTCGACGTTCGCTGGCGTTGTCGCTGGTTGTCTGGTACTAGCGCTCTCCGTGCGTGCGCAAGAAGTGTCAGTCGCGGGCGATGCTGGTGCGGTTGCACTGCTGAAAGAGGCTCAAGTTGCTGCGGCGAAGATAACCGATGCTGACGGGGCGGCGAGTGCCTACTGGTCGATCGGTGCCCTCTTGACTGAGGCGAAGCAGGATGAAGCGGCGGTGGCAGTGCTCGCGATTGGCAGGGAGAAAGCATTCGCTGTCCGAGATCGGATGAGGCGCTGGGAACTCGTTGAGATCATTGCTCATGAGGAAGCAAAGGCAGGTGCCAATGTCGATCTGGACGGATATCTGGCCAAAGCAGAAAACGATGCTCAGCAATCAGCGGTTATTAGCTCAGTGGCGGCTGGTCACTTTGAACGAGGTGAGAAGGAGACATCGCGCAAACTCTTTGATCGTGCCTGGAAGCACGCTGAGAAAATCAGTGGCCCGTACAAGGAAGTTTTTTTTCTCAGTCTCGCTGATGACGCCGCGCGTGCCGGAGATCATGAAACGGCGAAGCAATTCTACGGCCGTTTCCGCGATTACTTGCAGATGCTGGGAGGGCAGGCTGAGTTTCTCGGCATGCGCAAGCTGGGTGAGGCGCAGCTGGAGGCAAAACTGCGCGACGATGCGCTCAGGACGTTTCAGTCAGCAGCAGCGATTGCGCTTGAGGGAAATGCTCCGGAAGACGCGGGCGAAGTTGCCGGGCTGATGGCGGCGGCGGGATTTACCCAAGAGGCAGATATCGTCATCGGAAAGTTTATGGCACTGTTAGAAAAATCGGAACCCGCTGCTGAGCGCTCGCAGCTGGCCGCATTGCTGGCTGATACCCTGAACAGGGAAGGGGTGTTCCCCGGAAAGGTGCTGGAACTTCTGAAAAAGGTCTCGGCAGACGATCGAATTTATTTGCTACCAGAAGCGGCGATGAATCTTGCATCGTCTGGCGAGAAAGTTGCGGCTGCCGGCCTTCTCCCTCAGGTGCACGAGCCCGAAGACCAAGTGTCGGTTATGTGTGCGATTTCTGACGCCTGGTGGAAGGCCAAAGATGCGGATAAGGCAAAGGACTGGGCCACCCGTGCTCTGACCACTGCGAAGACGATCAAGGAGGAGGATGTGCAGCGGGAGTCACTGCTGGAAGTCGCGGAGCAGCTGGTCTCCGTGGGGCTGTCTGCCGAAGCGAAGAAGACTTGGCAGGGAGTGGCGGACACGGGCGAGGAGTTTCGCCGCGCGATCGCCGAGCGGGAGTTTTTTCAATGGGTCGAAGATCACGACTGGAAGAAGGCCGAAGCTGCCCTCAAGGCCATGGCCGATTCACCGGATATCAGCGTACTCCAGTCGGGGCTGGCTGCGGAACTGGCGAAGGAGGGGCAGATCGAAGCTGCGCTGAAAACAGTGGAGCGACTTCCTCCCTCGTTGTCCGCCAGACTGGAAATCATTCGACTCGCTTACGAGAAGCAGGGATCTTCTCTTTCGCGTGATGCGCTGGCAGCCGTGCTTGCGAAACAGACCGATCCTGAAATCATCGTGAGCTTGATTATAGGTCACGTTGGAGGATTCCGGAGGCTGCCCGCCACAGAGTAGGTGCGCTCACAGAGGCAGAATTTCGAGACCACAACGTTTTGAAAAAAAGGCTTTTCATTTTGTTCCCTGTTTCTATCCTCGCCCGAGTTTAACAGCCGCCTCAACCCGCAGGATAAATGCTTCAAGCAAAGGAGATTCTCGGGAAAACCTGATTCATCTAAATCCTGAACCCGGTTTTCTATGGGCAAAAAAGAGAAACCCCTGACCCAGTATTCAATCCCCAAAACGAGGCGGCTGTTTTATGTACACGAGGCGGCCTGCATCAGGTGATCAGAGGTTTTCCTCCGCCTGAATTGTGATTCGAAAGCTTGTGTGGAGTGACAGGAAAAGCTACAAACGTTTCCTATGAGTCATTCCAAGTCTGATCCTGCTTTCATCGTAGCTTCCTCTACCCGGCGCCGCTTTTTAAAAGGTGCCGCATCCACCGCTTTCGCCGCGCCCTTTGTAACATCTGGGCTCCGTGCGGAGCCGCCCAGCGGGAAATTGAATCACGCCAGCTTTGGCGCTGGCGGAATGGCTGGTGCAGACATCGACAGCCTGAGCCGCAGTCCGCACTTCAACCTGGTGGCTGCTGCGGATGTTGATGTGAGCCGACTGGACACATTGAAGCAGAAATTTCCAAATGTCCGCTGCTACCAGGACTGGCGCGAGTTGCTTGAGAAAGAAGGCGATAAGATCGACTCGGTGAATGTGTCGACTCCCGATCACATGCATGGGCCGATCGGGATGACTGCGCTTGGTATGGGTAAGCACGTTTACGGCCAGAAGCCGCTGACGCAAAACCTTCACGAGTGCCGGGCGGTAACGCTCAATGCACGTGAAGCCGGTGTGATGACGCAGATGGGTATTCAGGTATCGTCAGAATTTACCGAGCGACTGGGGGTTGCGGCAGTGCAGGCAGGTGCAATCGGAAAAGTCAAGGAGGTGCACACTTTCTCCAACAAGAAGTGGGGAGACATGGAGCCGCGGCCAGATCGCGTCGACCCCATACCAGATGGCTTCAATTGGGATTACTGGCTGGGAGTCGCGGAGGACCGACCATTCCTTGGAGGCGGTTATTATCATCCAGGAAACTGGCGCAAGCGACGGGACTTCGGCACTGGCACTCTGGGGGACATGGGCTGCCACATTTTCAGCGGTTGGTTCCGCGCCCTCGCCCTTACCACGCCGATCTCGGTGCAGTCATTCGGACCGGCATCGAATAAGGACAACTGGGCGACGGACGGCAAAGTGGAATACGTCTATCCGCGGACTGAGTATACCGAGGGCGACACCGTCAAAATCACATGGTACGACGGTGACCAGCGCCCGCCTGAGTCAGTCGAAAAAGCGATGGGCACGATCAAGCTTCCAGGGCAGGGCAGCGTCATCATTGGTACTGACGGCGCGATGCTGGCCCCGCATGGCAGCACTCCACGCTTCGCACGGAACGGGGAAGAATTCCGCTACAAGTTTCCCAAGCTGGAGCCGAGAAACCACTATCTGGAGTTCGTTGATTGCTGTCGCGAAGGAAAGGCGAAGCCGTCCGCGAATTTTGACTACGCCGGCCCGCTGACCGAGGCGGTTCTGCTAGGCTGTCTTGCCTCTCTCTTCCCGCAGGAACTCCTCCAGTTCGATTCCGAAAAAGTGGCATTCTCTAATTCCGAAGCAGCGACTGCAGCAGTCCGGCGCAGCTACCGTAAGGGGTGGGAGATCGCTGGATTTTAGCCAATGCAGGCTCGGTAGCGCTGGCAGATCAATCGCGGCGAAGCCGGTAAGTTGAAGTGAGACAATGAGAGCCGCGCCCGCAATACTCTCCCGAATCAAAACGAAAATCCCCTTTCCGCACGATGGCGGGAAGGGGATTGCGTTTGAGTCGTGAGTGACTCAGAAAAACGTCGGTTACTCGGAAGCCGGGCGCTGCGGGCGACCACCACCTTCACCGCCTGGACGACGTCCTCCTGGGCCGCCACCGCCACGACGCATTTCGCCAAAGATTTCAGTGCGGTCCAGTTTTCCATCTTTGTTAGTGTCGCACTTTGCGATAGCCTCCAAAAGAGCAGTTTTCCCTGCTTCGTCGGTTGGCAGGGCGATGGTTCCGTCCTCTCCCATTTTCATTGCTTTGAACAGGGGGGAGTTGGCGAACATGCCAGCGCCACGTCCTGGTCGGTCACCACGTGGTGCAGGGCGGTCACCTTCTTGTGCGATTACGAATGCTGTTCCGGAAACGGCAATGGCTGAGAGGATCAATAGAGTTTTTTTCATTGAATTAGGATCGTTAGTAATTGGTCTGATTGTGCTTCCTGCGGCATTTGGTTTGCGTTGATCAGGAATGCGTCACCTTGAGTGAACTGGGTTACATTTGGAAGATGCGATTGGTTACAGAATCGTTATTTCGATCACGTCTACAGTTACCGATCCGCAGATGGAGGAACTTAATACAATGAAATTATGGAAAATGTGAATAATGTGTTAAATTATTGAGTGAATGAATGGATTCATCGCCAAGGAACGAAGATTCTGATGCTTTGTGCCATCGGATGCTGGTGGCTGGGCGGAACAAAAGGGCGGACGCTTCCACCGGTTGAGAAGATTGAGCGGCAGACCTATCAGGCCCCAGTGCAGGAGCCTGCTTCCAAAGAGGCGTTCAATGTTGTGTTAAAGGACAAACCTTATCGCATACAGCCGCGCTTTAGCTATGACATCCACGGGCTGGTGGTTTCCGAGCATCATAGCGACAGCCTGCTGGACATTTATCACCGGATGACTGGCGATTTCCTGAACGTCTGTGATCTGGCGATGGTTTGGGGAGTTAACGCGAAGAGTGGCATCTACAAGAAAGGGAAGTTTCACAATCAGGATTTCACCGCATGGGTGCAGTATGACGATGGCGTGGCGTGGAGCACATTCCGGATGAACGAGTTTTCGAACAATCATCTCCTATCGGAAAACGCATCTATCCGCAGCAGACTGCAACGGATACAGGTGGGTGATCAGGTTCGGATCAAGGGCTGGCTTGCTGAATACTTTGCTCCGCCGTCTTACCACCGCGGAACCAGTACAACGCGTGATGATACTGGCGGCCACGCATGTGAGACGATCTACGTGACAGATGTCGAACTCATCAGGTCAGCAAATACGGGATGGCGCATGCTGGGCACGATCGGCAAGGTGATCGCTTTAACGCTGGTCGGCATTCAGCTGGTGGTATTCGTTCAAAAGTGGCGGCACAGGAATCGGCCGGTGGATCACTGAGGCAGCTTGATCCGGAATACGTTGTGCTCGCCGTCACTGCGGAGGAGTTCGAGCGTGCCGCCATGAGCTTCGACTACTACGCGTGACAGGCTCAGCCCGAGACCTTGTCCCTTGATCGACCGATACTGCGGACTCCGATAGAAGCGCTCGAATATCTGATCGCGCTCTTCTTCTGGAATCTGGGGGCCAGTATTCGCGATATCAATCATGGCGAATGCGCCGTCGGCATCCACGTCACAGCTTATCGTGCCATTGGCAGAACTGTAGTGGCTGGCGTTTTGCAGTAAATTGAACACTGCCAGTCGCAGGAGCTTTTCGTCGCCCCGACAAACGACGCCTGGTGGTGTGTTGCTGGTGTAGGTGAGGCTCGTTTCTTCCAGCAGGAAATCGACGTCCTCGCCGATCGCGGTGATAAAATTGCCAAGATCGATCGGAATTCGCTCGATCGAGAGGCGGCCCGCGTCAGACCGGGACAGCAGAAGTAACCCCTGAATGATCGACTTCAACCGCTGAGTCTGTTCGAGCAATTCCGCCAGAAGTTCCTGTTGCTCCGGGGGCGCATCAGCTCTCTGCAATCCTTCTTCAATCCTGCCCTGAAGCACTGCCAGCGGTGTGCGTAATTCGTGCGATGCATCGGAGCTGAAGCGGCTGGTCTGCTGAAAACTGCGCTCCAGTTTGTCCATCATTCGATTGAAAACACGGGTGAGGCGGGCAATTTCATCACCACCAGTGCGCTCGTCGATGCGTTCGGTCAGATCGCCAGCGGTCACTTTCTCTGCAGCAGTGGTGATATTGCGCACTGGCTTTACCGCGCGGCCGGCGATCCACCAAGCGCCGATACCGATGATCAGTACCGCCAGAGGCAGAGCCGAAAGGTAGGTACGGGTCATGCGCAGCACCTCTTCCATTATCTCGCTCAGATCAATCGCCAGCAGCACCGTGTGGCCATCTTCCCAGGAACGCGAAATCAATCGCCAGGTGCTTCCTCCGTGAGCGGCAGTCGTGTAGCGGCCCTGCGACCGGGCTTGAATGTCTGGTGGAATCGTCCAGTCCGGGTCCGCGTAAATCAGTGCCCCTTTGGACATCAGCCTGAGCAGCTTCAGTTCCGCCCGCTCGGCGCTGAGGGAGGCGCTGAGCTCAGGGATCACTGTGGCTACGCTGTCCTTGGTGGCGTGCAGCCCTTCCACAAGCTTCGTCGAATTCTGCTTCAGTTGAAAATCAGCCTCCTCCAGCATGTTGTCGTACACGATGAAGCTGGAAGCTCCGACAAACACTAACAAAACCACACCACAGAGCAGCGCCGCCCAGAGTGCCAGTTTGATTCGAAAGGACAGCACGGATTCGGAGATGCCGGATCAGGCCACTGATTCGCCTTGTGGCTGCGATGAGCGGAGTCGATAGCCGACACCTCGGATCGTTTCGATCAGTTGCAGTTCATGTCCTTGATCTACCTTTTGCCGCAGGCGCCGGACACAGGAGTCTACCAGATTCGAACCTGGGTCGAAGTGATACTCCCAAACTTGCTCAAGAATCTGGGTGCGGGTAAACACACGGCCCGGCGAACGCATCAGGTAGACCAGGAGATTGAATTCGCGGGGCGAAAGGATGATTTCCTCACCGCCGCGCCGAACCTGGCGGGTCATCAGGTCGATACAGAGATTTTCCACCTCAAGAGTCTGACCGCCACTGGCCATCGAACGCCTGAAAACGGACTGCAGGCGGGCGATGAGTTCCGAAATGTAGAAGGGCTTCGCCAGGTAGTCATCTGCGCCAAGGTTGAGGCCTTCGACGCGCTCTTCTACTTCTCCCCTCGACGTGATGATGATCACGGGCACTGGATCGTTGCGCTGGCGCAACAGCTTCAAAATGCTGAGTCCGTCACGACCAGGCAGCATGATGTCGAGTACCACCGCATCGTAGCTCCTGGACATCGCCAACGTCAGCCCGTCGTGACCATTGTGGCAGAGGTCTACCGTATAGCCCTGTTCCTCAAGTCCGTTGCGCACAAACGATGCAATCGGTTTCTCATCTTCTACTACAAGCACTTTCACACTCGTAAACTGCGACAATTGCCTCTGCTCGTCCAGCTCGCTAATCGGGAATCGTGGAATTGGTAATCAAGACGATGCCGTTATTCTTGAAATTGCGAACAGATTAACTGATTCTATTATTTCTGTTATTCAATATTGCAAAAGGTATCGATTTTGTGTAAATTATAATTTCCAAGTTTAGAGCTGTGCACTATACAATCCTCCAAGATCAATTTTCTGAGTACGTCTTCATCGGAATCCTGTATTTCGTAGTGACGCCGTTGCTTGGTTTGTTCGCCGGATTCAGCAGGAATATCCAGAGGGGACTGTTCGTGACGATGGTTGTTCTGGTCGCGCTGAAGCCGACGCTCTACACCACATCCCTCCATGTCTGGGACAACTATCGAGGGCTGCCGCGCGGATTTGAGTTTTCGCTGATGGAGGTCGTCGCCGTGGCACTGATCATTGGGAGCCTGTTGTCGGACTTGAAGCAGATCAAATTGATGCCGGCTGGGCTGCTGTTCTATCTGGCCTATTGTGGGTTGAGTTTTGTCTCGATCGTCAATGCCGAACAGGATGTGCTGGTCTGGATGTGCCTCTGGAAATTTTTGAAGGGCGGAGCAGTCCTGGCGGCCGCATACTTCTTTTTTAAAGAAGAGAAGGACATCGAGCTGCTGATGGGCACGTTTGCACTGTGCCTGATTGGGCAGCTGATTTACGTGCTCAAGCAGCGCTACGTCGAAGGTGTGTTCCGCGTGTACGGCGGGTTTGAGCATTCGAACCCTCTTGCAATGTGGAGCTATTTTTGCTCGATTCCGCTTCTGGCAGCGGCCTTGTCAGGAAAGGCGTCATGGAAGCAGTCCATTTTCTACATTGTGGGAGCAGGCGCAGGGGCACTCATTATTGTGCTCACAGTGACCCGTACCGCAATGGCGATTGTGGGAGTGGGTTCGATGATGGTGATTGGACTGTCACTGATGCGGGGAGTGAGCATGAAGCGGCTGATCATTGTGGGCTGCCTTTGCCTGGGCGGCTTGGTGATCAGCGCAAAAGCTTTCGATACGGTCTATCAAAGGATCACGACGACGAACGATACAGATGCCAACAACGACTTGAGAAAGGTGCTCAATGTGATGTCGCGTGCCATGTTCGACGACCATCCGATCGCGGGTGTGGGTTGGAACAATTCCGCGATTGTCAACAGCCGACCGTATCCGAATTACAGTGTCATTCTGGAGCGGTGGGCATCCATCGGTGATCGGAATCCTGCCAATCCTGTATACTACCGGACCAACCCGCAGACTGAGAGCCTCTATTGGCTGATCATCTCGGAGAATGGCCTGCTCGGAATAGTTTCATGGGTATTGTTCTGCACAATCACTTTTCTATGGTGTCTTGAGAACGCGATTACTTATCGAAACTCGTGGGCGGGATTCATGTTCCTGGCGATCGCGATTGTGCTGGGGTTTGCCTACGCGCACTCGTTTTTGGAGCGAATCCTTACCCAACCCAAGAACATGGCTCACTGGCTTATTTTCCTCGGGATGGCGGCAAAATTTCGCTACCTCAGGAAGCCCCACTACACTGCTGCCTTCGTAGTTCTGTCCGGGATGCTGAGTGCGATGCAGGGCGGAGACCGGCGATCATGGTCGACCCGTACTCTGCGAACTTAGGCTCGACGTCTCTTTGTAAAACAAAGTTTTAGCACTGTTAGGGGATGAATGAACGTGGGCAGCCCTGCTGTTGTCCGAACATTCATGATCATTAAAAAATGGAATAAGTGTGGAGTGGCGTTGATTCGTCTTGTGCAGGCTCTGGTGGTGCTGGGAGCGGTCACGTGGCCCGCTGCTGGCGATGAAGTGGAGCTGCGGGCCGGGGATATCATCCAATTGCGCCTGCTGGGAGTGCCTGATGTGGACCGGGAAAGCATTTCCGGAAACTACACAGTGGCAGGAGAGGGGACGTTGCGCTTGCCCTACTTGAAAAGGAGATCACTGCCGTCGGGGCGCGTCCCTCTGTGTTGGCCAAGAAAATCGAAAAGCTCTACACCGACTCCGGCATCTATACTCAACCAACGGTGGTAATCGCGCTGGATTCGAGCGTGCCGACGCGGTTCGTAACCGTGGCGGGTGAAGTGCAGACGCCCGGGGATGTCGCCTACCGGCACGATTTGACCTTGCTGACCGCGGTAAGCGCGCGGGGTGGATTTACGGACTTTGCAAAGGTGAAGAAGGTGCAACTGATCCGTGGCACTGAAGTCACGACACACGATCTAAAACAGATTTCCATAACTCCCGAATCCGACATTCGCTTGAAACCTGGCGACCGGATCGTCGTTCCCTAACCTACCTGACACGGCTACCAGTCGATCGAGATTTGCCCGGCACCCTTGAGGCTCGGCACGGAGGAGCGGCGGATCCAGTTTGTTGAAAACAAGATCGCCGCTACGCATTCGCGCGTCGGATCCGCGTCTCCTATCGTTGTGCCTCCCCTCGGGGTGCTGTGGCCTGCTCGACTTTATGCAGAGATCATTCGTCGGAGTCGGTAACCGCTCCCTTCGACGCAGAAGTAACGCATCTGGCGTACTTCGCGAGGACACCACGCTGATAGCGCGGTTTTGGCTGCTTCCACTTTGCCAGGCGTGCTTCCATCTCTTTCTGGGTGAGGTCAACCGACAGTTGACGTTTGCGGGCATCGATGGTGATGATGTCGCCATTCTTCAAGATGGCCAACGGGCCGCCGACATACGCTTCAGGAGTGATGTGGCCAACGACGAATCCATGGCTGCCGCCAGAGAACCGGCCGTCAGTGATCAGTGCCACGTCTTTGCCAAGTCCGCGTCCCATGACTGCTGACGTTGGCCCAAGCATTTCGCGCATTCCTGGGCCGCCACGGGGGCCTTCAAGGCGAATGACGATCACATCGCCTTTCTTGATTTTATCGGTGAGGATTGCTTCCATGGCCGCTTCTTCGGAGTTAAACACACGTGCCTTACCAGTGAAAGTTTCACCTTCCTTGCCACTGATTTTTGCCACCGCGCCTTCGGGTGCCAGATTGCCGTAAAGGACGACTAAGTGGCTGTCTTTCTTAATCGGATTGTCAAAACCTCGAATGATCGTCTGCTCTTTGCCGTAGGTTGGTTTCACTTTGGCAAGGTTCTGTTTCAGCGTTTTACCAGTCACTGTGAGGCAGTCACCGTGGAGGAGGCCCTCATTGAGAAGCATCTTCATCAGTGGCAGTGTGCCACCGATTCTCACCAGGTGAGCCATCTCGTATTTTCCGCTGGGTTTCAAATCGGCGAGTACGGGGACGCGCCGACCGATGCGGGTGAAGTCATCAATGGTCAATCGTACATTGGCTGAATGGGCCATGGCAAGCATGTGCAGTACGGCATTGGTCGAACCGCCCAGGGCAATCACGAGCGTGATCGCGTTCTCAAACGCCTGCTTCGAAAGAATGTCACTTGGAACGATGCCGCGCTTCAGCAAGTGCAAAACTGCGGCACCGGCGTCGAAGCAATCCATCAGCTTTTCATCAGAGACGGCTGCCTGGGCGGAGCTGTTAGGGAGACTGAGGCCCAGCGCCTCGATCGCAGAAGCCATCGTGTTCGCGGTGTACATTCCACCACACGAACCGGCACCGGGAATGGCCGTCTCCTCAATTGCAGTGAGCTGCTTGTCAGAAATCTCCTTGTTGGCGTGTTGGCCGACGGCTTCGAAAACGGAAACGATGTCGAGGTCTTTCCCATCCAGGCAGCCGGGCAGGATCGTTCCACCGTAGACAAAGACAGCAGGGCGGTTCAGCCGCGAAATCGCCATGACACAGGCCGGCATGTTTTTGTCGCAGCCACCGATCGCCACAATGCCGTCGAAGCCTTCACAGCCGGTGACGGTTTCGATGGAATCGGCAATGACTTCCCGCGACACGAGTGAATACTTCATGCCCTCGGTGCCCATAGAAATGCCGTCTGAAATGGTGATCGTGTTGAAGATGACCGCCTTTCCTCCAGCGGCGTCGATTCCCTTGGCAGATTCCAGCGCCAACTTGTCAATGTGCATGTTGCACGGAGTGACCTGACTCCAGGTGGAAGCGACACCGATCTGTGATTTCTTGAAATCGTTCCGACTGAAGCCTACTGCGTGAAGCATCGCCCGGCTGGGAGCACGCTCGGCACCGTCCAGTACCTGCGAGGACCAAGCTCGTTTGATGTCGTTCTTTTTTGGTTGGGTGGTTGCCTTCTTTTTCATTGCAAGTTGGGAATTGTCAGGGGCTACTAAGTGTTCAGCTCCGCGCGGGAAGGTTAGCGCAATTGCAGTTCAGCGCATCTGTTTTTCTGGACGGGGCAGAGTCAGTTTTCTTCGCCTGCATTGTCCATCTCCGGTTCTTCGACTTCTTCGATTTCTACTTCGCTGTTGATGTCTTCTTCGTCCATTGACTCTGGGGCGCTGTCTTCGCGCACCTCAGACATTCCTGTCTGCCCGAGTTGATGGAACAGTGCTCCTCCCATGACGCCAGTGAACGCGAGTGCAAAGATCAGGCCGTATACGGCAAACGCCAGCGCCGCCGTTATGCCCCAGATTCTAAAGAATTTTGCGTTCTGGTTCAGCGCGGACAGCAAGGCGTGCTTCTGCCCTGAGGCCGCTGCTTCCTGAGCCTTGGTGGCCGATTGGAAAAGCAAGATGCCCATCCACATGGCGACGGCCCCGACCACTGCTGATACAAGGCTAATGATGGCGGCGGGAATGAGCATTCCTGGCACACTCACTCCGGTCACCATTATGAACAGAGCTGAAAGAATGCAGACCACACCTCCGATCAAAAAGAGCACGCCGACCAGTTTCATCCAGACCGAAGCCGAGGCTAAAGTGAGTGCCGCCTCTCTGACGATCTGGCCATCTCCCATTTGCATGGCGGAAGCCCCGGAACTGGCGCGGGAACTTGCCGGAGAGTGGAGCGCAGCTGTCTGGCGGGCGGTGGCAGCTGCGCCCACCACTGGAACCACCTGTCGCTGGGCGAAGAGTTCCGGTTTGGCCTCACTACAGGAAATCCATTCGGCCATGCCCTCGCGCCAGATCATCGTATTCGGGCGTACGACACCTGTTTGCACCAGACCAGCCAGATGCTCCTCCTGAACAGGAACCTGCTGCTGAGTGTCAGATAAAAAATACCATTGCATAGGAAGATTCGATCGATTCAGTTACTGCACTATCCCGTTGCGAAGGGACACGCAAGTCTTCAACGCTGACGAGTGCCAAAAGGCGTGGACGACCTCCTTTTTCATGTTGCCCAAGGACATTGGCGAAAAGTTTCCGTTTGTGGATTAGAGTTGCTTCGTGGCGGTTACTGCTCGAAACTCCTGCCGATTCGGATGAGCCAAAGGTTATTCACTTCGCTGGAATGCGGAGGCCACTCGGTTACTCCCACCATCGAAGTCCTAACCAATATCCATGAAGTCCCGACCATTCTTTTTTGCTGCCACAAGCGCCGCGCTTTTTACTTTCGTTTCCAGTGTTTCAGCACAGGAGCAGTCTGCCAGTGACGCTGCAGCGCTCAAAGTGTTGGAAGACGCATTTTCTTTCTACGAGAAAACGCCCGTGCAGTTTCTTGTCTCAACCACTGTCACCCAGGAGATGGGCGAGATGAAGAAAGACATGGTAGTTCCTCAGCAGATTACCGTCACGCCAACGGCATTCGCCACCGTTGGTGCTGCTGCGGATTTTCCGATGCCTGCCGTTCATATCTCTGAAGGCAAGGCAACGGTCGTCTTCGAAAAGGAGAAGAGTTATATTGAGCTTGATGGGGTGAAGGGCGTCAAAGGTGCGTTCGAAAGTGCTGAGCTCGGCTACGACGAGACGATGAACGAAAATTCGCTCCTGGGAGCTACAGCTGGAGCTGCGATTTTTGAGAAACTGCTAGGAGCAGGGGCAGACGGCCGCAAGACATTGGTGAGCGGATTGAAGCTGGTAGGGGAAAAGGTCGTCGCAGGCACTGCGGGACACCATTTGTCCGGAAACGTGAAAGCGAATCCAATCGGCCTGCCGATTGAAAATGCTGTGGTGCCATTCGAGATGGTGATCGCTAAAGGGGACACGCCCATGCTCTTGAGCTATACACCTGACAACACTGCTCTCATCGCCGACTTCGTCAAAACCCGCCCGCAGCTCGGTGCTCTGAAGGTCTCGATGGATTGCGCTTTTACTGACTGGAAGACA
The DNA here is from genome assembly GCA_020439995.1 of Verrucomicrobiia bacterium. Taxonomy (GTDB): domain Bacteria; phylum Verrucomicrobiota; class Verrucomicrobiia; order Verrucomicrobiales; family DEV007; genus JAGROY01. Next base: position 22,224 of record JAGROY010000300.1, read on the forward strand.
GGCGGCTCGATTGATCAGGCACCTTTGAAATTGCCTGATTTCGCCGATTTCAAAAAATACGGTTCTATCCAGGAGCTGGCAGCGGCAATGCAGGAAGGAGCAGGTGGGAATGCTGCTGAACTGAAAGGGAAGCCCGCTCCTGAAATTGAGCTTGCTACGGTGGATGGCGGCACCTTCAAGCTCAGCGATGAAAAGGGTAAGAGCGTCGTCATTCTCGACTTCTGGGCAACCTGGTGTGGGCCGTGCGTGCAGGCGATGCCCATCATTGAGAAAGTAGCAAAGTCATTTGAAGCGAAGGGGGTGAAATTTGTTGCAGTCAACCTCAACGAGACTCCAGCGGAAGTGAAAGATTTCATGGAGAAGCACAAGCTGTCACCGCTGGTGATCATGGACACCGAGGGCACCGTAGCTCAGCAATACATGGTGGTAAGCATTCCCCAGACCGTCATCGTCGGCAAAGATGGCAATGTCGCTGAAGTCCATGTAGGACTGTCGCCAAGCTTGGAGAAAGACTTGACCGCTGAGCTTGAAGCTCTGGTTAAATAGGTATCGCGGGCCTGCTTAGCTTGAGCTAAGTCGGTAGGGCGCATAGCGATAGAATTTCGGTTTGGAGTTGATGCGCAGGCGAAGCCAAGACACTCCTGGGTCTGCCGTACTCAGCCATATCGATTGAATTCCCAGATTCATCGCTGTTTCCAGCGCGGTCACTTTCCAGAGTTCTGCAACAGTCCCAGTGGGAGCTTCACTAAGGAAATTAACCAGATGGTTGTAGTTCGCGCCGTCACATGGTGGCACTGGTACGATCAAGGTGCCAGTGCGTCCGAGACTGGAGAAGCTGACAACACTCTGGCTTTAGCTTAAGGACACAAAGTGTTCCTCGAAGGGACTGGGATCGGCGCGTCGCGCTTGCAGCAGTGGGGGACTCAACTACGGCGAACTCATGGTCTGCCCCCAAGTTGGACGCAGTAATAGCAGGAGTTTCCCAACAAAGGCTTTCAAAACCAGACCCTGCATATGGTTTCACTGTATTGAAAGCTGCAGCGCTGGTAGTTGAGATCACACGGAAACGCCAAATAGTTTTCCGACAAGAGCTGTGAGTCCCATGGCCAGAGTTCCCAGAAGCAAACCCGCCATCGAGGGCATTCTCCAGCGCCTCCGACTCCATCTTGAGATCAGAAGCCTCAGTGTCGTCCTGCGATTTAACCGAAACGTATTCGCCCGCAGCCATCCTGAACGGTGGATTTGGTAACGTTCATCGTGTTGCATCTAAAGGAGGATAGAGGGTGGAATGATGCTGCGGCGGCTACTGACTGGAGTGGGTGTGGGCAAATGATAAGGCTTGAACCTTGATTCAAGACTCATGAGTCCGCTGCAAGCAACCTCCAGCAGTACCACTGCATGCGCGGCATGTGGAAGGGGCCTTTCCACATGTTGCCTTTGAGTGTGGATGAGAGGCGGCCGTCGCGGTGGACGTAGCCGAACCATTCGCCGTGCTCGGGGTCGTGGAAGGTCTTCAGGCTGTAAGTATGCACCTGGCGATGCCAGTCGGCATACTTTCCGTGGCCGGTGAGCTGGTAGGCTAACAATGTGGCAATCTCCGCTTCATTGTGCGGCCACCAGAATTTCATGTCGTGCC
>JAGROY010000038.1 GCA_020439995.1 Verrucomicrobiia bacterium
GGTGCCGCCGGATTGGTGAGCATGGACTAGTGCTGATCCAGGAGATCGCCGATCATGGCTCGGCGACCGCGCCGATCTATGCTGCGCACGATGCTGGAATTCCGGTGCATGTGTGGGTGGATGAGACACGCCCCCGCAATCAAGGGGCGCGGCTCACGGCGTGGGAACTGGGCCAGCACGGCGTGCCACATACCGTTATCGTCGACAATGCGGGCACCTGCTACTGAGTGGTTAGTATCGAGTTGCGCTATTCGCTCAGTTGAGGATAGAATCTACTCATGATAGAGGTTTCTTTAGCAGGGCGGAACATCGGAGTTTTTTTCAGGCTCGGAGCGGCAGCGGCGTTGATGCTCTGTTCTATCTATTCTCTAACATCGGCACGAGGGCAGGTAAGTAAAGTTCTGCAAACGATCGATGTCTCGTTGCCTCCAGATTTTGATCCGGCAGATTTTCGTGCGGCAGGAGGTGATCTCGCTTTCTTCAACGCTACCCATCCTGATCTTCCTCGCTTCTCACTGTCCATATGGCGCTCCGATGGAACGGTGGACGGAACGTGGATGCTGGCAGATGAGGCTGAGCTAATCGATGTCTTTGAGACGAGTACGAGCACTTTTCTGTTCTATGAGGCTGAGAGCGGAGGTAAGCAACTCGCCCTGATTGGCGAGGATGGTAGTATCCTTGTCGAGATTGATAAAGTGCGGGCCAGCATCAACTCGAGCCACAGTGAGCTCACTTGGACACCGGGCGTCGATGACGGGCGTCTCTACTTCGGGCTTCAGAGACGTGGTGGCACTCTGTGGGGCACAGACGGAACGCAGGAAGGAACGCAGCTCCTGTTCGAGGCACCAGAGGAGACGGACGGAGTCGCCGTGCTTGGCGTCTCTCAAAATGATCTCATCTTTGAAACAGAAAAACGTGCTTCTCCCAGGTTGTCTACGTTACACAGGATGGATCTCCAGACGCACACGGTCGAGGTTATTCGCAGTGACATTGCAGGCCGTTCCAGCGTAACGAACTCAGGTCTGATCTTAACATTCGTCAAGACTGATGCTGGCTCGTCTGAGCTCTGGGCAATGTCCGATCCGTCCGGCGAGCCTCAACGAATCAAGGTGCTGGGCCCCGATGCTGAGGGGCGCTTTGAAGGGCCAATCGAGCCTCTCAAAGATGCTTTTCTATTCTCGGTAAGGCGGACGTCGGGAGGCTGGGAACTCTGGAGTACGGATGGAACGGCCGAGGGGACATTTCTGGTCAAAGACGTGGAACACGAACGGACCGGGAGATTTCACGGGCTCACTCAGGTGGGAGATCGTGTCATGTTTTTCGCTTCAGTGGGGGTGGGCACCGGAGGCGTCGAAGATCGGCTCTGGGTATCGGATGGAAGCACTGCTGGCACTCTTGTCATCGAGACAGAAGGATGGTCCAGTGAGGAAGTAATTGGAGCCATTGGATCAACATTCTATTTCCGCAGTCGTGGATTGTGGCAGAGCGACGGAACCGCCGAAGGAACTCGGCGGCTGACCCGCGATGATGGACGGGACTCGGTCACTGGGAGCCTGATCGCTAATGATAAGCTGTTAACCAATATCGGAGGAGAATTCTATGCTCTCGATGCCGAATCGGAGAAGCTATTGCGCATCAGGCCATTTCCATCGCGCAGGTTGTCAGCGTCGACTATGGCGGACGAGGTGCGTGCCATTGGCGATGCCACCGTGGTCAGTGGTGGCGTGCTTTTTACTTACGTTGAATTGCCAATTTATAGGAAGTCTCTTTTGCGAAGTGATGGCACAAAGGCAGGCACGGTCGTATTCGAATCGTTTGCTTACAATCATCTTACTGCCACCACTGATGCCGTCTACTTTGGCAATGGAGATAAGGTGGGACGAATGAGTGCGGACGAGCTGGTTGCTGAGTTTCTGCCAATCGATTCGACATCCCGCGTCTCCGGGGTGCGCCAGTTCCGAGACGGTGTGCTGGTGAGGGCCGGTGAGAAGTGGGCTGATCTGTGGTTCATTCCACCTGGTATCGGGCCGGAGCCTGTTTTCATCAATGACTTCGCAGACATGGGTATCTCTCTTGACGAACGCATTCACGGAGCAACCATCGACGATATTTTTTACTTTCCCGCGTTCAGGATTTCCGGTGTCACTCCACTGCAGATCTGGTCGACCGACGGAACCGTAGAAAATACAGAATTGAAGCATGCATTTCCGCGCGAAGATGCCACCACGAGCCGTCTCTTTCGCTCTGCTTCCGACAGGATATTCTTCTCGACGACCACTGCTGAAGGAGTGGGGCACATCTGGACGATGCTGGGCGATGGTAGCGTGGAAAAGATGACCGATGGAAACCCTATTACCCTCCAGCCTGACTCGGAGCTGTTTCAGCCTTCAATCGTTGTCAATGGGATCTACTACATCGTTGCGATCGGGGAGGAGATCGGATCTGAACTCTGGCGGAGCGACGGCACCGCCGCCGGAACACACATGGTGAAGGATATTAATCCTGGCCCAACGGGTTCTCATCCGCGCGAGTTCACAGAATTCAACGGAAAGTTTTACTTTGTCGCGGAGGAAGGAGAAAGCGGGTTCGACATCTGGGTAACGGATGGTACCGCTGCGGGTACCAGGCGGGTGGTAGATTTTGACAATGCCCAGCCAGCGGACACGGAGAAGAACGCGCGACTGATGCTGGCACCTCAGGAACTGACGCCAAGTGATGACTACCTGTATTTTTCTGCCTACACCGCGCAGCATGGGAGAGAAGTTTGGCGTATGAATACCACTGAAGAAGCCGAGATGGTTGAAGATCTCGTGCCTGGGACTGAAGGAGCTTATCCCAGTGGTCTCGGAATGACTGGGCAAGGGTTGGCGTTTTTCGCTGCCGATCCCACTGGGGCTATCGATCAGGTAAACCTCAGAGTGATCCCATTGGAGCCCGATTTATCAGTCGATTCGCTTCCGCAGCTCTTGATCACTCCGCCTGATGCCTCACAACCCCTGACCTTGTCTGTGACTTCGGGACTTCTCTCTCCATACCGTCTCGAATCGAGTTCTGATCTTGCGCAGTGGCAGGAAATCCGGAGTTTCACCGATCCTGACATTTTTACAATTCCCCAGAAATTCATCATCGAAGACGTCCCCCCGCCTGGCCCCGTTTTTTACCGGCTAAGAGTTCTCCCTGTCCCGGAGAATGCCAGTCGCTGATCTTGGAACCCACAGCGCAACCGAGGATATTCAATAGCATTTCGTCACTTGTCATGAATTCGAGACTACGAACATTGCTGGCGCTGGTTGGAGCCGGAGGTGTTGCGGTTGGGCATTTCTCCGTGCGGGACAAGGACGTTCCTTCAGTTTCCGCAGTGGACGCGGAGCGGGTAGACATCGCTACAGAAATTTCCGATCCCGCACTTCGCCAGCTATTCTCAGCGATCGATTCGGCGGATGGTGATACTGCTGCCATGGCGCGGCTGTTTGATAGTGCGGCTACTGATCTTGAGCGCCGTGTCGTGATCTCGCGCTGGGTGCAATTGAATTCGCAGAGTGCGCTTGATGCCCTTGGTGAGCGATCGTACATTGTGTTCTACGAATGGGCACGTATCGATCCCTATGCCGCAATCGCCGCTGCACGGGCGGACACTTCTAAAGGGTCTGGGCAATTCGCCATCGCAGTGCTGGATGCTCTGGCGGCCACGCATCCTCCAGCGTTCTTCGATGCCATCGTCGCGCTGAACAAGGTGCCACCATGGGGTGCCCCGTGGGATCAAGCGTTTGGTCGACTCTTTGAAGTAGATCCCTCGAAGGCCATCGAAGCATTCCAGCAACTGAGCGAAACGAATCAAGCAGCCTGCGCCCGCAATTTTGCACGGCAGTGGGCGGAGGTCGATCCGCAGGCGGCGCTGAAGTGGGCAGAGGAAAACGGCAACCGTGAAGTCGTCCACTCTGTGATCGAAGCCACCGCCAGGAAGGATCCGCTGGCGGCACTGCGCAGCGTGAAGAGTTGGAATTCCGACGAACTCAGGGATGCGGTCAGTGCAGGCTTTTCCGATTGGAGCAGTAGCCAGATGATCGAAGCCATGCAGCAACTGAAGTCCGAAGGGAACGAAGACTGGCATGTGTGGAAGTCTGCGCACGAACGGTTGCTTCAGGAACATCGTGGTCGGCCAGATGCTGCCTGCGCTCAGATTGGGAGCATTCAGGATGATGAGCTCCGTGAGAGAATGAGTTTGGAATATGCTAAAAATTGTCCCCTTACGGACATTGCTGCAGTGTTGCCGTGGCTGGAGCAGCAGTCCCTTTCCGAGCGCGAACTCAAGGAAATCGGCAGCAATCTGGGAGCGAAACTGTTTGATCCAATTCTAAAGGATCATCCCGATCCTCGCGAGCTGGTTTCGCTCTTGAGCAGTGGCCCACTTCGCGATTCGCTGCAACGGGCCATCGATGCTGACCAAGCGGTTCGATCCGGTGACTACGCCACTTTTGCTGCCTGGTATGAAACGATTTCAGGCCTGCTTGAGTTAAGTGGCCAAGTGCGAGATATCGTTCAATCTCACATCGATCGGCTCCGTGAGCAATCACCTTCTGAAGCCGCGAAGTTTGCCGCTTCTCTTGGAGGAGATACTAGCACCAGTCGGCTCGGGGCTACGTTGTTCGACTGGTTTCAGCGCGATCCCGAGACTGCTAGCAACTGGGTGGCGAATTCCTCAAAGGACGTTTCTGTTCAAGCGGTCAGGCAATCCGCTGCGGCGGTAGCTGATTTCTGGACTCGTGCGGATCCTGTAGCGGCCGCCGCATGGGCTACGTCATTGAATGGGGAAGCTCACGAAGTAGCGATCGATCGAGTGGCCTCCATATGGACCTGGCAGAACCCCTCTGAAGCGGTAGCCTGGGCATCAGCCTTTGAGGATGTCGACTTACGTGCGCGTGCCAGTGGCATCGTCGCCAGGAATTGGCTGGAAGCGGATCCGTATGGAGCGACCGAATGGCTGGCTACGCTGGAGCATGGCGAAGTTCGGGATCAGACGATCGCAGGCATGATGCCGGAGGCAGGGCGTTACTTTGACGATACGCTAAACCTAGCGGAGCGGACAGCGATCCAATGGCTTGCAGATGTCGATGACAGGACGCTGCGCCGTGACACGCTCTCCCGATTGTTCCGCTGGGAGGCATGGGTAGACGAGGGGGGAGGGCCGAAGAAGCTGGCCGCGATTCTCACGAGCGCCGGTATCTTGGAAGATGACGTTCGAGCGATCCGTGCCGCTGCGGAGCAAAGGCAGGCAGAGCCAAATCCTGAAAGTGACAGTGACGACGATGATCCGTTTAGTTCTCAATAAAATGAAGGCTTCTATGTCGCGAACATTGGCAATCACGATCGTCTTCGTTTTAGGAGTTGCTGCCGGAAGGATGCTGTCCAGCAATGCGCCAGGAACTGCGGAATCCCCGCTCCGAATCGATCGTTCCGAAGCGAAGGCAGGGAATTCGCTTCCATTGATCGGGCATCGCCAGCTAAAGCCGAAGCATGACTCCTTTCGCGCCGCCCTCTCAGAGCCGAATACCTACGAGAAGGTTTTGTCATTGAGCGCGATGCTTTCGGAGGTCGAGGTGTCCAGGTTTTCGAAATGGTGGCCACTCGTTCAATCGGATAAACTTGCACGTCGCCTCTTACTCGACGCCTGGATGCGGCGCGATCTTTCAGGTCTTTCCACCTGGCTGAGAAAACAGCCCAGGCCACGGATTCTCGAAGTGCTCGGATTAATCAAATCCTCGTCACCGAACGGATTCCCGGCTTCCATCGTGAGCGCGATGTCCCTTCTGTCCCTCGATATTCTCCGCGAGAACGACCAGAACGCATTTCTCGGGAAACTGCTTCAGATTGACCCTGCACTGGCGAAGGCCGCTGCCGAACACGCATCGCCACGGTCGGTACGCTACACTGAAGATGTGATTGCGAATAACGTTATGGAAAAGCGAATCGCATCGGATCCTCGCGGAGTGCTCGATGACCACAGCAGTGAACTCAGTCTGGACCAAAGAAAGCGGGCGATCGCACAGCTTGGCAGCCAGGATCTTGCGGAAGCTTTTAAACTGGCGGAGTCCGCACCGACTGGGGTTGAGCGCTCGACTCTCCAGGCTGCTGTCGTTGCAGTTTGGGCACAAAGCAAACCTGGCGACGCAATCGCGTGGGCTCTCGGGAATCTGCAGGGCAGCTTTAAAAACGATGCGCTGTTTGAGGCAATCGAATGCTTGGCCGATCACGATGGAGAGCAGGTAGAGCTGTTGCAATTCGCAAACGAAATGCCGAACAGAGACTTGAGGCAGATCTTGATTGGAAAAGTTTTCGATGGATGGGCTGGCTGGTTATTCCGCGCGGGGGAAAAGAGCCCGAGTGAAGTCGCTGGTTTCGTCGATGCTATTCGCGCTGTCCCCCTTGAAGACCTGCCATTGAACGAGCGAGACATCGGATCCATGTGGCCTAACATTGATCTCGTCTCATCAGCCGCTGCGGTCGTCGAGGCTCCGCCAGAACTTGACATTGATCACTTCACCTACTACGTCGCCCAGCGGTTCAATTACAAAGAATACGGCCCGAATCCCGTAGCCGGAATCGAGTGGGCGGCCAAGCTCACTCCAAGCAGGGCCAGGGTAGCCATGGAGACCATCGTGAGGGAAGGCCAGAAAGAAATCGCATTGATTGCCGATGCCGTGGCAAAGTTACCCGACGGGAAGATTCGATCAATCGCCATTCCCACTACGGCTGAGCATTGGGCAGAGCGAGATCGCGAAGCCGCCGCTGCCTGGCTCAGGGAACTCGGTGATGAAGCGATGGCACGGGAGATCCTCGAGTCCAAAGATCCCTTTGCTGACTGAGCGATGGAGGTGGAGTAAATCCGTCGCAGGTTCCAGGGTGAACATGATCTCAGGGAACTACCAGAGGCCCCACTTACCGGTCTGCATGATGTAGATGCCGAGGATGAAGTTCGAAACGGCATGGCAGACTACACATGCGGCGAGGCTCTTTGTGCGGAGCGCTACCCAGCTGATGAGGATGCCGTAGATGATGCATGCCAGGTAGTCTTCAGGTGCATGCACGAGGACGAACAGGCCGATGGTGAGGGCGATGGGCTTCCACTTTTTGATGCCGAATTCCGTCTTCCAGAACGGGCGGTCCATGTTCACAAAGTAGCGCCACAGGAAGCCGCGCCAGAACAGTTCCTCAAGAAACGCGACGGCCACCGTCATGCGGACGAATCTGACGATTACGGTGGCCCAGTAGGCGGTGGGATTGTGAGAGAAGATCGTCGGATCGAATCCCTCTGCGCGTGGCGATAAGCCTAACATTGCCCAAATGTTGCGATCCTCGTTGATGAACGGCAGCTTCTCCATCCACTCCGGCTGAGTCCAGTCGGTCACGTTCCAGACATCGTAGAGCCAGGAGGGCAATATCCAGACCATGATTCCCAGCACTCCGATGATGGCTCCAAAGCCGATGCCTTTCAGCGGCCGGAAGGTGTAATTCTTCCAGAAGTATCCCACCAGTCCGAGGGCGATGATCGTTTGCAGCGGATAGATCCAGTGCTCCGGGGCGTGCTTCCACCACGGCAGGTCATCGTTTTCGATCCGGACGCCGGGCAGGTCTTTGACTGCCAGAAGAACCATGAAGGCAATGAACGGCGCAACGTAAGCGACCGTGCGATTGTCCCTTAGCCGCGGCTTTTCTGCTGCCCCAACTGCCATCTCTAGCGGGATCGGAGTCGCCCAACAAAGTCGGCGATGCGATCGAGTGCGGTGCTGAGTTGTGTTTCGTCCGTGGCGTAGCAACAGCGGAGGAATCCCTCTCCGGCTTTGCCAAAGGCGTCGCCGGGCACTGCGGCCACGTCTTCCTCTTCCAGTAGCTGCATGGCAAATTGTTTACTGGTGAGTCCAAATTCACGGATGTCAGGGAAGGCGTAGAATGCACCGCCGGGTTTGAAGCACGGCAGACCCATGGCATCCATTCTGGAGAGTAGAATGTTGCGTCGACGCTCGTAGGCTTTGCGCATGCGTTCTACTTCGGGCGCACCATTTTCAAGCGCTTCGATGGCCGCCACCTGGCTGGTCATCGGGGCGCAGAGCATCGCGTACTGGTGAATCTTCATCATGGCTTCTGTCAGCTCCGGCGGAGCACATGCGTAGCCCAGCCGGAAGCCGGTCATGGCAAAGGCTTTCGAAAATCCATGCATCAGAATGGTGCGTTCGCGAATGCCGGGGAATGCGAGAATCGACGTGTGCTCGGCCCGGTCATACAGGAGTTCGCTGTAGATCTCGTCGGTGATGACGATGAGGTCGTGCTTCACGCAGAGCGCTGCGATCTTTTCCATCTCGTCCGCAGGCTGGATGGCACCGGTCGGGTTCGTCGGGAAGTTCAGCATGAGCACCCGTGACTTCGGCGTGATTGCGGCTTCCACATCGGCTGCGCGCAGCGAGAAATTGTCCTCGACCTTGGTCTGGATCGCCACTGCCTGCCCGTAGGCCAGGTAAATGCTTGGGTTGTAGGAAACGTAGCACGGTTCGTGATAGATGACCTCGTCGCCCGGGTTGAGAAGCGCACGGAATGCGATGTCCAGTGCTTCGGAAACTCCCACCGTGACCAGGATCTCTCTGGCGGGATCGTACTGAGTGTGGAAATGTTTTTCGACGTAACCGGCGATCGATTTCCGCAAGTTCATCAAGCCCAGGTTTGAGGTGTAGCTGGTCTCACCTTTCTCGAGCGAGTAGATTGCCGCCTCGCGGATGTGCCAGGGTGCGCAGAAATCAGGCTCGCCGACGCCGAGGGAAATGACGTCGTCCCGGCCTTGAACCAGTTCAAAGAAATCGCGAATGCCCGAGCGGGGTATGCCCTGGACACGCTTGGAGATGCGTTCAGAAATATTCATCAAGTGATCAGAAGAAAGAGGTAATGCAGCGGCCGGTTGTTAGCGGCCCGGCTACAAGCAGAAAATCAAGGAGCAACAGGAAGGCGCTTCTCCGATGCTTCAGAGTGCATCATGAGGCCATTCTGCTTGTAGGTCTTGAGCTGGAAGTGGGTCGCTGTGGAGATCACGCCTTCCAGTGTGCTGAGCTTTTCCGAGACAAATCGGGCAGTGTCCCGCAGGGTGCTGCCCTCGACGGTTACCAGCAAGTCGTAGCTGCCGCTGAGCAGGTAGCAGTCGGTCACTTGATCAAATTTTGAGATCCTCTGCGCGAGACGGTCAAAGCCACCGCCACGCTCGGGAGTAAGTTTGACTTCGATGAATGCGATGACGCCCTCATTTCCGGCCTTTTCGCTGTTCAGGATGGCCTGGTAGCCCAGGATCGTGCCATCTTCCTCCCACGCCGCCACCCTGGCCGCCACGGCGGCTTCATCATCAGCGAGCATCTCTGCCAGCTGTGAGGCTGTGTATTTGGCGTTCTTGTGAAGGATTTCTAACAGGGGATCCATAAAGGTCATTATTGGTGTTACGAGAGTTGCGTGCCGAATTTATCGGGAATCTCTCTGTTTTCTCCTATACCGTGAAACTTGCCGGATTCCAGTGGTTTTGTGCTGCCGGGCTATGCTGGATCACCACCATTTCTCCCACCACGGGCGCGTGTGCTCGATCGTATTCGCGATCGCGTAGGCGCAGGTGATGGCGTAGATCGAGAATCCAGTCCAGTAGGCTGCCAGATTTCGCTTCGCCACGGTGAAGCCAAAGAACAGGCGATTAAAGTCCTGTAGGATGTGATCTTGCTCGTGATCGTCGTCGATCTCCCGTTCCATTTCGTCAAAAAGTTGACGCGCCCGCATTGAATTTGAGCGCACCTTGCTGATGAACATGTAGCCGATGAGGATCAACAGTACGATCTGGAGGTGCCAAGGTGCGCTGTAGCAGGCAAGCGCAGTCACGCCGAGGAATTCGCCCTGAAGGTTAAGGCTCGCGCGGTCGTTTTCCAGTTCGTTGGTCGCGTTCATTTGACGAGCAGTTGGAGCTTAACCTGCCCCGGTTGGAGTTGCCTTTGAAGCAGACGGCTCTTGCGCCGGGCGGGGAGACAGCCCAAATTCGATGTATTCCCCGGGGGCGGTTTTCAAGAATAGTCGTTCCTTTTGCTCTTTCTCGGACTGGCGGGAATCTGAGTAGAGCCAGAGCTCGCTGGCTGGTAGCCAGAGCTGTTTGAGCATGCGCTCGTCTTTTTTCGAGACCGATTCGACGTTGTGTCGGTACAGCGGCTGATTTTTGCCATTGTCCAGGCGCAACGTCAGGCGACTGCCGGAGAAATCCTCATTGTCAGGCTTGTAGTAGAGCTTGTCTCCCAGCCCGGTGGGGAAGCGCACCTCCTCAAAGTCGCTCCGCTCCCACCACTTATGGATCGAGAGGGTGACGATTCCGGCAAGCCCTGCGGCGAAGATCGCCAATGCACGCCCGGGAGTTCCACGATGGAGGTTTGCTGACACAGGGCAAAATCAATCCGAATGCTACGGAAACGCAAGGCCGGATGTTGTAGCACTCTGCGAGCCCAGCCCATCGACCTGGGGCAACGGCGTAGAAAAGGGTAGCTCCAACGGGGCGATCCTGGATTAATTAGCGGATTGGGGTGCGAGTTCGTCGCTCCTTGGCCTGCGCGTCGGATCAATTGGATTGCACCGGTGAATGGATCCGTGGCATGGTCACCGGATGATCCGTTTCTCACTATTCTGTTTCTTCGCGCTGACCCTTGCGACGCAGGCGTCGGCGGATCGGCCTAACATTGTTTTAATGATGGCCGATGATATGGGCATTAGCGACATCGGTTGTTACGGCGGAGAAATCGAGACTCCCAGGCTCAATCAGCTGGCTGCGGATGGCTTGCGCTTCTCGCAGTTTTACAATACTTCCCGCTGCTGCCCCACTCGGGCCTCGCTGCTGACAGGATTGTATCCGCACCAGGCGGGGGTGGGGCACATGATGGAGGATCGCGGGCTGTCTGGCTACCAGGGGAATCTAAACAACCACTGCCGCACGATCGCCGAGGTGCTCCATCCGGCCGGCTACAGGACTTACATGTCGGGCAAGTGGCATGTCACTCGGCATCGAATGCCGGAAGGGCCGAAGTTTAACTGGCCCAGGCAGCGTGGATTTGACCGGTTCTACGGAACGATTCACGGAGCGGGCAGCTTCTTCGATCCGAATTCGCTCACTCGCGACAATGATCAGATCGCTCCGGACGAAGAGCCGTTCTACTACACGAATGCAATCGGCAATAATGCCGCACGGTTCATCACTGAGCATGAGGGCGATGATCCATTTTTTCTGTATGTGGCATTTACCTCTCCGCACTGGCCAATGCATGCGCTGGAGAAGGATATCGAGAAATACAAGGGCAAGTATGACAAAGGCTGGGACTCTCTGCGTGAGGAACGGCTCAAGCGGATGATCGACATCGGGCTGATCAAGCCGGAGTGGAAGATGACCGAGCGCGATCCGGGGGCCCCGGCTTGGGAGGATGAGCGGATGAAGACCTGGATGTCGCGCCGCATGGAAGTGTATGCTGCGATGGTCGATTGCATGGATCAGAATGTGGGCAAAGTGGTGGATGCGCTGAAAGCAAAGGGCATGTTTGAAAATACGCTGATTCTCTTCCTCGCCGACAATGGCGGCTGCGCGGAGGAAATGGGTAGTGGTGGCAAAGTGAGGCCGCCCCTTGATGCAGGGCCATCCATGCCAATGAAGCCAGGAGAACTGCAGCTCGACATGGTACCAAAGATCACCCGCGATGGAAAACCAGTGCGGCAGGGCAAAGGCGTCATGCCCGGAGCTGCGGATACCTATGTCGCCTACGGGTTGCCATGGGCGAATGCATCAAACACGCCGTTCCGACGTTACAAGCACTGGGTGCACGAAGGAGGAATCAGCACCCCACTGATCGCTCACTGGCCGGCCGGGGTAGCGGTCGATCGAAAGAACACGATCGAGCACCAGCCGGGGCATTTGATTGATATTATGGCCACCTGTGTGGATGTGGCGCGCGCAGAGTATCCGGCAGCAGTCGACGGTGCGCCGATTCACCCTATGGAAGGAGTGAGCCTTTTGCCGCTCATCACAGGGAAGGGCGACTGGCAAAGGACGCAGCCGCTTTTCTGGGAGCACGAGGGCAACCGGGCGGTGCGCGATGGGAAGTGGAAGCTGGTCGCGACTATGGCAAAGGGAGAGTGGGAACTCTATGACATCGAGCGAGACCGCACGGAGACGACGGACCTTGCCAGTCAGAATCCAGAACGCGTTCGTGCGATGGCGACGCTCTGGCAGAACTGGGCAGTCCGTGCCAATGTTCTACCTTGGATCTGGGACAAAAAGAAGTAGATTCCAAGTTCCCACCTTGGGTTTCGATTCTGAAATCCAGAACGGATGGTCCGCTTATTGTATTGGTATTAAGCGGTTTATGAATTATCCATGCCCACAGTGCTCCACTGGTATCGCCGTAGTCGAGGAGACGGCAGGGAAGTCCGTGCCCTGCCCCAAGTGCACGCACTCGGTCAAATTACCACGGTTGGCGACGGCGAAACTCACCCTACGGGATGATGGAAATGTCAGTGGTTCTGATCAGTCGGCCGAGTCCCTTACTGAAACAGTTGCAAAATCCGTGGAATCCAGCGGCTCTGTCAAAGTGACAGCCACCGTCGAAGTGAATATCCCCGTTTCTGGGGCTGGCATCAAGACGGTCGAGACCGACGAGGATATCCCGGTGGCCGCTGTGCTGACGGGAAGTGCGGAATCTCCTGGCGAAAATGAGCCGCTTATCGCTGAATTGGGTGCTCCGGACGATGGTGTTTCCATCGCGAGCGCTGACGACGACGATGACATTCCTGTCGCGGTGATTGAGGATCTCGGGGAGGTCGAAGTGTCGCGCCCGCCCGTAGCCCGGGCGAAAGCCAAGTCTGCCCGGCGGGATCCTCTGGCGAAAATCGTGAAGGAGAAGCGCAAGGATGTCATCATTCCGAAAGCGGTCGATACATTGATTCCCGAGCCCCGATTGAAGCCCGGTGAGGCGGGATCTCCAGGAAACTTTACCCTCAAAGAGCCCACGCACAAAATCGCCAAGGAGGTCAAAGTAAGGCCAGTGCTCATGCGGGCGGCGCAGGCTGACGCAGCCCGGGAATTCCGCGGATTCAAGGGGAAGATTGACGATGGCCCGGTCGAGCGAATTTCGCCCGACGAGGCAGCTCCGGTGCAAGTGAGGCCACGATCGAAGATCGGCCAGCTGTTCGGGCGAGCCCGGGATTTCATTCTGGCTGATCCCAAGCTGCGCAAAGGCCCTGCGCCCGATGATGCACGAGACCACGAGCTAAAGGAAAAGTATCGTCTGCAGGAGCCGACAGAGCGGCAGGCCCCCAGCGTCGACGTCCGCCCGATCGCGAAGCGTGGAAACGATGAGGTGTCCGGTTTTCACGATGTGATGGACCGGTTTGTACCATTGCACGAATTTGAGGAGATGGAGGGCTTCGGTGAAATGTCAAAGGAGGAGCAAGAGGCGATCCTTCAGGCTCAGGCGGAAGTCGAGCAGATCCGGGTGAGTACTACCAACAAGCGGATGTTTTTCTCTGCTCTCGTCTTCGCCGCGCCAGCAGTCGTCGCCGTATCCATTCTGGCCTGGCATGCGATGAAGGCAGGTGATCCTGAAGCGGTGCCCGTTCCCGTCGAGCCCGAATCGATGACGTCGCGATTGCTCCAGGTGTACTCCATCGAAGACGCCTCGTCCCTGGCAATGAAAGTTGATTCGGCGTCGACTGTCGAGGAATTGGCAGAGCTCACGAGAGATCCCGAAGCGTCGCTACCCCGGATGCGGGAGTACTATGAGCGGGTGGCTTTTCGGCCAAACCAGCTGAGGTATGTGCAGAACGGTGCCGGTGGTGATATCGACTTACCAGGCGAAGGGTTCCTCTGGGTGATGGCAACGACCAGAGACTATTCCGATCGCATGCTGGCGTTCGAAAAAACCAGTTCTGGTCTTCGGTTCGACTGGGAGAGCTACGTTAACTACTCCGAGGTGCCATGGACGGATTTCGTAGATCAGCAGCACGCCCGCAAATCGGAGTTCCGCGTCACTCTTTCGAAAGATGACTACTACAACAACGGTTTTTCTGAAGAGGAGTATCTCTGCTACCGGCTGACCGATCCTGACAACCAGCGAACATGCTATGGCTACGCACTGCGGGCTTCGCAGACTGCGGGGATACTGGAAGGAAAGTTAGGGTTGCTCCGGGCACAGGCCGAGGAGGACAGTGGTGCCATATTGGGCGCGGGAGTGTCAGGCGAAGATTTACAGATGCCACGGACGCAGTCTGAGGACGACGGAATTCCCATTGATCGTGCAGAAGTGAAGGTGATAGTAAGGTTGCGCTTTCCCAGCCAGTCGGACGGCGCCGGGCAGGCAATCATTAGCAAGGTAGTGTGCAGCGGGTGGGTGAAACCATGATGCACCCACGGGGCGCAAAAGAATTTCGCATTGCGATCGTCGGAGCGGGTGCGGTGGGGTGTTACTATGGTTCCCGGCTTGCGGCGAACGGGCACGATGTGCACTTTCTCATGCGTAGCGACTACGCCCACGTCCGCGACCATGGACTCCGCGTGAAGAGCAGGGATGGCAATTTCCATTTGGACAATGTGAACTGCTACCGGACGCCAGCGGAAATCGGGCCCTGTGACCTGGTGATCGTTGCGATCAAAGCAACTGCCAACGGGGCGTTGAAAACTCTGCTTCCCCCATTACTCAAGCCGGGTACGATGGTACTGACGTTACAGAATGGGTTGGGCAACGAGTCGTTTTTGAGTGAGCATTTTGGAGCTGAAAGAATTCTGGGTGGACTGTGTTTCGTCTGTATCAATCGCACTGCCCCGGGGGTGATCGAGCACACCGCGCAGGGGCTGATTTCACTAGGCGAATACCAGAGAAGTCCCATGACCCGGACGCACCAGTTGCAGCAGATGCTTGTCGAATCAGGCATTCCATCGCAGGTGGTTTCGGATCTTGCTCTCGAACGCTGGCGCAAGCTGGTCTGGAACATTCCGTTCAACGGTCTGTCGATTGCTGCGGGCGGTGTCGATGTTTCGGAGATCCTGCGCGACCCCGGCCTGCTTCAGCTTGCCCGTGGCCTTATGCAGGAAGTGATCGATCTCGCAGCGCGATTGGAGTGCCCTATCCCAGCTGACTTTATTGATGAGAATATGGAGCGAACCTGCGGAATGGGGCGCTATCAACCGTCCAGCCTGATCGATTTCCTGGCAGGGCGTGCGGTGGAAGTAGAGGCAATCTGGGGCGAGCCTCACCGGTTGGCCGTTGCAAACGGACTGAATTGCGGCCGACTCGAAGCCCTGTATTTGCTAGTGAAAGCAGTGTCAGAGCGCAATTGCAGAAGTTGATCTGATGGCATAGCGTTCGGCCTTACCGTTCCCGACCATCACTTTGTTTTCCGCGACAAGGTTCAGCGCCCTTTTTTGACACAGTTGCGAACGGAGGATGCTCGTGTGCTTTCGATCCGGAGTGCGCCGTTCTTGACGGCGCCTTCTTGCCGGACGAACAGTGACCATACGAAAAAGCTCCGTCATGCCGGAGCACTCAACGCGATGATGTCTCTGCTCGCGATGCTCGTCCACCCCACGGTAAGTTTCGGTGTCTTGTGGACTACCTGGACTACTGAGGGCCAGTCAGTTTTCCTCTTGCAACGTTGAAGGGCACCGGATTCTAATGCCGAGCAAGAGTGATTGGACATCGCCGAGTTCGAACGCCGCATCGGTGGCGTAGCCCAACTTTCACGATTCGCG
>JAGROY010000039.1 GCA_020439995.1 Verrucomicrobiia bacterium
CTGCTCTTCGCGCTGGGCTTGCAGCTGGCGTTGCTGTTGCTCTTTGGCGGCACGCTGACGTCTTGCGTTTTCTTCTGCACGCTGGCGCTTTTGCTCTTCGCGCTGAGCTTGAAGTTGCTGTTGCTCTTCGATATCCGCTGCCCGCTTGAGCCTCGCATTTTCGTCTTCCCGCCTGCGTTCCTCCTCACGCTGGTTCGTCAGCACGCGCTGCCGTCCGGTATCCTGAACATCACTGGCGCGCTGCTGACGTTGTCGACTCGTTCCCGATATGCTGTCTTGTTGTTGAGCGATGGCGCTCCGTACGCCTCGAGGGTTTTCCCGGAAAGACGGAGGTGCTGGTTGCGTTGTGACGCCAGCTGAACGCCTTGGCGCTGGTGTTGCACTGGCCACTTGCGGCTCCCTTTGCCATCCTCTGTCGACCCGTACCGCAGTTAGCTTTCTGGTCGCCTCGGAACCGCGTTTTCTGCGAGGGTTATCGGCGTGAGAGCGTGTGCTCCGCTTTGACACAGGTTTGGAATGATGGCGGCCCAGGTTTAATTTCTGAGCGGCCGGATGCCTGTCCCGCAATCTGGAGTTACAGATGCGCTGATGTTCGTTGCGGTGCAGACCGGTGAAGCTCCTCGTCGAAGCGAACAGGCTGGCGCAGCGGGACGCCGGCAGCAGGGCCGAGCGGCAGTTGCCCGTGGTGAGGTCGGGCAGATGCACAAAGTTGTAACAGTGAGGACCGGGCGCATAGTCGCGATCGGCATCGTCCCAGATCGCCCCGCTGTCTACGTATGACAGATCGTATTCCGGCGGTAGCGGAGCCCAGCCTGCGATGCCATCTGCCGCGCGCCAGGCGACCCACGCTGGTGCCCAGTCCAGCCCGGGCACCCAGACCCACCCGCAGTCCGTCAGCAGCGCCCATCTTCCATAGTGATAACAGATTTCGCCGAACGGCTCATTCGATTGCCAAGCCCAACCTTCGTCGGAATCGATCCAGGCACCATCGGTGTAAGGCCTCCAGCCACTCGTTTCACTTGAGACACCAGCGGGCTGCCAGACGGCTCCATAGACATCCGTCTCCAGCCACTCACCATAGGGGGCAAGATCGTCGTGATAAAGTTCTGCCGCGTCCCCTTCAACCTCTGCGTTTTCGACGACCTCCACACTCTCCGCAACTTGAGCGTCTGGAAGGGCCTCAACTGGCTCCTCGGGTGCATCGACAATTTCCTCGACTGCGGAGGCAGGCGTTTCCCCCACTGGAATCGGCCTGGGATCCGTAGCCGATGCTTGGATCCCGTCTTCAATCGAAGGCTCGGCTGTGTTCTGAAGGTCGATCGAGGCATCGACACCCGTGATCTCCAGCTCCTGATCTACCTCTCCATCAACAGTTTCGCTCGAGTCAGGCACTGAACGAAAAGCATCGGCTATCGGTTCCTCCCTGGCTGCATCGCCGCAGGCACCGAGCAGCGCGGCGGCCGCAATCGCAGCCAAAAACGATCCGGACCGAGAGCCATTCTTCAACAACACATGCAAGCAGCGATAGACCATCATGGAGACTTCGACGGGCCGTCCGTCGATCCTATTCAATGCGAACGTAATCTTTTTCATTCGGCAGAGAATCGGTTCCGCATTTCCGGTTCGCCCAAAGCGCCCAAAGCTCCAATCGCTTCGATCACTTGAGACGCACGATGTAGGCCTCGGTCGAATCCAGAAGCGACGTCACCGGATTGGACTCGACGATAGTCAACGCGATGACGGTTCCGCCAATCAATTCGCCGGTCGATATCACGTTCCCCGGATTCTTGTAGTGGAAAGAGGCATAAGTGTCAGAGGTCCCAGCGAATCCGTGAGTTGCGAGGTCGACGTCTACCTTACCGTCGTTGTCGAAATCAACGATGTAAACGTGCGCCTGTTTGGGATCGTTCGGCATCACGTGCAGGCGGTATTCATCCCCTACCTGCTCTGACACAGCATCGAGATGCGTTCCAAATTCGACAACCGGGAAGGCGTCCGGCTGATCCATCTGCGTGACGTACCACGCAGCCCGGGTTTTCGCCTGACGGATGTTGGTCTGCGACAGCCCAGTGATGTTGCAATTGTCGGCAACTTTGCGTCCGTTCACATAGAGGATGTCCCGCAGGGTGATGTTTTTGTCTGCGCTCGACGGCCTGCCCCACGAAGCATTGTCCCCGCCGTTGGCTCCAGGAGCAGTACCGATCCGTGCCGCCTCCCCTATGACGTCCGAGTACAACATGTTCTGCGCGAGCGCCTTCTCGGACTGGCACAGGATTGACCCCTTCGCGTATGAATTTGTCACCGACCAGTTCTGTAAGTTTGGCGTGGTGGTAAAAAAGTTGAATACCAGCCTGCCATCCGCATCGGGCAATCGATCCTGGGAGGTCGAACCGATGTTGCAGGTGAAGAAGTTGCGATCAGTCGGCGCATTGCTTGGATTCTGAAGGTAGTAACAATGGCCATGCCTGCGATCGACCGCGTCCCATCCAGTATCAAAGGCAATGCACCCTTCGATCGTCAGCGATCTTGACTGGAACGCGGAAAATCCACCGGCACCGCCGCTTGCGACACAATACCGGAAGGAGTTTCCTTTATTCGTGGCACTGGTAAAAGTGCCGCCCGCCGCCCAGAAGTCCCACCCTTTGGGTGCCGATGCAGGATGCCCCGGGTACGGAGATCCGGCGGAAGTAGGTTCAGCAAGAGGCAACGCCGATGGATTGGTGACGACGAAGCTCTCGATCACATTATCATTCGAACCTGCGGCAAACTGAATTCCTGCCCGCACCTCTACCGTGTAAGGATCATCGTAGCGCGACTCATGCGGCTTAATGACAATCCCGGTGTGGTTGATCGAGTAGAAGTTGGCACTCGTCCCAGAATTCTCAGGGTAGACGCCAGGGAGAGCATAGAGCGTGGCCCCCGCGGGAATCGTCTGAGTTTCGAAAGCCGACTTAATATCCCAAGGACTCTCCCGCGTTCCCAGGTTTGACGCAAGTCCGGATGGACTTATGAAATAGTCGCTGGCCTCCTCGGCCTTAACAACCGGGGGCCCTGCGAGAATTGCTCCATAGACGAGAATAAAAATAACAGGTGCCTTTACGCTTTTCATGAACCCCAGATTGCTCTTAGCGAACGTTGTTAACATTGTTCGCAAACTTTCCACCACAGTGGAACCGCCAAGGCGCTTTTCCAAGCAGCAATAGCAAGACCTGGCGAGACCTGAGCTTCAGAGAGAATTGTCTTGAACCTGATGCCATTAAGTCCACACTGATCTCCTCATGAAAAGATACCTCTGTCTGATCGATACTGGTTTCCGTGTGTCCGCAGGTTTGCTCGCATTGCTGTCTGGAGTCTGCAACGGAGCAACTCTGGAAGATGATTTTTCAAACGGCCTTGGAAACTGGACTGAGAGCACCCAAGGGCTCGAAAACGATGCGCCTGCCGGTTACGACGCGCCTGATACTTCGGGTGGTGAACTCTCACTGGGCGGCTTCACCGACAGTCAGTATTGGTTCGGCAACAGCCTCGTCTCCGTTGCGGATTTTGACAAAAGACTGCGCACGGAGATCTCGGTCAGGCGGGTATCGCTGACGGGCAGTGGCACAGCCTGGCGCTCAAGTCTCTGGATCTACGGCGACGAAGGCCACTACGTGCACTTTTCGCAAAACATTGGTGAAAACGGCTGGTCATGGAATGCCCGCGACGACGAAGGCACCGGCACCCTCAATCCGACAGGGGGAGGCAACAACATCGCTGATCTTGACGGTTTGGATGCCGAAGAAGGCGAATTCGAAATGGGCATAAGGACAAAGCAGATCGATGCCACGACCATTGAGATCACCCTCGTTCACGATGGAACGGACGTAGCCACTCATCGCGTCACCAATTTCCCCGCCACCTTTAAAGTCATCCTCACCGGCCAGGCCCGAGCGATCGGTGACGAAGTCAATGCAGTCTTCGACGATTTCTCCATTACTCAGGAAGAAAATATCGCCCCCCTGTTCAGCGGACCAAATCTCGAGCTACCTGAAGTGAACGTGGGCACCGCTTACTCTCAAAGCATTGCAGCAGAAGCTAATGACCCGGACGATGAGACACTTACCTTTTCAAAAGCAAGCGGCCCCGATTGGGTCACTGTTAGTGCCGCCGGAGTTCTTTCCGGTACCCCGACTGTGGAAGACACAGGCCAAAACGTGGTAGTCGTCGAAGCTTCTGATGGAACCGCCAGCACACAGACCAAAGCGCGTATCCTGGTAGTCGACCCCGACGCCGAACTGGCTGGTGTTGTTTTCAAAGACGATTTTTCCGGTAGTCTCGACAAATGGACAGCAAGCTCCAAGGGGCTTGAGAACGATGCACCGATGGGCTACGACCCGGCGGCTGTCGAAGACGGTCAGCTCGTCCTGGGTGGCTTCACCGAAGATCAGTACTGGTTCGGCAACAGTCTCGTTTCAGGAGTCGAATTCAATTCAACCTATAAGACAGAAGTAAGCGTAACCCGGGTTTCATTGACTGGCGGTGGCACGGCTTGGCGTTCGAGTTTATGGATCCTCGGTGATGATGCCCACTACATGCACTTTTCTCAGAACGTGGGCGAGACCGGATGGTCATGGAACGCCCGCGATGACGGAGGATTAGGAACGCTCTCCCCGACTGGCAGTGGAAACAACATCCCCGATCTCGACGCTATCGACAGTGATGAGGGATCTTTCAAAATGGCGATCCGCATTGACCCGATCGCTGAAGGAGTAATCAACGTGACGCTGCTGCATGAAGATACGGAAGTTGCCTCGCACCAGTTCACCAACTTCCCTGGCTTATTCAGCGTGGTACTCACGGGTCAGGCCCGCGCAGCGGGTGATGAAGTCACGGCTGTGTTTGACGATCTATTGGTCGTTCAGGAGACCGTTGAAAATCTCCCTCCCACATTTCTGTCAGACCCCGTAGCACTGGACACAGGCAGCACTGGCGAAGCATACTCTCAAAGTGTTGCAGGTGAAGCGGTGGATGGAGATGGCGATCCGCTGACATTCTCCAAAACCAGCGGCCCCGACTGGATCAGCGTCAGTTCCGACGGTGTCGTTTCAGGAACGCCTTCAACGAGCGACACAGGAATCAACTCCGTAGTGATCGCAGTAACTGACGGGAAAGATTCCGGCGAAACAACAGTAAGAATTCGCATTGTCAACCCGAACACGCCCAACATCCCTCTGCTCGGCTGGTGGCCGCTCAACGAAGGTGCAGGAGATATCACCAAAGATGCCACAGGACGCGGCTGGGACGGTGAGATTTTCAACGCAGACAGCGGCGGGCTTGGCACTGACGGATCCGTGTGGCTGGAAGACGCCGATCGGGGAACCGTCGCGAGCTTCAACGGCACGGATAACACAGGCGCATACGTATTCCTGGGCACCGGCTCCCTGCCGCAAATGACCGATGAAAACGGATTCACCTGGATGTTCTGGGCCAACTCGCAGCAGGCACCAAATAATGATATTATTTTTGGCAATCGTTACAACACCGACAATGGCGAATTTGCTCCGCGCCAGTTCGTAAAGTTCACCACCAGTAGATTCGAATGGGACACCAACAATGTGCAGGGATTCGACTACGACGACCTACCGGAGGGAGAGTGGATGCACCACGCAATCGTCAAATCCGGTCTTGAGTTCACCTACTACCAGAATGGCGAAGAGATGGGATCAGGATTTGCAGACGCTGCGCCACAAGATATCATGCCTCTCTACCTCGCGGGTCAAGGTGTCGAAAACTGGGCCGGCTATCTCAGCGATGTCCGCATCTACCAGACCTCGCTCACCGGGGATGAAGTGGCCGAAGCCATGGTCTCCGAACCCGGAACTACCCCTTCTCGCTTTGAAGTTAAGACAGTCGAACGCAAAGCCACATCCGTAGTTCTCACCTGGAATTCCAAAGAGGGTGAAGACTTCGCCGTCGATTACTCCGAGGATATGAAGAATTGGCTCGAACTCACGGACTCATTTCCCAGCGGAGGAGAGCAGACGACTTACGAAGCGCAAGACCCGGAGGATGCTCCCTCCTTCTTGTACTACCGCGTCCGACGCCAGTAATCAGAAGGCGCGACGGGCGAGAAAGGCAGCACTGCACTTTCGTCTAAGGTCTAAGCTACAGCCATCCCCCAGGCCGACGGCCAACATCAGCAACCGTACCTGGGGGGCAAGCAGCCGCTGCGCAACTTTCGGTGCTGGTCTGCCTAACGGAACAGGAATCCTGTTTACTCCGTAAGGAAGATTTCTACCAACTGTTGCGCCTCGGATGCCTTCACTGGAACTGACTTAGTCTGAGGCGCTCCATCAGCATCCTGCCAGCGAATATTTACAACATAGCTGCTACCAAGCTTTGCCTCGACTTCGAACATGTCATTGGTGTCGTGGCGATGGTCGCGGGTCGTCCCCTGCCCGATTTGCTTACCATCCGATGCAGCAGTGATGTTGGCATTGACCGCAACTCGCGGGCCACCTTTCTTTTCGAACACTTGAATCATGAGATTGCTGAAGCCTGACTTCGCTTCCTCTTTGGGCGTATAGCGGGCAGTCACGTCCACTGCATTCACAATGGTCTCTGGCTGCTTTTCGGTACGAAAACCTCTGCGGTCGATCAGCCATGGAAATGGAAATGTGGTTCCGCCGTCGCGGAACGAGGTAGCATAGATCCGGTGCAGCCAATTGCTTGCATCCGCCTGTGCAGCGGAGCCGACAAACCAGCCGCGATTCAATCCATTCGGATCGGCCTCGCAGGCACCAGTGAAGTGCCATTTTTGATCCCAGATTTCGACCCAGGTGTGATTCCCCCGCTTGTTCGTCCACATAGGAGTTCCTGCCAGACGTGCGGGAATGCCGACCGCTCGACATGCATCGGTGAGCATGATCGACAGGCCGGAACACGACGCCAGCCCCTGCTCGATCGATTCAAAGGGAGCCTGATCAGCGCGTCGACGGCGCGTCGAGTATTTCACGTTCAAGACACGAAACATATTCTGGTTCAATGTATGCGCCGCTTCTTCAGCCGTGGTGCAATCTTTCACCAGTGGCAGAAAAGTTTCGTAGAAAAACGGGCGCCAGTTCTCCCGTGTCTCGTTGGCGGAGGCGTAGGGCAGAACATCATTGAGGAATAGTTCCTTAGGCACACTGGACGCCCACGGAGTTTCGCTGCGCACCTTCAGTGCCAGTCGAATATTGTCCAAAAGGTAGTCTGAAGTGAGACTGAGCAGGTCATCCTCAGGCATGAACGCGATCAGAAAACTCGCTGCTTCGTTCTCATCGGAGGATGCCGCTGTCGTCTGGAGCAGCTGCCGCAACTGCATTGCATTGCTGCCCGCCCGCGAAAGCGCATCGAGCACCTGATTGCGATAATCAGGATGAATGGTCACTCCTCCCGGGCCGTTCGGCGCAGCCGGAGGTCGCGTGCCCGCTGCGTCCATCGCCGCAGACAGCCGGTAGTCCAGGATCTGCTTCATCGCGACCGCAACGGGATCGGAGGAAAGAATCAAATTGTTCTGCTCCGCAGGATCTTCGGCCAGATGATACAGTTCGTCCCGCTCGGGCGAGAGGAAATCGCGGATCAGCTTCCACTCGGGAGTACGGAACATGCGCATGTGCGTCCGTGACTGATGGTGCGTCGAGTATTCGCAATAGAGGTCGTCATTCCAGGAGGACACGTCGTTTCCGAGCAGGAGCGGTAGGAAACTGCGACCGCGCAGTGAAGCATTGGCCGGGAGATCGACGCCTGCGATATCCAGCAGCGTTGGAAACCAGTCGATGTTGCGAAGCGTGCGATTTACCTTTCCTCCCCTGCTGATGTGTCTGGGCCAGCGGACGGCGGCGGGGACGCGAATCGAGTTGTCGTAGAGATTGGGGCGCTGACCTTTGGGGACGTTCTTCGTGGCCGCAGGAGGTGCCTTCAGCACCCAGTGACCGTTGCCCTTGTGCCAGATGCCATTGTGCCCCATGTTGTAGCCGTGATCGGAAGTGAACACTACGACTGTATTATCACGCAGTCCCAGAGCATCCAACTCCCCCAACACTCGCCCTAAATTGCGATCGACTCCACGAACGCTGGCCAGGTATTCGCGGGTCATCTTCTTCACCCGCTCCGTATCCAGGTTCGGATAATCCGGATTGGGAATTTGAGGATCCAGATTTTCAAAAGGAGCCCAGTCCTCATCGGCGACTGGCAACCAGGCAGTGTGCGGCGCACGTGTGTGCCAGCAGAGCAGGAATGGCTTGTCTTTAGGCGCTTCTTTCAAAAATCCGATCGCATGGTCAGCCAGCACATCCACGGTGAGACCATCAAATTTCTGTGCCTCGCCATCCTTTTCCAACTCAGGATTCTTGGTCGCCCAGCCTCCTGATCGATGGCCCATAAAATACTGGAACCCAAACTTGTTTGGATGAAAGCGATCCTCGATTCCCAAGTGCCACTTGCCGACAAGTCCGGTGTGGTAGCCCGATTCCGCCAGCAGCTTTGGCCACACCGGAAGTTCACTACTCAGTCCGAGGCCCGGCTCGACTTTGTTGTTGATCCAGTCCGTGATTCCCAACTCAGAACCGTAGCGGCTGGTCATCAGCGACGCGCGCGAGGGGCTGCAAACGGGCGTCGTTACAAACATATTCGTCAGCTGCGCTCCCTCCTGAAACAAGCGATCCATGTTCGGCGTCTTCGCCTGCGGATTATTCACCCCCACCGCCCACGGTGCCTGATCGTCAGTCAGCACAAAGAGGATGTTGGGCCGTGTATCGACGGCATACAAAAACGGGGTGCACACAACCCCGACGAGAATCGCGGGAACGGCATCGGCTAAGCGCTTGAAGAACGACTGCATAGCAGGCTTTCTACCGCTGGACGCAATCGAATACCAGCCGCGATCTGAGGATTTTTCCCTGTCATCGCTCCGGGAATGATGCACCCTTGACTTGCATCTTTATGGCCACCTTTCTCCGATTTTTACTCCTTTGGATCATGCTCTCCGTCCCGATCGATCGGGTAAACGGGCAATCTGCGCCAAAAGCTGAGCGCCTGCTTAGCGAGAAATCTCCCTACTTGCAAAGGCATGCGGACAATGTGGTCGACTGGTACCCATGGGGCGATGCGGCGTTCGCGAGAGCACGGGAATTGAACCGCCCGGTATTTCTCAATATTGGCTACTCGACCAGTCCGTCATGCAGCGCCATCGAGCAGGAAAGCTTCATGACTGGCGAGATCGCGGACCTGCTCAACAGGAATTTCGTAAGCGTGCTCGTCGATCGCGAGGAACGGCCTGCCTTGGACAACGCCTGCGTACGCTACCTTCTACTGGTAAATGAACCTCCCTCATGGCCGGTTCATATCTTCCTGACGCCAGAACGGCTTCCAATGTATGGCACTGGCTACCTGCCAAATGAAGGTGCCGGGCGGCAGGATGGTCAAACGCTGAAATCTGCACTCAACCATGTACTTGCAAGCTGGCGGCGTGATACCGGTGGCTATTTATCAAAACAAACGGCGCGTGATGCGAAACGCATGCAGGAAACCATCAATGCCCAGCCGGAGACCGAAGGCACCAACACTCTCGCAAGAGACAACCTTGAATTATTCGTCCGGCAGGTCATTTCAAATTCGGACTCCGTCTATGGCGGCTCCCTGTCCGTGCCGAAATTTCCACTCGCGCCAACGCTCCAGTGGCTGCACCAGTTTTCCCAGCAGTTCGGCAGCACCTCTACCGGGCAGCAGGCTGGAAAGCTCGTTGAGATCACTTTGCAGAAAATGGCCACAGGAGGCATCCGCGATCACGTGGGCGGCGGATTTCACCGCTACGCGCAGGATGAACAATGGAGCGTACCGAGTTTTGAGAAAGCTCTCTACGATCAAGCCCTGCTGGGTGAAACGTATGCGCAGCTGTATGCAACTACGGAGAATCCATTCTACAAAGAGATCGCGGCCGAAACTTTCCGCTACATGGTCACTCAGCTGAACAACGTTGATGGCGGATTTTTCACATCGGAAGACGCGGGGAGCCTGCCCGACGTTGATGCATCGCAACCCGCTCCGGGTGCGTTCTATTGCTGGACTGAGCAACAATTCGACACTGCTCTAAGCATGGATGCCGATGCCAGAATCCTGCTGAAGCGGCACTTTGGCATCCGCCCTGGTGGCAACACGCCACCGGGCTCTGATCCAGGACAAAAACTGGCCGGGAAGAATGTCCTGTTCGAAAAACTCGCACTCGATGAGGCGGCAAATGAGGCAGGCATTCCGGCAACCAAAGCGTCAGAGGTCTATGAACGGGGACTTTCCCTCCTCAGGAAATACCAGTCCACCCGGCCTAGACCGATGGTTGACCGGAAAATCCTGGTGAGCTGGAACGGCTACGCAATCGCCGCACTTGCTCGGGGAGCAACAGCGCTGAAGCAACCACAGCTTCTCGAACAGGCAACCACAGCGATCGACTTTCTGTTTCAGAATATGATCGATCACAAATCCACAGCGATCCGGCGATCCTGGCTCGGCAGCAGTGCTTCAGACATCGACGGTACCTGCGACGACTATGCATCGATGGTCGATGCCAGCCTGGCGCTCTACACAGCCACAGGAAACAAGAAGTGGCTGTCTACAGCACAGGTATTCCAACAAAAGCAGATCGACGATTTCCTTGATCCCGCGACTGGGGCATTCTTCGAAATCTCGCACAGCCGGTCAGATATATTCCTTCGACTGCGTCCGGCATTTGATTCCGATATTCTGTCGTGCAATGCCCTGGCTGCACGCAATCTTGTCCGCTTGAGCAGAGCTGCCGACGAACCGCAACGGTCGCACTGGATCGCCACTGCTGAAAAATTGTTCACCTACTTCGAGCCGATGATGTGCACTCAATCGCCTATGACCCCTGGTCTCTTTTCGGCATGGGAGGAATTTACCCGGCCCTGATCCCTGCGCCTTCCATTCATGGTTACACTTATTCGTATTTTTCGCTACACGGCGCTCTACCCCTGGCACGCAGCCACTACACTGGGGCTCGCCGTGGTCGGCACGCTGCTCGTTGTCGTGCTGCCTGCAGTCACGCAGGAATTTATCGACCAGGTAATCCCTGACAAACAACTCGACCGCATCATTCCACTGGCCGCGCTGGGGATCGGCGCGATTGCTGCCAGGCAGTTGATCTCGATGGGACGGAATCTGTGCAACAGCGCGTTCGAACAGCGTATCATTCACGATCTGCGGCGGGAACTTTACGAGAAAATTCAACGGCTTCCCCTGCACTGGTTCGACAAGCAACCCACTGGCGACATCATGCACCGGGTAGCGGCGGATGTCCCTGCCATGGAGCGCGTCATCGTCGGAGCGATCGATCAAGGGCTGAGTGGACTCCTGCAATTTTGCGCAGTGTTAGGCTATTTACTCTGGTTGAACCCGGGCCTTGCGCTGCTGACAGTCGCGCCCCTGCCGGTAGTCGCCATAGCCACCCGCCTGTACCAGAAACTTGCAGAACCCCGCTACAAGGCGGTCAGCGAAGCCAGCAGCACGCTCAATTCCGTTCTGCACGACAATGTTGCAGGCATCCGTCAAATCAAGGCTTACACCGTGGAACCTGAAGAGGCGGAGCGATTCGGGAGTGCCAGCACCACGGTGCTGAGAGCGCAGATGAATGTGGTAAAGGCCAACGCTTTTATCTGGCCATTTGTCTCACTGGTGGCCGAGTCAGGGATCGTGGTGACGATCGCGTTTGGTGCATGGTGGATCACAACGGGAGAGACGACTCTGGGTGTGCTCAGCGCCGTGCTGATGTCCTGGGGGCTGCTCTACGATCCGATTTCGCGCATCAACCCGCTCACCCAGTTGTTCGTTTCCGGAATGGTTGCAGGAAAACGCATCTTCAGCATTCTGGATCTGGATGAGGAAGAAGATCTGGTCACAGGCACACGACCAGAAACATTGCGCGGTCATGTGCGATTCGAAGACGTCCGTTTTTCATACGAAAAGAGTTCCTCGCGTCCCACGCTTGACGCCATCAATCTGGAAGCCCTGCCTGGACAAACCATCGCATTCGTGGGCCCGACGGGAGCGGGAAAATCAACGATCCTCGCCCTGCTCACCCGATTCTATGAAGTGGATGCCGGCCGCATCCTGCTCGACGACGAACCATTGGCAGGAATATCAAAAGAATGGCTGCGCGACCGCATCGGCTATGTGACGCAGGACAGCTTTCTTTTCGACGCCACCATTCGCGACAACCTTCTTCTGGCGAAACCCGATGCAACCGAAAGTGAAATCTGGGAGGCACTTCGCGCCGCCAATGCTGAGAGTTTCGTCAGCAAACTGGACGGTGGACTTGCGGCCACACCAGGGGAACGCGGCACCCGGCTCAGCGGCGGCGAGCGCCAGCGACTGTCCATCGCCCGCGCATTGCTGAAAAATCCGCCGATCCTCCTGCTCGATGAAGCCACCAGCGCAGTCGACAACGAAACCGAGCAACTCATTCAGGAAGCGCTGGAACGCCTGCGCTCGGAACGAACCGCATTCGTCATCGCCCACCGCCTCAGCACCGTCCGCGCCGCTGACCGGATCTACGTTCTCGAAGGCGGCAGAATCGTTGAATCAGGAAAGCATGAGGAACTCATCGTACAGAACGGGCTTTACGAAAGACTCTGTTCGGCCGGCCTGGGAACACAGGAAAAGTAGACGCTGGCTTTGAAGGAATTCGAAAAGCACTGTTGCAACATTGATCTAAATCGGCTCATGGTGGCCAATGAAGAATCATGAGAGAGAACTTTTAAAACTGACAAGACCCCGCCGGATTACCGGTCGAGGGGACAAGTATCTTGCAGAGATCGCAAGTAAACTACGGCGGCTTCTGGTTAAGACATGTCAGGATTTCCAGTCTCCCATTGCGCAATTGGGCAGCGAAGATATGGCCTCGATCTCGGTCATGCTGGTCGAATGGGCCGAGGATATTCACTGCGACATTGGACTATGGCGGGCTCTGGAGACCTGTCAGGAGGAACGGCTCGGCTCGCCACTGCCGCTGTTTGTAGATCCCGATAGCGGATCAGATCCACTGACTCCTTTCGATTCCAGGCGCCTGCGCTATCTTTTGTGGATTACCATCCCGTCATTCTTCGAATCACTTACGCTCCCGCCGCACTCTCAGGAGTTGGCCACCATGGCCGAGGTTGCCAGCGAATTTCTGGCGGAGCATTTCGCTCCTATTCCAAGGGATTCCGGCGTGAAGAAGTTTCTAAGCACGGAGAACGAAAAGATTCACAAAATCAAGGGCAAGCTCGTATGGCTGGCGAGCCAGTCTTACCTGTTCCGTGTATTCTGGGAACTTTTCCTGAGCGAACGAGGGGGGCAAGAGGCCGAAGATCTGATTGGGATACTCGAAGATTTTATTGGCCAGCATTGCACGGAATGGTGTGGTCTGGGAGCAACCGAGATTCTTGTCGAATTGCTCAACTTGACAGGTGACGACCGAAACGATGTCCTAAGCTGGAGGGAGCGGCACGTGGCTGCGTATCGAGTTCTTGATGCAAAAAGGAGCGGCGAAATAGTCGATTCAATTTCTCTTTACAACATCGTGAGCGCCGGGGAATATCGTGTCGAAGTCGGCGTTGAGATGCCTGCATTCACTCAGGGAGCCGTGATCTACGGAGCACTGGTACCATGGCGAGGCACCTGGCACTGGTCCGGAAGCCAGCAACTTCTAAACAATTTCTCCCCAGACAGGGATGCCGAGCTGCGCGCAGCCATGCTGAAGGAGAACTCAAGCATCGCTTACAGGTACTGCAAAGAAGACGCAGATATGGCCAGGGAGCGACAGGCTGAACAGCACGCAAAGTTCCTCGACTTCTACAAAGACGATCTGGTTGTTTTCAAGGATGGCCGCACTCTCGCAGCATCGGAGAATCAACGCCTCGCTGCCAGCTGGGCAGACGCGACTGCAAGCGATGTTGAACAGGCAATGCTCACTCGTGGACACACAGCGCCGAAAATGTCCTTTCCCCCAGAGTTCCTCGAAGACGCGAAAGGAATCGCCGCTTTTTCCAATCCAGAGGAAGGAGTCGAGTACTGCCGGGCCTTTGATACGCTCGGCCGTGGATTGCAAAAGCAGGGCGTTGATCTTCTTACTGACGAAATATACGTCATCCAAGGGGTAATGAGAGCGGATGCTTGCAGCGTTGCTCTCATGCGACGAATCGTCTGCGACGATGGACCGAAATCAATCGCCCAAGCCTTCCAGATCACGAACGTTAGCCCGGAGATCGCATTTGAGTACCTACTGCGGCGTTACAAAGGAGTTTACTTTCACACGCGATATCCCTGCCTGACAATCGTCAAATAGCGACGACTACAGAAAGAGCATCCGAGCAGCACTTGCCGCCCGGATGCCCTTTGAAAAAAACACGCGCCTCACTGCAAGACGCTACCTCAAACCTGTCACTCTTCGAGGATCTGGTAGTAGCGCTCTTTAACATCAGGAGTGAGGGTGTCATCATCGTAGGATGTCTCATCGCCTGCGGACTCCACGCCGTCTGTGGCCTCGATGAATTCCTGCATATCGGCAGTGTAAAGAACCGAATAGGATTTACCATTCTTCGAGCCCCAGGTGATGGTGGCTTTGTCAGGAGTATGCACCACTCGCAAGATCTGGAACGGAGCCTTGGTGCCACCCAGAACAGGTGCACCTTCCGCGAGTTCCTTGATTCGTGATGCATCAAGAGCTACAGCAAAAACTGCGAAGTCATCGATCTGTCCCGCTAGAGAAGCGGTTCCGGCATCACTTCCGATGAACAGTTCCGAAAAATCATCGGGGAGGGCTCCGGTGTTCACAATCTCAAATTCCAACTCACCATCGATGTATACACTCTTGTTTTCGCCGTCTTTGACGAAGGCATAGTGGTGCCATTCTCCATCCAAGAAATCGATGCTCGGCACAAAATTGCCCCGCTGAGTGGCACCATCACAGCATCCAGTAGTGTCAAAATAGATGGTTCCACTCGCATCCCAGGGCACGTGAGCTTGGGCACCTCTGCCTCCACCACTCGAAGAGGGCGACAAAGCCCAGAACGATGAGGAGTTAACGGTATCGTCATTGTGCTGCCAGAACGTAAACGTGATCTGGTCAGCTGGAGCAGCGAGGTTGAGGAATGAGGCGTCAGTCACATGGAAAGCGCCGCCTTGAGAAAAATCGGCAACCGATCCGCGTTCTGGGTCATCTACATACGAAGCTCCCGTGCTTTCAGCCTCAAAGCCACCGACTAAATCAACCGCTTTGCTGTCGTCTCCCGAATCTTCAAAGTCCCAGTAAGCAAGTAGTGAGTTAGGAAAGCTCAGCCGATCTGTCGGATCGGTTCCAAAATCGAGTTCGGCCCCGTCGGCGAAGGTGTCTCCATCGGTATCTGCTTTATT
Organism: Verrucomicrobiia bacterium; assembly: GCA_020439995.1. Taxonomy (GTDB): domain Bacteria; phylum Verrucomicrobiota; class Verrucomicrobiia; order Verrucomicrobiales; family DEV007; genus JAGROY01. The sequence goes on from JAGROY010000039.1 coordinate 15,421, forward strand.
TGGATCCGTGCCGGTGTTTGATGCACTGACGAAGGTGCCTGTGTTGGTTTCCACATTGTCAGCAAGATCGTCCCCATCGCTATCGACTGTCAGAGGGTTGGTGCCAGTATTTTCAGCGCTTGCCCAAATCTGGGTATTCGATTCCACGTTGTCCTTGAGACCATCTCCGTCAGAATCGTCACTAAGAGGGCTGGTGCCGTTCATCAACTCAGTGCCATTCGACACCGTATCACTGTCTTCATCCCCGTCGCTTGCCTTCGAGAGATCACCGAAATACGCGAACTCAAGATTATCATCCATGCCATCTCCGTCAGTGTCGACAGGTTTAAGGCTCGTGGCTTTGATCAAACTGAACTCAACGGAATCGAACGCCTCAAAAGCACCCGCTGCCCAGAAGGCATCGAAGCAGCTACCGCCGCCGCTCTCCCACATCACTGCGTTGACTTCATGATAGCCCGCCTTCAGGAAGATCTGCCCAAGAGTAACTCCACGACCACGATTCGCGTTGAACTGCGCAACCCTGCTACCGTCAACATCGATATATCCCCCATCGTCAGAACCAAACCCAAACGTATAAACGCCGGAGCGCGGCACGAAAACGGACGCCTTTCCCTGCACGACGAATAGATCGAGATCCTCAGCCGGATCGGTCATGTGATCGAATGGAATCGGATTCGGGTATACTCCACGGCAGGCCGTGCCTTCGTAGTTGATGGCAAGGTGCTGCGCCTCAGTGCGTGTCAACGTGTCATCGGCCAGCCATTCATTTGCAGTGGTAAGGTTGTCGATTGCATCAAGGCCTTCCACCGTAGTTACGGCAAAGAACTGATCCGGCTTGGAATCAATCTTTGTTGGGTCGGTTCCCACTTCGAATTCATCACCATCGCTGAACCCGTCTTCATCCGTGTCGGCCGCCGTTGGATCAGTACCCGTATCACCGGTGCTGACAAATTTATTTACGAATACACCGCTGTTCGACTCGACACCGTCGTTGAGCCCGTCACCGTCTGTGTCTGCACTACGGGGATCGGTTCCCGTGTTTGACGCATCTACGAAATTACCGGTGTTTGTCTCGATCCCATCCTTGAGCCCGTCGCCATCGGTATCGGGATTCTGAGGGTTCGTCTTATTGGTGTATTCGGCGAAATTCGTCGAACCATCGTTGTCGAGGTCCTCAGCTGCATCATTGACAGCGGGATTCAAGCCGTTGTTTTCCTCGTAAATGTCAGTCATGCCGTCGCCATCACTGTCTTCATCGCTGAAGAGTTCAGGCGGAGTACCGCCACCTGCCAGGATCGCTACCTGATCGGCAGTCAACCCGCCTTGAAAAACGGCAAAATCGTCCATGAATCCTGCCATATTGCTGACACCGCCCCCACCGGATCCGATCCACAATTCGGTAAAGTCCTCCCACAAGGGATCGGTGGCATCCCCTTCGAATGCCACTTCCCCGTCGATGTAAATTTGCTTGATATCCTCGTTTTTAATAAACGCCCAGTGATGCCATTCGTCGATAAAGTTGATATTGGCATCAAAGTTCACCCGCTGAGTGCCCGCCCCACAACAACCGGACGCATCAAAATAGACAGTCGTTCCTGCCCACGGTACGTGAGCTTGGATACCACGATCCCCACTGAGCGCATTTGCCCAGAAACTGCTGGAGTTCGGGGTATCCGTGTTTTTTTGCCAGAAGGTGATGGTCATCGCATTTGCCGCGCCGGCTGGGTCCATGAACGAAGCATCGGCGATGTAAATCGAGGCTCCGTTGAACTCCATCACTTTGCCATGCTCAGCATCATCTGCATAAACGGCACCGACGATCTCGCCTTCGATTCCAGCTACCTGATCAATGGCAACGGAATCATCATCCGAATCGTTGAAGGGCCAGTAAGCGAGTAATTGCTGATCCTGAGCACTGGCCTGCTGCCCAAGGCATCCGGCGACAATGCCGCACAGTATTGGAAGTTTTAGGAATCTTTGCATGGGATTTTTTAGATCTATAGTTTTTCGGACGCCGTCAGTGGGGGCTCGATTCGGAGATGAGCGAGATCGGCGGGGGAGTGGAGAGACTTCGGGTCTGTGTGAACGATCTGGAGGTCGCGGTCAATTCAAAATGCATGCGGCGCATCTCACGCCCCCTTTCCAACTCGCAACAATCGCAACAATCGCCCTCGGCTTACTTTCCTTGACTTCCGTTCGCACTTTCGAGATTCTACCTCCCCCATTCAAAATGAGCACTCCCGGCGCCCACAACAACCCAAATCGATCCGGCGTGGATTTTCCATCCCCTGCCTTTGTGGCAAGTTCAGCATTCTGCCTCGCAATTCTTTTAGGCTGCAGTGACGAATCGCACTTGCAAAGTGCCCCCCCCCCAACTCAGGAATCAGCGGCTTCCGTAGAGGCCCTGGCGGCCGAACGCAGCGAGCTTGACTCAACCGTCTTTGCGAGCGAAGTCGATGCCCAGCACCACGAGCAAGTGATCGTGCAGCTCTGGGACGAGATGCGGAAAGGGAATGCGTTCGCCGTTCTGACAAAACTCCCATTCTCCCGACTGGTGACAGGAGAGGCAACACCGCAGCCGCCAGTCGACTGGGGAGTGCCGGACATCCATGCGGCAAAGTTAGTGGAGCCGCGAAAAACACTCGATCATGGAGCGTTCGTGAAAATGCTGCAAGACTTAGAGTCAGCTGGGTGGCACATTGCCCAGACGGAATGGCATCATACCAACTTTGTGCCGGCCACTGAGACCTCAGGAGCGCGGTCATTGGTGAGCTTTGAGGTCAATGCGCTTTTCCGCAACAACAGCCAGCGCGTCATCGTTCGGGGCAAATTGAATATCGCCTGGAAACTCCAGCCTGTGTCCACCAGCAAGCCTGAGATGGAAGAGATCGATGCGCTGGGCGTCGAGTTGTTTGCCCGCAAGGGAAGCCCAGCATTCACCGCCCTGCCGCCGATCGATCCCAAAATCGAAGCCCCCGGGAGCTATCCAAGTATCAGCCCGCTGATCGTTCGCGACCTCGACGGTGATGGTTTGTCTGAAATCGTCATGGTCGGCTGCAACCTGCTGTACCGGAACACGGGCAATTTCACTTTTACAAAGGAAGCCTTCCTCGCCCAGGGCCCGAAACGGCCAAGCGGAGCCGGAATCATCGCAGACTTCACCGGCGACGGGATCGACGACTTCGTGGGCGGATCTCTCGAAGATGGTTCGCTGCAATTTTTTGCAGGCACAGAGGGCGGACACTTCTCGTCAGCGCCAAGGATTTCTCTAGCAGGCCAGCTTTCGAACCTACAGGCACTCACGGCGGGAGACATCGATGGCGATGGCGACCTCGATCTCTACGTCGGCCAGTGGAAAGCCCCTTACGCGGAGGGGGCAATGCCAACGCCCTACTACGACGCCAACGATGGCAAACCGGACTACTTGCTGGCTAATGGCGGCGAGGGCAACTTCACAGACATCACTGAAGCCGCCGGTTTTGCGAACTCGCGCACACGTCGAACCTTCAGCGCTTCTCTGGTCGACCTCAACGACGATCGTCTTCTAGATCTAGTGCAAGTGGCAGACTTTTCGGGACTGCACTTACATGAGAACAAAGGTGATGGCACCTTCGTCGAGGTGACAGATGTCTGGGTGGATGAGCACCATGGCTTCGGCATGTCACACCGCCTGGATGACTTTGACGGCGACGGCCGGCTGGATCTCTACATGGTGGGCATGAGTTCGACGACTGCCCGCAGACTCGACTCGCTAGGTGTCGGCCGACCGGGATTCGAACATTACGAACAAATGCGGGCACCGATGAGCTTCGGTAATCGACTGTATCTGCGGCGCGAAAACGGACACTTCGAGCAAAACGCCTACACAGGAACAGCAGCCCGCACAGGATGGTCGTGGGGATGCACCTCAGCAGATTTCGATCTCGATGGCGATCCTGACATCTACGTGGCGAACGGCCATCTCAGTGGCGATTCAGCGAAGGACTACTGCACCCGCTACTGGTGCCATGATATTTACACCGGCAACTCCAAGCCAAACCCGGTGCTCGATTCCTTTTTCTCAAGCGAACTGGGGACAAAACTGGGCCGCGAATTCTCCTGGAACGGATTCGAACACAATGTGCTGTTCCTCAACCGCCCGAACGAGGCGTTCTTCAATGCTTCATTCTTGCTCGGCTCCGCATTCGAATTCGATTCGCGCTCGATCATCAGCGAGGACCTGGACAACGACGGAAAGCCGGACTTGCTAGCCATCGAATACCGAACGGAGACACTGAGTCAACGCCTGCACATCCTCCGTAATCAACAGGAAACCAGCAATCACTGGATCGGATTGCACGTCCCCGCAGTAACCACTGCGATGGGTGCGACGGTTAGGGCCAAAGCGGGCTCCCGTATCTGGGTGAAGCCCGTCATCACCGGCGAGTCCCTGTCGTCCCAACATTCCAACAAGGTGCACTTTGGCCTGGGTCAGGAAACGCGAATCGATTCAGTCGAAATCCAATGGAGCGACGGAAAGACAACGCAGCTGGAAAATCCGGGCGTTGATCAATACCACAGCATCGCCAGGGAGGAATAAACTACGTTCGTAGCGCCAGCCCTGTCGATCCGTGCGCGTCTGTGGAATACCCTCTTTCATCCGTGTTCAAATCCGGCTTCCCATTTGCCGTGATTAGCCAACCCTTCGTTTTGGGTGAACGTCGATCCATCATTCTTTTGCAGCCGAGGATTTGAGGCCGAGACCGATGGCCTCGTGTAATCCCACGGATGCAGCAAACGCCGCCAAGCCGCCGATGAAAAGCATGGCGATCCCTCCCGTAGTGGCATCGATGGTTACCACTGACAACATCCCGTAGGCCATATTACCGATCACAATTGCAAAGACACCAAGAGCAAACGCACCCCACTTAAGCTGGATCGACAGCCAGGCGATGAGGTGGGTACCCAGAACCACCTGGCCAATGGCATAAAAAATTCCGCAAAAGAACGCGACCGATTCCTCGCCATTTCCAGAAAGAACCCCGGCGAGGAAATCCATGAAATCATCCATTTCCATCAACAGCCCAATAACGAGGAATGCCACAATCGGCAGCACGACAGTCAGCGCTGCCGCTACCTTCTGGTAGGCGATCCTTCGCATGGAGGTCGGCAACATTGCTAGGCTGGACAGCGTCTGCCAGCGAATCTCTTCGCGAAAAATGCGCCCAGCCAGCAACCACAATTGCAGCACCGCAAGAAATAACGAAATCCAAAAAACGAAAAACCCGTATCCGCTCATAGTTCTGGTAAAGCGGTCAAAGCTTACAGGTTCAGCCCAAAACTTGGATTCCATCATGTAAGCGATGCCCGGAATAACGCCGAAAAATAGAGCGGCAAGAGCCAGCAATCTCCACAATAGGCCAGTTTTTCCATTGTGAAGAAAATGGCGATCCTTCCAGAAAACCGCCCTCATCCCGGGGCGAGTGGGAGCGAAGAGACGTCGCCGCCCTGGCACAGACCTCGCAGAGGTCAACGGACGAGCCGGACCGGCGTCGACACCCAATTGATTTCTTGTCGCCGAATCAAAAGTCAGCCAACTCGCTAGGAACAGCACCAACGCAGCGGCAACATTTGAGACCACCTGAGAACAGAGCGGTCCGCCAGCAAATCCCGTCGAGAGAACATCGGCCAGACGAAAGGCGACAGTGCATTCTGCCAGCATCCCAGGCAGACGAGCCTCCAGCGAATCGGGATCCAGCAGTAAACCAGCACCCAGCAGCATCTGGACGACGGCGTAAACGATCCAGATGATCACAGCACTCACCACCAGCGAAATAAACGATAGGAACGCCGCAGTGTAAGTGCGCCGGCAAAGCACAGAAAAGAACAGACCCAGATTTGCCAGCAAGACGATATACGCCGCCAGCGCCCCATATGCGGCCACCACTTGCGAAGTGGAAACCCCGCCTAGCGTCACCGCCAGCAGTGTAAACGGAAACTGGGCCAGGAGATACAGCAACGCAACGAAGAGGCGGTTCGTCGATTTCCCAAGCAGGATCGACAATGGATTCAGGTTCGTCATACGCAATAGGCCAAGTGCCATATCCTCTTTCTCCTCAGTGATCGCCGAGGAGAAATGGGAGAGGCCTACTACAGTGAAAAACACAACATTGATCCAGATCACCATCGTAAAAAATGTGAGCCCCGCAGTGCTGGATCTCTGTAGTCCACTCGACATATGCGCCATGCCCAGGAAAAGGAGAATAAGGGCTGCCAGTCCCATCCTGGCAAAGTAAGGGGTCGCTCTTCGCGTATCTTCGCGTAGAGATCGATTGAACAGGGCAAGTGTAGCGCTGCGAAACATAATGAACAAATGATCAGGAACGCACGCCTGGCTCTGTAAGGTCCATGAAGGCTTGGTTCAATTGTTTCAGGTCTTCAGAGAAAGCAGCGATCTCCGCGCCAGACTGAATAACCGTCTGCAGAAGAACATTGGCACCGATCCGTTCGCGATCGACAGTCACCCGCAATGACGGTCCCCCTTCCAAAGGTTCCACCGAAATGACACCACCGAGTGCGGCCAATGCTTCAGTAACTCCCGCATGTGGATTCGCCAGTTCAATTAAGTATCCTGCCGAGGCATCGTCACGCTGCATAAGACCACGCATAGTACCGGTGTAGCGAACTTCACCACGGTCGACAATAGTCACTGAATCACAGAGCGTCGCCAGCTCGCTGAGAATGTGCGAACTGATAAACACGGTCTTCCCCAGTGATCGAAGTTCCTGAAGGATCTCCATGAGTTCGATGCGAGCCCGGGGATCAAGACCACTGGCTGGCTCATCAAGAAGTAAGAGATCAGGATCATGAACCAGTGCACGAGCGAGACTGACACGCTGCTGCATCCCGCGGGAGAGCCCCCGGATCAAATCATCGCGGCGCCCACCCATGTCCGTCAGCGCAAGGATATCAGCAATCGTTCGTGTGCGTTCCGCCGAAGAGATCCCGTAGGCGGCACCAAAAAAATCGAGATACTCGAACACGGTCATCTGCCGGTACATACTGAAATGATCCTGCATGTATCCAACGCGTCGGCGCACCTTTTTAAAGTCTTTGGCAACATCAAACCCGAACATGGTGACGGTTCCCTGCTGTGGTTTGACTAAAGTCGCCAGTACTTTCAGGGTCGTGGTTTTTCCGGCACCATTCGGGCCGACGAACCCGTGAATCGATTGCCTGCCTATGGTGAAGCTGACATCTTTTACTGCCTGATGCGCTTTGTAGGAATGGGAGAGATTACTGATCCTACAGCAGCAATCGGCCCCCACGATTGTCGAGGTTGCCGCTCCGCGAACGGGAAGAGGCGATGGCTCTGATGTTGGATTTGTCATGGTTGGTTCTGCGCCGGATAGGTGAATCTGAAAAGGGTTACACCCTGCTGGGTAGAAATCTGATCTCCTGTCAGCCTGAAACTTTCAGGCATCGATGTGAGGAGATACAGTTCGATGGCATCATCCCCCAGAAACGGCACCCACTTTGGCTTCTCGTATTCCATCATTGCCAGCATTCGATGGAACAAGTGTCGCCCAGATCCCAGGAGTTGCTCAGCATCCTCGGTCCGATCAGGTACGGGGTAAGAACTGTAATCAGATTCAACTGGGTGATACAGGCGTGCGTTTGTCAGCTTGATTTTTCCTTCGGCGAATATCGAATCGGCCTCGTACACTGAGTTTCTGAATCGCACCCATGCATTCGCAATCGCAATTCCTGGGATCGTCCTCCACTCTATCGACCGACTCAACCCAACGCCTGTGTCACTTAGCAATTCAGGCCGAGGCATGCCATCAAGGACTCCAGAATGCACGAATGTCCGACTGGAAAACACAGGAATCTCCGTCTCCATTCTACCGTCCCTGCCGTTGGTAAACGTTGCGCCGACACTCTCGTAGGTTTCGCCAGTTGAGTAGAAGTTGTGAATGGACGAGTGCAGAAGTTTGTAGTCATCGCCCTTTGTAACAAACACATTGCCCCAGCTGGTGACATCGTACCGTGTTCCATCGATGTGTCGTGCCAGTGAAACCGTGGACGCCTGCGTCTTTTCACCATAGCCACGTCTGCCAATGTAGGCAAACAGCGCAGCAAAAAGAGCGATCGTAGCCCCCAGTACGACCAAAACCATTCTGTAGTCACGAGGCCGACGCCTCATCCACAAATAGTGCCCCGGGCCAAGCAGGATAATGTAGGTGATGGCCGACAGATACACCACCGGCCAGGCAATATCCAAGCGCGTCAAATCCTGGAGATCATGGAAAATTGTTGTATCGATAGAGCCGTAGTAATTGCGCTCATCAAGCGGAAGGCGCGTTGGCTCAACGGCTGACGCTTCAGCAGTCGTAAGATTTGCGATTGTTCTCCGGTGCCAAGTCACGGTGCCATTACCGATTTTTTGTTTGAAAGATTTCCCGACGGCCAACTGTGGCCCGGTCATCTCCAATCTTGGATCATCAAAATCCGGGAATTGATCGTCTGGACTGAGGAATACGTGCAGTCGCCCTCCGGCAAGCAACCATTCAACAAACGCAACCTTCTGCGCTGGCGCGAAAGCGGGAGAATAGTCAGTGACTGCAGCAAAAAGCCCGGTGGTGCCACAGATCGATGTGGGAAAATACTGATGCGGGAATGCTTTGAGAGCTTTACTTAGCCTGAGTGGATCTTCGCTATCAACGAGACGAACAATCGCTGGCAGCCCTTCCGTCGGCGGATCAATCTCCGCATGGCCCACCCCATCACGAAGCTGCCACTGAGACAGTCCGGTGACTCTCGGATAAAACTGAAGGATTCTAGAATTACCGGGTTCCAAATAACATTCCTTCACTTCAGTCCCACCGATTTTCCCAATGCCCTGGGTTCGTTCCAAAGTCACGACGCCATCGAACGGCTTCTTATCAAGGTTTCTCACAACCACAGTGAGCAAATTGAATTGATCAGGCACCACGCGGCCATCAAATCCCCAAGATATCTCCGCATAGTCAAGCGCCCCCGATGTATTCGGGAAAACAGCAATCCACACTGCGGCCCAAAGGCAGGCACATCGAACCCACCAACGGCTAATCATCTTCGTCCGGTTGCTAGTGTTCCCCATAGATATCTAATACTCGAAAGTCACATCTCGGCGATAAATTTTTCCCCGAAATCAGAAGCCCGCGCCTTTGAAGGTTCGCTCTGGCCACTTTTCGAGATGTCGAGAATTGCAGGGACGCAAAGGGCACGAGATGTATGCTCGCAGTGGCAGTCAAGTTTCGGAAGCAGGAGAGAAATGAACAGTTTAATGTGGAGCTGGTAGAATAAAGTACTTCTGAGAGATTATAAGCCCAACAACGATTGAAAGCATGAAAGTATCGGGAGATGGCAAGATCTGGGGTACCACAAGCGGCCACTCCTGGTTCAGCTAGTGGACAACAAAAAACCCACCTTCCTAAGGAAGGTGGGTAAAAACTGGCGACGACCTACTCTC
>JAGROY010000040.1 GCA_020439995.1 Verrucomicrobiia bacterium
GAGGCGATGCTAAAGTGGCTAAGTATGTCGCCAGACGATGCCAAGGCTTGGCTCGTGTCCATGCCCCAAGGAGCGATGAAGGAACAGTTGGGCTTGCCAGTTGCACAGCAGTTGGGACACTCCAATCCCACCGAGGCGCTCAGGTTTGTCAATGAACTGGGCTTACAAAAAGAAGAGGAGACAGGGATATTGTCCGAAATTGCCAAACAATGGGTGGAGAGCGATCAGCCTGCTGCATTTGAATGGGTGAGAAATCTCGAACCTGGAGGACAGCATGATCGCATCTTGGCGGCCTCGATTATCAAAGCCTCGCGTTCTGATCCCGAATCCATGATTCCTTACCTCAGTGAGATTCAAAGTGAAGGCACCATGCTCATGGGAATGTACAACGTTGCCTCATCATGGGGAAAGACAGATCCAGAAGCGACAATGAATTGGCTGAGCGGATATGAGGTCAGGCACGACTTCGTCGATCAGATGATTCGGGAAACAGCGACTCAATGGGTTGCAAGCAATCCTGCCGAGGCGTCCAGCTGGATTGACGCCCTTGAAGTCGGAGTCGTGCGGGATCAAGCCGTGGCCGGGATGGTGAATGGACTCATTTCGAGTGAAACTCAGGTCAAAGATTTTGATGCAGCCATGCGCTGGGCGGAAGTGATCTCAGATGAAGCCCTCAGAGATCATACTTTGAAACGAATCCTGCTGCGACTCGATGAAGGGGGGCTCGATGAACAATAGCGTGACCACGCGAATTCCACTGGCAGCGTTGTTGTTCATCTCAGGCGTTGGCCTTGGATGGTTCGGACTCTGGGAACGGCCAGCGAAATCCGGAAGGGATAGTGTGGCCTCGGTTTCGCCAGGCAATGGCAATGACCGCGAATCGAAGACCGATTTGGGCGGCGGAGCATTCGGTGAACTTTTGAAAGAGGACGAAAGGTTGAGAGGATCAGGCACCGCCGACCTTCGACGGTGGCTTGATTCCCTGAAGGCGCAGGCGGACTCTGGAATAGTCGCCAGAATTGTCCGCCGCTGGGCCGAAATCGCGCCCGCCGAAGCCTTGAATTACCTGAAGACGGAGCCTGAATTTGAATCATCGATCGCGGTTGTTATGGAGTGTTGGGCAGCATCTGACTGGCGTGCGGCAGTCAATGCCGCAGCCGACGAGGATGATGTGAATGGCTTTCTGAAGATGGCCGGATTGGCCACAGGGTTACCAGTGGAGAATCTCTTCGATGCGTTTGAGACTTTGCGATCGAGGAAAGGCGATGACCGTTCCCTCACAGCATTCTTTCACAGGCTTGGCGAAGTGGACGGACAGATGGCGATTGAACTGGCTCTCGACTTTCGACCACTAGCAGAACTGAAGTACGATCGAAATGAGGCAATTGAGCGGGTATTGACAGGGTGGTTCAGGAGTTCGGGCACAGTTGATCAAATACTTGATTGGTGCAATGGGAAGGACGCAGAAGTTCAGCAGGCTGTTCATACTAGCTTATTCAACGTGTGGTCGAAAACGGAAGCGGCCAAAGCACTGGATGCATTGTGGCCGCACCTTGATCACTCAGACGGTCAAGCAATATCGCGATTACAACCAACGTCCGACGAGGATCTTCGGAGCTGTATCGCCTGGGTCGGTAAGAATGTAGAATCGCCAGACACCGCTCAGCGAATGATGGACCAGCTTCTTGATTCCACAAGAGGAGTGCCCAATCCAGGGATTGCGATTGAAGCCGTGGAACTTCTCGATTCGGAACTCCGCGAGAGCGCTGCCACTCGCATCGACTATGCAATAAAGGGCTGGCTGGGACGTGACGAAGCAACGGCGATGAAATGGCTGAACCAGCTTCCAGACGGTTGGCTGAAGGGAGTTGCTGAAGGAGCCGCGATCGGGAAATCTGAGTCCGCCCAATACTCAGATATGGGGATCCTAAAAGAAGCACTGCGCACCTCGCTTTCCGCTGGCAATGCAGAGCACTATATCAGCAAGCTTCTGCAAGAACGAATCGATGAGGGTGCAAGTTTGGATAGCGTCCGCACCGTTGCGAAGTCATTGCTGGAAGCTTCTCCAGAAGCAGTTCGGGCTTTTGTCAGACAATTTCAAGAAACCGCACCAGTCGAAACACTTGATTTCATCATGGAGTCTGGTCACCCCGAAAGTGGCTTCTACATGGAGCGACCACTCGTCAACTGGGCCAGCCAGGATCCGCTTGCTGCAAGTGAGTGGGTTACGGAACTCCCCGAAGGTGACAACCGCAATTCCGGGCTTCTGAATGTCGCAACTGCCTGGTCGAAAATCGATCGAACGGCAGTTCAGAATTGGTTCGATACCTTACCGGACAGAGACAAAGCGACCCTGTTGATCGCAGGATCCCATTCGGACGTTTCAATTGTTTCAACTGAGCAGGTGCTGGCAAACATTCACTCAATCGATGGCTCTGACGAGCGTCGTAACGTGGCGCGATCTGCCCTAATGAGTTTAGCCGCCGACGATCCGCAAGCTGCACAGGCCCGGCTTGACTCCCTTGGTTTGGATGAAGCGGGCACGACCACGATCCGTCAGCAACTTGACGAAGCAGCGGCACTCAGGAAGTGGCTCGCAAGGTAACGAAAAATTCGATCGAAGGAGGCAACGCTACGGGTGTTCCGTCGAAAGCCTACGATCTCTTCACGGGGACCGCCGGGCACTTACTAAACTGCCAAATAACTGAATCATGGGCGACAATTCTCGAAAATCAAACCTCAAGAACAAGAACCAGAAGGCGGATAAAACGACTGCTGCGAATGACAAAAAAATGCGCGCCGCCGACGCAATGAAAGAACGCGACGTAGCCCCCATCGCCAAAAAGATGAAGTAACGTGATGCCTCGTCTGTGAGCGGCGGCCTTCACTCGCAGAAAAGCACAAACCTCACAATCCACTCGGTGAAAAGCGAGTGGTCTGGAGGGGCGGCTTGGAAACTCTCAGCGGCCTGGATTCGCGTGTCCTCTGGTATGATGGCAGTGCGCGTGTCCATCAGAGCCTGTGCGTAGGGGGCACGGAATTCGGGGTGACCTTGAATTCCAAGAAGGCTACCGCATTGCATCATAGAGCAGGGGCAATGGAGAGAGGATGCCAGGACGATCACGCCGGGAGGAACTACCGTGACTTGCTCTTTGTGACTACTGATGAGCCGGTAGGAATCGGCTGCGGGACGCATCCATGGCTCCCGATGCTGGACGGTCGCCTCATGGACGCCGACAGCCCAGCCCTGCTCAGCAACTTCGACCTTTCCGCCGAGGGCTTTGCCGATGAGCTGATGACCAAAGCAGACGGCGAACAACTTCACTTGCTCGGCGTGCAGGCACCGAACGAATTGGAGCAATTCTAATATCCACTGATCATCGTCATTAACGGACGCTGCCGAACCCGTCGTGAGGTAACCATCGCACTCGCTGAGCCGTTCTGGATAGCGACCACTGCGGACGTCATAATGGATCAACTTTATCAAGTACCCTGCCACAGGGTAATCGCGAAAAAGCTGCTCGAACATCTGCGGATAGTCACCAGCGACTGACTGCAGCTCGGGCTTTACCGAATCGCAGACCAGCACACCAAGCGTCAGAGTTCTCACAAAGCTGCGCGGTAGGTGGCCAACAAATCGTCGCGGCTGACGGGAATCATGTTACTGCCGTGGCACGGATCATCGAACGCTTCTTCCGCGAGAAAATCAAGCCGACCTTCAGGTATCCCGTGCTGTGCAAGCCCGAAAACGATGCCCAGTTTCTCAAACCACTGACGGCAGCTGGCGGAAAGAGAATCTCCCGCCAGGCCGCAGATCTGGAACAAGCGTTGGATTTCCGCAAGGCGTGCACGCTGCTCATCAGATAGATCGCTCTTTTCTAGAAACTCAATGGAAGCAGGCAGCAACAGAGCATTGGTCAGACCGTGATGCAGTCCGAAATGGGCGGACAGAGGATGCGCCAGCGAGTGAATCATGCCGAGCCCTTTCTGGAATGCGGTAGCCCCCATCGTTGCCGCCATGAGCATCTTGCCGCGGGCATCGAGATCCGTGCCGTCTTCAACACAGCGGGGCAGGCAGTCGAGGCAGATCTTGATCCCCTCCTGAGCGATACCATCTGCCATCGGGTGAAACCCCGGAGCGAGCCATGCCTCAAGACAATGCGTGAAGGCGTCGATGCCGGTGGCAGCCGTGATGTGCGCCGGGAGCCCAACGGTCAACTCGGGTGCCAGCACGGCGATGTCAGGCATTAGCTGCGGGGCAAAGAAGATCGTCTTCTTCTGTGTGGCGGCCAGTGTCACCACACTGGAACGGCCGACTTCGCTACCGGTACCCGCCGTGGTAGGAATGGCGTAGACGGGAGGCATCGGATTCACGATCAGCGCATCGCCGCCCAGCCGGTCTTCATATTGCGCCAGCGGGCCATCGTGGGTGGAGAGGAATTTGATCACCTTTGCCACGTCTATAGGGCTGCCACCACCGAGCGCAACAATTGCATCGCAGCCATTCTTTTTGTAAGCAGCTGTTCCAAGCTGCACGTCATCCTCGATTGGATTGGGGTGCACGTGGTCGAACACAGTCACTTGAGCGCCACTGCCGCGCAGCGTACCAGCCACATCCTCAGCGACACCAAGGCCGACAAGGGTGGCATCCGTCACAAGGAGGAGATGCTTGTTACCGCGCTTCCCGATGACTGAAGCGAGACGCTCGATGGCACCTTCGCCAAAAAAAATGGTCGTTGGATAGTTGAACTGCTGCATGCTCGTTTTCGGGTAGTTTCCGCCGGGAACGGAATCGGTCAATCCCGGAGATCACATGAGCGGGATGGTGCCGCGCATTCATCACGAAATTCATTGGCATCCAGAGAAGATTTCTGGATAGGGTGGCCGTGAATGTCGGAAACGTGGCAACAGATTTTTCTCGGGTTAACGGTGCTGGTGGTGTTCGCCTCCTTCATCCGCGAGTGGCTGGCACCAGACCTGACGGCGCTGACGGCACTCGTGGTGCTGCTGCTGGCAGGGATCCTCGAAGGGGATGATCTAAAGTATATCTTCGGCTCGTCTGCGCCAATCATCGTGGCGTGCATGTTTATTTTGAGCGCAGCGCTGGAACGCACAGGGACGATCGAGGCGCTCGGCCACTGGTTCGAAGGATTCGCGGGAAAATCCGAGTTTCGAATTCTGATCGTACTCATGGTAGTGGTAGCTCCCCTCTCTGCATTCGTGAACAATACACCCGTGGTCGTGGTATTTATGCCGATCGTCCTCTCGCTGTGTCGCAAGCACAACCTGACGGCTTCCCGCTTTCTCATACCACTTTCGTATGCGGCCATCGTAGGCGGCACGTGCACCATCGTCGGCACTTCCACCAATGTACTGGCCACAGGAGTGGCAGCGAAGAGCGGGGTGCACTTCACCATGTTCGAGGTGGCCCAGCTTGGCTTACCTTTCGTCGCCATTACTGTCGTTTATATGGCTACTATCGGCAGACGTCTGCTGCCGGATCGCGTCACTTTGTCCACATTGTTCGAAAGCGAAGTCGGCAAAGAATTTCTGACTCAGGCGATCGTCTCGGTCGACTCCCCGCTCGCAGGCAAGCCCCTGGCGGACACTCCGCTGGCAAAAATGCGCGAAGTCCGGATCATTGAAGTGATGCGCGAAGGGGAAACGGTGCGCACTCCGTTGAATCAAATCGTTTTCGAATCCGGCGATCAGCTGTTGTTCAAAAGCCGTGTGTCCGGCCTTGTCGACCTCAACGAGACCAAGGGGATCGATTTTGCACCGCAGGCTGAACTTGGCCTGGAAAACGTGCGCACCGACTCAGCAATATTAATGGAGGGAATCATCGGCCCGCAATCGACACTGGTCGGACAAACCTTGAAGCGACTGAATTTCCGGCAGCGTTTTGGTGTGATTATCCTGGCGCTGCACCGGCGCGGCGTCAATTTACGGGAGCAATTTCAAGACGTGCCACTGGCATTTGGCGACACCCTGCTGGTAGAAGGCCCGCCCGAGCAAATGAACCGGCTCTTTGGCGAGAAGGATTTTGTCAATCTCAGCAAACCCTCCCAGCGCAGCCTGCGCAGATCCAAGGCCCCAATCGCAATCGGTGCGCTAGTCGTGTTCGTAATCTTCGCAGCTTTCGATTTCATGCCGGTTGCTCCACTCGCACTGACTGCCGTGCTGCTCACCCTCCTCACCCGCTGTATCGATCCGCAGGAAGCCTACAGTGCCGTCGACTGGCGCGTGATCTTCCTCATCTTCGGCATGCTGGGAGTCGGAAAAGGCATGGAGAACACAGGGGCTGCGGAAGTGGTCGCCAGCCTGGTCAGTCACGCCGCAGGCAATGCGGGCCCCTGGCTGGTGCTGGCAGCATTTTACTTGATGGCCGCACTGTTGACAGAGGTGATGAGCAACAACGCCGTAGCCCTGCTGATGACCGGCATCTCGATCCAGACGGCAATTTCACTGGGCGTTGACCCCAAACCCTTTGTGGCTGCCGTCATGTTTGGTTCCAGCGCCAGCTTCATTACCCCGGTCGGCTACCAGACAAACACTTACGTCTACGGCGCGGGTGGCTACCGGTTCTTTGACTTCACCAGAACGGGCGCTCCGCTGGCTTTTATTCTGTGGATCATCGCCAGCTTCCTCATCCCGGTTTTCTGGCCGTTCCATCCTTGATCTCCATCCGCTCCCTTGCAGGTTTGAAGTCACCAGAGTTCCACCAGACGCAATAGATCGATGCCATTTCTTGCAATGAATCACCTGCATCATTGATTACCAACACATTAAGCCTCGTTTTTCTACAACTCGTTTTTCCTTGCCTCGATTGGACATTGAGCGTAGGAATTCCGGCCCTCAAAGATCCGCTGCCGCCAATGATTGCTGGTTGCCGGAAATGTTTCATGTGAAAAAATCGCCCTGTGACTATGGCTAACAAAAAGGCAGCAACGAAAAAGGCTTCGAAAGCGAAGAAATCAACGGTCAAAAAGGCAGCGAAGAGCGCGGTGAAGGCCGCAAAGCCTGAGCCCAAAGCGAAACGCGCCAAAAAGGCTGCAAAGCCAGCGGCAAAAGCTAAGCCCAAAGAAGTTGAGGAGTTCGACGAGGAGGAAGAACTCATCATCAAGCCAAGGAACAGCCCGAAAGACGCTCCCTTCATGAAAATGCAGCGTCAGCGCTTGCTGGATCTCAGGGATTCGCTGGTCGACTCGATGCGTGGTGTCGCCCGGGACAACCTGCGCACCCGTGCCGAGGGAAGCGAAGCCTCCGCCTATGGAATGCACCAGGCAGATGCCGGCTCTGATGCCTACGACCGCGACTTTGCCCTAAGCTTACTGTCACAGGAACAGGATGCCCTTTATGAAATCGAAGAAGGGCTGAAGCGCATCGAACTTGGAACTTATGGCATTTGTGAAATGTCAGGAAAAGAGATCAACCGCGAGCGCCTGGAGGCCCTCCCATTTGCCCGATTCACAGTAGAATGTCAGGAAAAAGTCGAAAAAGAGAACATGAACGGCAATTTCCGCCGCCCCATGCAGGCACTTTTTGGCGGTTCCGGAGAATCTGAAGATGATCGGGAAGATTCATTTGATGACAGCAAAGATTAAGCTATAATCGCCTTTCCCATGCCAAGAGACACTATCATTCTGGAATGCACAGAGGCCCGCGCCGAGGGGAAATCCCCGTCGCGGTATATCTCCACGCGCAATAAAAAAAGCCTGAGAACACCAGGTCGACTTGAGAAAGTCAAGTACAACCCAGCGCTGAAGCGCCGGACCGTTCACCGCGAACTTCGCTGATTCAGCTAGCAACTACTATTGCGCATCTAGACTAATTCCCAAACTACACGCACTCAAATGGAGCCAAAGACAAGAGAGAGAATGTCCAACTTCCGTCGAGCAAACCGCCGCATGCCGCGCCGTCGCCTCGACATCCCGTTGGAAAAAGTAAGCTACAATTATCCAGAGATTCTCTCGAAGTTCACTACCGAGAACGGAAAGATTCTTCCTCGCCGCACCACTGGCGTTTCAGCAAAGCTTCATCGCAAGATCACGCGCGCGATCAAACAGGCACGTGCACTGAACTTGCTGCGCTAGCAGGGCCCGGGACTTAGAGTTTTACTCTTTGCTACACTTTCGCGGAAATCGCGCTTGCAAGAAGTTTGCCCTTTAGTCGGGGCAAACTTTTTTATTCCAGGCGCTCACCCTGAGTGACCTTGACCTGACCTTTTAATGAAAGAACTCGTCGACACCCAAAACGAACACGATGATCGCCACCTGGCGATAGATCGTGTGGGAGTGAAGAATCTCCGCTACCCCATCACCGTGCGGGACAAGGCAAACTCCGTACAGCAGACAGTAGCCACAGTCGCCCTGGCCGTTGACTTACCTCACCAGTACAAAGGCACTCACATGAGCCGCTTCATCGAAGTCCTCAATGCTCATGGCCCCACTCTGGACGTCCGCAGCATGGCCGCGATCCCGACCGAACTGCTCAAACGCCTCAGTGCCCGCGAGGCTCACGTCCACTTTGAGTTTCCCTTCTTTCTCGAGAAAAAGGCTCCCGTGACCGGAGCCAAAGGCCTGATGGACTACCAGGTGCACTTCGAAGTAAACGCCACAGCCGAGGATGTCGACTTCGTCGTCACGGTCGAAGTTCCCGTCACCACTCTTTGTCCCTGCTCAAAAGCGATCAGCGCACACGGAGCGCACAATCAACGGGGGATCGTCACCTATTCCGTGCGGTTCGGGGATCCTATCTGGATCGAAGATCTCGTCGCACTGGTCGAAAAATGCGCCAGCGCCGAACTCTACAGCTTGCTGAAAAGGCCCGACGAGAAATTCGTCACCGAGGCCGCCTACGATCACCCGGTTTTCGTGGAGGACCTCGTTCGGAATGTCGCCGCCCGCTCCCGCGATCAGGAGAACATCCGCTGGTTCAAAGTCGAAGCAGAAAACTTCGAAAGCATTCACAACCACAACGCCTACGCAGTCATCGAGTCGCCATCCGCCTAGGCACAGTGCGTTTTTTGCACCCACGCTTCCTCGCAACTCCCTCAGGCTTTGCGTCTTCGCGGTTAACCAATTCCCATTCAACAGCAAGAAAACAAAAACCCCTCTCCGCACCTATGCACAGAGAGGGGCTGATTTGGCCGGGGACGAGCCGACAAAAGTAATCTAAATAATCTTAGAATACGGAAGCGCTGAACTCGTTGCGGGTGTTGAAGCCGCCGATCGACTCGTTACAGCTGTACGTGTCGTCCTTACCACCAGCAACTTGCTCGAGATCTTCATCGGATAGCTCTGCACCTTCTGCAACAACGTGAGGCAGACGGATGAAGATCTTGTTTGGAGTCTCTTGCACCACTTCAACTGTCACGTTCTCAGGAAGAGTGTTGTTGAGTTGAGTCTCAACCGTCTTCTTTGGATCAGCAAGCAAGGCTTCACGATACTTCTCATGCTTGGTTGCGTTCTCGATGACAATCTCTTCGATTTCTGCGCGTGATAATGCTTCTGCCATTGTATTTTACCTTTCTTTATTCGGGTTTGTTTGTTTTTCGTTGGTTAACTCCCATCAGGTGATTTACCTACTGACAGGAATGCCCCAAAGTAGCGCAGCCTCCATGCCAATCGTTTCAAAGAAATCGCAATCCCCTCATTATCAACTCCAACTAGATGTGACACTCAGATACAAAAGGTGAGAATATAATTTTAATAGAACTGGAGCACTTACAAATGGAATCACAGCTCCATACTGCAAAAAAATAGGAGTCGACCTCCAACAATCAAATGCACTTACAGCGCACTATTGATTCGCAATGAAGCGAGAAGGAACTCAGGACATGCCAGCTGGTCAACGCGCCGGAGCAAAGTGCCCCACATAAGCCGATGTTCGATAGGGAAATTCATTTCGCCCGCATCCCCACCCATTCTCCCATGCTACTCTAACGCGCACCCAAATACACAGCTTCCCGGAACCTTAACCGAAATTCCTGAATAGCAGCGCCTGGGGGCTGAAGATCGCGGAGTTTTCGGGATCTTGCTCGGGCGACATATCGGTGGGGCTAAGTAGATCCCACCCCAGCGCCCGCCGCGCCGCCCGCGACCTGATAAGTCAATAAAAGTGTTTATCGGCTAAGCTCTAGCTGCTCTAGCTGCTCTAGCCCGACTTTCACGATTCGAG